>NZ_FOQF01000002.1:0-32670 GCF_900113655.1 Pseudobutyrivibrio sp. OR37 | reverse complement strand
ATTATCATACTTACTTTGTTGGTGAGAATGATGTACTGGTTCACAATAATTGTGGTGTTGAAAAGGCATTTAATTCCAAAGAAAATGAGATAAATCACTTTGTTAAGCATGGTGGTCAAATTGCGAAATTATTAGATAAAAAGTTTTATTCATTAGCTAATTATATAGATGATGCTAATTATGTGTTAAAAAATGGTAAGTATGCTAAAGAACTTAACGGATATGTTTCATTCATGAGTGGTGATAAATTTGGATTTGTCGGCTTAGATAGAGTTACAGGAAATATAACGACATTCCATATAAAGACGGTCGAGGAATTAGCCAAAAGGGCACCTAGCCTAGGGATTTTTTAACAAGGAGGTATGTCTATGTATGTAAAAGCGATAGACTGGATAGATATAGATAATTATGAAGCAAGTGTTGTTATAAGTGATGGGTTATTTGACATTGTTTGTTTTTCAGATGATTGTTCATACAAAGTTGGAGATATAATTGATGATGATATTAAAGTATTAGGGGTTCATGATATTTTTATATCTGAGGTTAATACCGAAACGATTATTTCACAATCAGGCTTCCGATATGAAATAATTGGTAGGTATGAGAATAATAAATTATTCCTTGGTGAAATTATTATTTCTATTGATAGTGAACTAGTACCTAAAGATATTTCGAGGGGAGATTATATTCACGTATGTATAGATCGGTTTGATTTATGGTAAATATAATCGAATTGTTTTACAACTGAAGAATAATGTATATTAGCCCCATGATATTTTTAGATTAATGTAGGATTTAAACAATTATATGAATTACACACCAACGATATGTCGGTAAAACATATGCTGTTGGTGTGTTTTTAGAATAGGCTATCAGAAGAAAGATGGTGGAAATCTTTCTGCTGAGTGTAGATATTTTTATACAAAAAATGCCCAAGGTGATGTCGTTGGAATTTGTAGAAGTTCAGATTCAGTTCCTGTAGGAACCTATGAATATGATGTCTGGGGAAATGTTATAGCTATAGAAGCTAGCCGTTTCTACAAGGGTGAAGATGAAAACAATATCCTAGAGAGAAATCCAATTAGATATAGAGGATATTATTACGATAATGAGACAAAGTTCTATTATCTTAATGCAAGATACTATGACCCTAAGGTGCACAGATTTATTAGTGCTGATAGTGTAATTGCAGGTGTATCTGAGGATGTAAACGGGTATAATCTATTTGAATACGGTAATAATAATCCTGTTAATTGCCAGGATGAAAGTGGAAATTTCCCAGAGCTATCGAATACACAAAAAGTAGCAATAGGGCTTGGCGTTATCACAGTTCTTGCTGTTTCAGCAGTCGTAACTGGTGGAGCATCTTGCGTAGTAATGGGCGCATTGATTGGTTCTTGCACAGGAGCTGTAAGTGGTGCTGCTTCGGGAGCTGTAATAAGTGGTGGAATTGAGTATCTCAAAACAAGGGATATGCAAGCCACTAAACAAGCGGCAATAGACGGAGCTGCAGATGGATTTATGTGGGGCTCAGTTACAGGAGCAGTTACAGGAGGAATGACGTCACCGTATTGCTTTGTGGCTGGAACACTGGTATGTACTATAGATGGTGAAGTTCCTATTGAAGATATTGAAGTAGGAGATTATGTACTTGCTGAGAATCCTGAGACTGGCGAGATAGACTATAAGCCTGTACTAGAGACCTATGAGCATGATACTTATGATGTAGTGTATTTAACCATAGATGGAGAAGAATTTACTACAACAGAAGGACATCCTTTTTATGTGGAAGGTAGAGGATTTGTAAAAGCAGCTGAGCTGAGATATTCAGATAATCTACTAGATTCAGAAGGTAAGCACTTACACCTCGAGTACAAAGAAATAGTTCACCTTGAAGAACCTGTAACAGTATATAATTTTGCTGTTGAGGATTATCATACTTACTTTATTGGTGAGAATAAGGTTTTTGTACACAATAGATGTAAGCTTGGTGAAAATATGATAAAAGAGGGTGGATTTGACCCAGGACCAGGATTTGACGCACATCATATTTTTCCACGTAAATTTCAAAAGTATTTTGATGGGTTAGAAATAGATATAAATAATCCTGACTTTGGTATTTGGCTAAAGCAGTCTACACACCGTTCATCTTCATATAGCTATAATCAATTATGGGAGAGCTTTTTTTCAAAATATAAACCTGGTGAAGTTCCTATGGATGATTTTATAAAATTTTTTAACGGATTAAAGCAGCTATGGTAGTAGGAGGTGAAAAACAACTTTATGTTGGTAAATTTTATGTCAAAATATGGATATTTAAGAACTTCTAATAATGGATTGTATTGGATTGGTGTTGAAAAAATAGAAGATAATAAGGTGGCAATTTCTGTTTTTGATTCAAAACTTTGTAAAAGACTCAATATTATTAGGTGTTACGGAGATTTATATGGTGAACGTCAGGCTGTGTCAGATGATGGTGATATGATTTGTTCGGCAGAATGGGATGATTTTGGTAAAAGTACTGTTCAGGTTTGTTCTGTTTTTACTGGCGAAGTGATATGTGAAAACAAAATTTTAAAAAGGATTGATTGGCTTACGTTTAGGAATAGACAAGAATTGTATATTGGTTCAAATGAAAAAACTTATTTGCTAAATATCTGCACAAACGAGCTCACAATCTATAAATACTACAAGGTTGTTATTGATTCTGTAGGAAATGAGATTGTTTTATTAAAAGATAATTGTCTTTTGATGGATAAGAAAATAAAATCCAGAACGTTTTCATTTTTTTCACCAATTAGAACAGATGATAACTGTGTAGTGATTTCTGAAATTGGCGGGAGCCTAATTAAGTATAATCAAGAGGGGAAAATGGTGTGGGAGTATAAAAATGAAAAGTATGGACATGTGACAGATATTATTTTTGATCAGTGGAAAAGATGCTTCTACGCATATGCATTTAATATTTATACTGGCGAAGGACATACGTTGGTTTTAGATTACAATGGGATTCTAATGTATGCTTTACCAAGTGAAAAAACATTGTTTTTAGTTTCAGAGGAAGGATGTAAATGTGTAAATTATGATGGCCTTGTTATAAGCCTTGATTGATGATACGGTATAAATTCTAGCTGAATTATTGATTTGTGTGGTGTATTTGAAGGCGATGCTACAGGGATAGTGAGTGGTGCCGAATATGGAGCAGTAATAAGTGGTGGTATCGAGTATCTAAAAACTGGTGATTTGCAAACCACTAAGCAGGCTGCTGTAGATGGCTTCATGTGGGGCTCTATAGGTGGAGCAATCACAGGAGGTATGAACTCACCTCACTGCTTTGTAGCTGGAACACTGGTATGTACTGTAGATGGTGAAGTTCCTATAGAGGATATTGAAGTTGGCGATTATGTACTTGCGGAGAATCCTGAGACTGGCGAGATAGACTATAAGCCTGCACTTGAGACATACGAGCACGATATTTATGATATAGTTTACCTAACCATTGATGGAGAAGACTTTACCACTACAGAAGGTCATCCATTCTTCACACTTGAAAGAGGATTTGTTAAGGCAGGAGAGCTGAGATATTCTGATACTCTTGTAGACGACAATGGAAAAGAGCTTCATTTAGAGAAAAAGAATAAGGAGCACTTATCTAAGCCAGTCACTGTATACAATTTTGCAGTAGAGGATTATCATACTTACTTTGTTGGTGAGAATGAAGTTCTGGTGCATAATATGTGTGCAGTAAAATCAATTGATTTATCCAACAAAAGTGTGAATCACATACTAAATCGACATTCGTTCACAAAGTTTGAACAAGAAGCTGCTCATTTGACGGATGAGGAATTAGCTGCAAAACTAGCCAAAAGGACCTTTTTTAGATAGGAGGATATGAGCAATGTTTAAAATTATTTTTAGGGGAATTTGTAACGAATGGGATGATTTTCCAGGACAGAATGGTTATTTGCAAATAGATGTTAATGGTTATACTTACGGCGATTATTATCCCGAAGAACTTGATGGAATCATGGGGCAAATTGATCTTTCTGATTGGATTGAAAGGCTGGTGCGTGTGAAGGAAGGTCTTAAAAAGGCAGAGTACGTTGTTCTTAGTGATGTTGATGCGTATGATACTTGGATTGAATTTAAGAAGAAATTTACTGATGTTGTGGTTAGTATTGTTACATGTGAAAAATGGGATGGTTCAATGGATATTGAATACCATTTAGACAACCCTAAGATATCAGATTGGGGTAATCAAGTGATAACCTTTGATGAATTTGAAAATGAGATTGATAGGGCTGCGGAGGCTTATTTGGCTTATTTAAAATCTGTTAATAATGATGATGAATTATTAAAGCAGGTAGAATCAAGACTTATTAGAGAATGCTCATAGTAAAGCCATCCATTCTATACACTTGAAAGAGGCTTTGTTAAGGCTGTAGAGCTTAGATATTCTGATACACTTGTAGATGCTAAAGGTAATAAACTATATCTGGAGAAAAAGAATAAAGAGCATCTAATTATTAGAAGATTTTTCGAACTTAAAGTTATTAAATGTTCAAGACATTAGTACCTCATATGGACCAGGTAAAATAGGCTTTTTAGAAAATGGCATTAAAATTGTAGCAAGACAAGGAAGTAATACACTTGGACCGACATTAGAAGTGGTTTTATCAAATAGTAGAGTAATAAAGATACGATATTAGTGGAGATAAAATGGAAAAATGGAAAGTATATGATAATAATATATTCTTTGATGGTTATTTTGAGGTTTCAATTTCTTTTTCAGAAGATTGGTTGACGGTGTATCTGTTTGATGATGAAAAGAAAATAGAGATAAACTTTTACCTTGTTCATGGTTTTAGATTGCTGGATGAGGGTATTGTTCAAAATGGGATATATTTAAATGATGACCAATTAATGACACTAAAAAAGAATCATTTCTGTAATGTATTATATGAATTGACAGATGGAGAGTTTGGTGAATTTATCTTTGATACAGCGGGCGGTTTTTTGTCAGAGAAGGAGATATTTCATTATGTGGTTATTACTCCTAATTATAATATAGACATTGTTTCGCGCGGAATACCTAAGGTTACATTTTTATAATATTAAAAATGAACGCATGACTATTGGATAAAATAATCATGCGTTCAAGTTACAAAAGAATTATCAATATATGGTGCTGCAGATGGCTTCATGTGGGGAGCTATTGGTGGTGCTGTTACAGGTGGAATGAATTCACCGCATTGCTTTGTAGCCGGAACGCTAGTATGTACTATAGCTGGTGAAGTGGCTATTGAGGATATTGAAGTAGGTGATTATGTACTTGCGGAGAATCCTGAGACTGGAGAAGTTGATTATAAGCCAGTTTTAGAGACTTATGAGCATGCTACATATGATGTAGTTTACCTAACAATTGATGGTGAAGAATTTATTACCACTGAGGGGCATCCATTCTATACACTAGAAAGAGGCTTTGTTAAGGCTGGAGAGTTAAGATAATCTGATACACTTATGGATGATGAAGGAAATAAACTTCATCTGGAGAAAAAGAATAAAGAGCATCTAGCAGGGCCTGTAACAGTCTATAATTTTGCAGTAGAGGATTATCATACTTACTTTGTAGGTGAGAGTGGAGTTTTAGTTCACAATAAATGCGGATTAAAAACTGGGAGAAGTCAATATGATAAATGGAGTTATATTTCAAAAAAAGGATTACAAAATATATCAAGGCGTAGATGGAGATAATTGGTATCTTAATGATAACTTTAACGAAGAATGGTTAGACGAATTGGATGAAAAAGTTGAAAAGGCTTGGTACGATGATGACTGGGTTGACGTATGTGCAGATAATATATTTATAAAAAAATATATAACTTATTCTGAGAAAGAACATATAGACTACAGAGTTTTATTATGTGAAACCGAGAAAAGTGAGCCATGTTTTGATACAAGTGAATTAAAAAGTATGATTCCGATAGGATATGATTATGCCTACTCTGGAGGCTCGTATTATTCAGCACTCTACAATGAGTTGCATTTTGATAGGAATAAATGCTTTGAGTTAATAAAATTAAATAAATATGGTTTAATAGATGATTATGAAGAATTAAAAAGATTTATTTCGTTAAGAAATCAACTAATAACATCTGGAGGGGACTTGGAATCAGGAGATTTTATAATATACAAATTATATGAGGTGAAATTCTAATTAATATCGTATATTTCTAATCTGTCTGCGTATATCGTAATAATAATCCAGTGAACTGTCAGGATCAGTCAGGTGAATGGCCACAGCTTACTAATACACAGAAGGTAGTAATAGGATTAGGCTTAATCACATCTCTTGCGGTAGTAACTGTAGCAACAGATGGTACAGGAACAGTATTAGCATGCGCAGCCATGTGTGCACTTTTATCAAAGAAATTGGAGCAGGTAGTTCAAAACATTTACTTAAAGCAATAAATCGTCTAACGGAATTAAATAAGCTAATCAGAGCAGGTTCATTAGGGGTAAATGATTTAGATATAGCGGAAGCTCTAATATCAGATTTAGAATATGCAATAAAATTATTTAAACAAGTAGGTGAAATGATATGATTAGATTTAATGAATTTATAAATTCTATGGAAGATTTCTTTCCAGAAACTAGAGATACAATTGATATTGCTCTGAGTGAGTCAATGGGAGAGATGGACACAATTGTTATTGAAGATATTATCATGCCTAAAGTAATTTCTTTATTACGAAAAAATGAAGATAAAGAAAAACTAACAAGTTTATTTGGATATTTCGAAGATGTTGTCGAACAAGCAGATGATTATTTGTCGGATATTTTTGCTATTACAGTTCTTGAAATACTTGGAAATACTGAAGAGGATTTAAATGTTGCTAAAATATATATGGGAAGATGTACTGCAAAAAAACAACGCGAAGCAGACATAGATATAGGTAGAATTATCGATTAGAAGATCTTATGTATAAAATGTATAAATAATGAAAAATTATATTAGCTGTCTCACTTGCAAGCTTTTAGAGGATGGAATTGACATTTATAAAAGTAAACAGATATTGTTTAGTTCTTTTAATATAAAAAATGTAAAAGATAACAGATGATTCTAGGATAATACCTTTGAAGTAGTGATAACAAAGTGAAAAGGATAATTAAAATAGATAGGAGAGGATGATATGTATTACAGAATTTCAGAATGGATTGATAGTGTAATGAAAAATGGAATGCCTAAAGATGTTATTTCAGTATGTTTTAATTTGTATGATGATATAAGTGTGTTTTTGATATTAATAAAGAAAAAATATCAAATATATGTTCATATTTAAAAGAAATAAACGCTGATATACTTTATGGTAATAGAGTTTTAAGTGCAAATGAAAAAGATTTGGAAGAAGTCATAGTTAAATCAAATGGATATCGCTTTTTTCAAACGGATGCTGATATAAAAATATAATTCATTTAGAGTGAATGCTGAAAGTAAAGGAGACCAGCTATGAAGGAAGATATCGAAAGTAAATTAAGTAGATTTAATAAATCTACTAGTGAAGTATTATTTCATAGTGAGAAATATGGAGATTTTGACAAGTACATTAATGAAGCTATAAGTGGTGAGGGATTCATTGGAGAGGATAATTACTTATTGCTTTGGGAAAAAGATGAAATAGAGGAGTTAAATGATGCTTATGAAACTCAAGAATTTTTAAGTGATATCATACTTATAGGTTCTGATGGAGGAGACATGGCATATGGAATAAATAAGAATGGAGACTATATAGAGGTTCCGTTTATTGGAATGGATGATTCTGAAGTTGCAGTTGTTGCTGCGAATTTTGAAGAATTAATAATGTTTGTAGCAAAGAAAGATTAATTTAGCAAAAAACTTGTTTGTACAACTTGTACAAACAAGTTTTAAGTAACTAACATTAAGGAGATGAAGAAAGTATATTGTGGACGATAATCAATTAATCGTATTAAAAAAGTCGAATAAAAAGCCAGTTGAAGGAGATATTTTTGTTTTATCTATTAGAGATAATCTTTATTGTTTTGGTAAAGTTATTCGTACAAATGTTGAGAGCCGAGATAGTTTTGTTAATGGGATGTATTTAATTTATATTTTTGATTATTTCTCATCATCAGATGTATATACAAAATCAATAGAGGACAATAATATCCTTTTGGTAGAGGTAATAAACACGCAATTATGGAGAAAAGGCTTTGCAAAGAGTATAGCTTTTTCTGAAGTTACTGATAAACAGAAAAATGAAGATTTTGGTTTTTGGGATATTATAAGAGAAACATATGTTGATGTAAGTGGGAGCGAGTTAGGCTATATTCCAAAATACAAAAGCGTTTATGGATTGGGAAGTTACGGCTTAATTGGTAAGGAGCTTAATAAGATTGTAAACGAAAGAGGTTTATAATATTACTTTCATTAAATCAAATCTTAGAATTTCATAGAGGAGACTAATGCTGATATCCCTCCATCAATTAATGTACCTAAAGCAGGGCATACAATTAGTGGTCCAAATGGGATTGTTTCAAGAAGCACTCAAGGAATATCAAGCGTTAGACAATTAATAGCTAGAGTTTTATTTGAATTAAAAATGGTGTATCCAGATATTCCTAATTCTGCTTATAGACAACTAATAGATCTTAATAGAAAGATGTATCCTTTATACATGGTGAAATAATATGAATGAAAAATTTATTGAAAATCTATACCAAACATTAGTGAATGACGGACGAGGTATATACGAAGACTTATTCAATAATACTATCGTTAATAGCAAGACTTCCGATTATTGGAAGAACGCTTTGGAACTTTATAGTGGCTTGAATGAAGAAAGCAGAAAAGTTTTTTTAGATGTAATTCAGCATACTATAATAGATTCTATCTCAAGTGTATTTGGTGTATTGGATGGGTCAAGCTCTTTGGATGGAGAGGAAGAATTTGATATTAAAGTATATATTAATGGCGTTGATACTGATGAAGAGTTACAAGATTCATTTCTTGAGTATGTTGAAAATAATCCAGATTAGTAATTAGGATTAGGTGTAATTACAGCACTTGCTATTGTTACTGTAGCAACAGCAGGAACGGGAACAGCATTAGCTTGTGCGGCCATGGGTTTACTTTAAAAGTATGGAAAGAACAGGGGTATTTAAAAATATATTAATAGGAGTACTTTTGAAAAATTTTACGTGTTAGGTATATAAAAATGACGATTGGAGAAATGTTTAGTTGTAAATTTATAGAGGGAAAAGAATTATATCCTTTACAAAAGTGGTACAACAGTCTTTTAGCTAAAACACCAGATGATATAGATGTTGCTGATGTTTTGCATATGTTTAGGCAAAAAATGTTTATGGAATTCGCTGTAGAGAAGGCATTAGATATGCTACAAGAGAATATTTTTATAGGAGAATTGTGGCCTGGAGAGCTTTTAGAAAAAATATCAATGCTTGATGCTGGCATGTTTCATAATCAAAAGAGCAAATTAGAGTATATTAAAAAAAAGGGGACATCAGAGTTAAAAGATTACACGTGTTCTTTTTTTGAAGATGATATACAAGATATAAAAAATAGTTTAGCTCGTATTCATAGCATTTTGGAAATAATATAAATATAGTTAGTTTGTAGTTAAATAGTATTTTTATACAAGGTAATTCTAGCAAACAGTTTGGATTAGCTTTAATTCAACTATAGCAGTAATGAGCGGGGGCATTTTCCAGAATTATTCCAAGGATTTAAGTCAAAGGAGTTTAGAGATATGAGTAATCAAGAACGCTTGAAAGAGTTAAAACGCAAAAATAATAATCAAATCGTTTGTAGTAAATGGAATAATAATGGATTAATACTATCAGTGGAGGATTTTATAGATGTAGAGAAAACCTTGAAAGTGCAAGAAATAATTCTAAAGAAATTAGATGATATAGATGAGTGTGAGCAGTCTGAGATTTATAACGATGAAGCAGATGTTCTAATTCGATATCGGGTTAAAGTATTGTCTAACATCAACGAAAATGATGAATACATCTTTTTTGAGAGGGATGCAGTAAAAAATGGTGCGGTTAAATTAAAAGGATCAATCATAAAAGAAAAAATAGATTTTTTAATAAATGAGTCTGAATTTATGAATGATTGTTGTAGTATTTTTTTATGTGATTCACAAGCGGAAATGGGCATATGCCTCTGGGCTAGTGAATATGATTATCGTATATATATATGGTGAGAAAAAACTTGTTTGTGCAGCTTGTGCAAATAAGTTTCAGAGTGTAGACAAAGTGTCGCGGCTCATATCATTCATTCCGCCGCGACCTTTTCTTATTTAATAAAGGTAGAAAGTGACACAACCACATATATCTATAATTCGGGAAAGCTTCTTGCGGAAGAGACAGGTTCAGACAGAATCAATTATTATTATGATTCTGAAGGAACAATAATTGAAATTGGTTACCAGAAGAAGGTAGATGGAGAGTTATCTACATAGACTAGATATTTTTATTTTAAAAGATTCACCTATGTATATATTCGTATCAGAAAGGATAAAAGAATTGATAATGAACAATAAGCTTTTAGGTTTTGCCTTTATAGAAGTATCTGTTGTATAAAAATAACGTGGAGGATGATATGTATTACTTGTTGTCGGTTGGCACAAGAAATAATCCACTTAGATGGATCCAAGATAGTGATTGGTCAGAAATCCAATTAATGATTTCAGATATGGTATCGAGATATTTAAAAGAAGGCACGTATAAGAAATTATTTAACAACTTAGATGGTGTTGCTGTTGGCTTTGTTGATGGTGATTTGGAATTGTTGAAATCTTAATTTGAAATAATATTCAATTGCGACTTTAACAATCATCTTATTTATCAATCTAGAAATTTAGATAAAAATGGCATTTTGAATTATCATCAAAGTGCCATTTGTTTTGGTGAGGTTTTGTTGGCTTAAAATAGCATAGTCGAACCTATAGAAAAGGTAAAGAAAGACTATGACTTTATATAATAGTAGGAGAATGATTTGTATGGCAATTTGGCAATTTGATTTTCATGCTGTGAAGCATGGAAGCACTGCAGATAATATTATGTTATGGAATATTCCTTTTGAAGACATAAATCATATATGTTTTCTAAAACAAGAACGGAGTTGGATGGATGATACAATTCAATATGGTAATCTAGAAGAAGATTGTATAGAAATATCTCTAAGCAATGGTCTTGTAGAATCTATATTTATTCGAATTGATGTTAGGGATATTAATAAAGAAAAAATATCAAATATATGTTCATATTTAAAAGAAATAAACGCTGATATACTTTATGATAATAGAGTTTTTAGTGCAAATGAAAAAGATTTGGAAGAAGTCATAGTTAAATCAAATGGATATCACTTTTTTCAAACGGATGCTGATATAAAAATATAATTCATTTAGAGTGAATGCTGAAAGTTTTCCATTGTGATAGTCTCCAGTGTATTGGCAATAGGAATAACTGCGAAAACGATAGTCTATAATATTGATATTATATCAAGATTTTACCAGATATTATTTTTCTAAAGTGGTAACTATGAATATGACCTGTGGGGAAATTTGATTTCTATATATTATTTTCAGAGTCAATCAGGAAAAGTGTTTAATGTAAAAGTAAAACCATATTGGAGTAATTGATTATGAAAAATGAAAAAGAAGCTTTGATATTTATTATAAACGTCTTAGAGGAACTTTTAGAGGATAGAATTTGCATTGATAAAAGTGAACAGATATTGTTTAGTCCTTTTAATATAAAAAAATTACAAAAGATAACGAATGATTCTAGGATATTCAGGATACTTTATGAGGGGTGTGAATTGGATGATATCAATGACTTGATCCCCAATGAGTATCGAAATGTTCTTTTAAGATTGAAAAGAGAGGCTACCATATTACTTAGCGAATATAAAGATGAGTCATAAATAAATCAACAGGAGACAATATAATACCATAAACTGCATATCTATGTGGTTGAAAAATCATATCATCTTGATTTATATGCAAGATATTATGATCCTAAGATTCTGAAACTCTTGTGGATGACGATGTAAATAAATTTCATCTGGCAATGCACTAAGTTCAAATAAGGAAGGTGAAGATGATTGCATAACATTATAATAAAAAAAATATGGGAAGACGAAGGATTAATTGAACTTAAAGTAGAAGCAATATGTGATTATGCTAGAGCATGGCAGAATTGCTACATCCAGAATGAAGATTACTTAAAATTAGTAGATAAAATACGAATTTACAATGTTAATAATGAAGGAACTTATCTTGAATTTGGTTCGAAGGAGGGAAATTATACCCCAGCATTTTCGCTTGAAATAAAGGCACCAGATAATTATGGACATGTCACAATAGAGGTTGATTTGGAAATTGATGACAATGATTCGAGAAAGCATAGAAGTGTTTTTTATGTTCAAACAGAACTAGGGTGTGTGGAACGATTTGGACGACAATTGTATCAAATCATAAATAATGAATTACAAGAAGCCTCATTAAATCTTCTGTAGAAAAATTCGTGGCCGTTGGTTTTGAGCAAAATATGTGTTTGTAGTGTTATATATAGTGATGAATAGATTTGTAAATTATTAGAACCAGATAGTAGTGAGTCTGAATGAAATTACTATCCAGTGGAGATTTCGAGTTGTGGATAGTAGTTATTTTAGAGTAAACTACTATCTGGGGATTATTATCAGCTATAGATAGTAATGAATCAGAATGAGATTACTATCTGTGGTAGATTTGATGTTGTAGATAGTAATGGGATTGAAGATGCCTACTACCTAAGGCTCATTTTTGACTTAAGATAGTAGTTGATCGATTTTACACTACTACCTATATTGAATTTTAAATTGTAGCTAGTAAATTTTTTTTGCAAGCATTGCCTGTTAAGTGGTATTCACACTGAAATGGAGTAGATTAGTTAGGCGGGAGGACAAATATGGCTGGAGTATTATTTGGAATAGGAGTGGGGCCGGGAGACCCAGAGATGCTCACACTAAAGGCGGTCAAGGCTATTAAGGAAGCAGATGTTATTTGTCTTCCAAAGGCTGAAAAGGACAAGTGCAGAGCATATCAGATAGCCCTTCCAGCGGTACCGGAAATACGATATAAAAAGACTATCAGTCATGATTTTGAAATGACAAGTGACCCTGAACGTCTAGAGATAATGCATAAAGAATTCTATGAAAAATACAAGCAGCTTTTGTTAGATGGCTATAATCTGGCATTTCTTACAATAGGCGACCCTACCATATATTCCACCTTTGGCTACATAATGAAGCTAGCCAAAAAGGATGGAATAGAAGTAGAGATAATTAATGGAATCACTTCATTTACCGGCGCTGCGGCTTCAGCAGGAATACTTCTTAGCGAAAGTAAAGAAAATATCCATATTATCTCAGGCCAGGGAAATCTGGAGGAGGAATTAAAGCTTTCAGGAACAAAGATAATAATGAAAAGTGGCAGGAATATTTCAGCCATAAAAGAAAAGTTGATTCCTTTAGAGGAGGCTGATAAAATTACCGTATATGCGGTAGTAGATTGTGGAATGGAGACTGAAGAAATCTACAATGGCGCAGTGATGATTCCAGAAAATAGCAAATATATGATGACAATAATCATCAAGGAAAAATAATTACTTCGGGGGATAATGTAATGACTAAAAATGATTTCGCGCTTACTCCGCCAATGGGGTGGAATAGCTACGACTATTATGACACTGCAGTAACTGAAGCAGATGTGAAAGCTAATGCGGATTTTATGGCAAAGCATCTTAAAGAGTATGGCTATGAGTATGTGGTGGTGGATATTGAGTGGTATTCAAACGATGCTGCCACAATGCGTGACAAGTATCAATACATTCCATTTGGTGATGATGAAATAGATGAGTATGGCAGATTTATACCAAGCCCTTCACGTTTTCCATCATCAAAAAATGGTGCAGGCTTTAAGCCTCTTTCAGATTATTGCCATAACCTAGGCCTTAAGTTTGGTATTCACATCATGCGCGGTATTCCACGTACAGCAGCAGAACGTCATCTGCCTGTACTTGGTACAGCTGTAACAGCAGCTGATATTGCAGATCCATCTAGCATCTGCGGATGGAATCCGGATATGTACGGTGTCAGGGATTGCAAGGAAGGTCAGGCTTACTACGATTCCCTGATTAGCATGTATGCCGACTGGGGCGTAGATTTTATTAAATGTGATGACATCTGTGATTCATGGATGTACAGAGACGAAAACTTCAGCGGTTGGCACGAAACCAGAATGCTTCATGAGGCTATTATGAAATCAGGCCGTGAAATCGTTCTTAGTGTTTCACCTGGACCAGCTCACATTGACAAGGCTTTCCACTATCAGGACAATGCAAATATGTGGCGTATCACTGATGATTTTTGGGACAAGTGGGAGCTTCTTAAAAATATGTTCTGGCGCTGCGAAATGTGGCAAGATCATGTGAAGGCAGGCTGCTTCCCAGATTGCGACATGCTTCCAATCGGCATGGTAGGAGCAGGCTTTAATAGTGAGCGTCATTCTAATTTCACAATGGCTGAAGCCCGCACTATGATGACACTTTGGTGTATGTTCCGCTCACCTCTTATGATAGGTGCCGAGCTTACAAGGCTTTCCGATGGGGATTTATCTCTTCTTACCAATAAGACGCTGTTGGATTATATGCAGGATGGATTTAAGGCGCACCAGGTAGCAAGAGATGATGACCATGCTATTTGGGTTACAGAAAATGCTTCTACTGGAAAGAAGGCTGTTGCGGTATTTAACCTATCTGAAGAGATTTTCGATTTTGCAGATTATAAATCAGATGTTATTGCAGCAGTATCTACAGATAGCTTTAATGGATTAGACATCTGGACAAAAGAGGAATATAAGATAGCAGAGGGCTATACAAAAGTTATTAATCCTCATGATGTGTTGGCAATTGAAATAATATAAAGCGAGGTAAACAATGAAATTTGTAGTACAAAGAGTAACTGAGGCATCAGTTGCAGTAGATGGAAAAACAATTGGTCAGATTGGCAAGGGATTCTTAGTATTAATCGGTGTATCTGATAGCGACACTAAGGAGATTGCTGATAAGATGGTTAAGAAGCTATTGGGGCTTCGCATATTCGATGATGAAAATGACAAAATCAATCTTTCCCTTACCGATGTAGGCGGCGAGCTGCTTTTGATTTCTCAGTTTACTTTGTACGCAAATTGCAAAAAGGGCTATCGCCCATCTTTTATAGAGGCAGGGGCGCCTGATATGGCGAATGAAATGTATGAATATATCATTGAAAAGTGTCGTGAACAGTTCCATGTAGAAACAGGAGAATTCGGTGCTGACATGAAGGTTTCACTTTTGAACGATGGACCGTTTACAATTATTTTAGATTCTCAGGAAATTTGCTGATTTTTGGGCTGTAAAGCCTTGACTTGAAAGTAGAAATTCTATAGAATACTAAATGTTCGCAGAAGTGGCGGAATTGGCAGACGCGCAGGCTTCAGGTGCCTGTGGTAGCAATATCGTGTGGGTTCAAGTCCCATCTTCTGCATACATTGCCCAGTAGGTTATACTTACTGGGTTTTTTATATGTCAATATTTATTATCATGTAAAATTCTCACAAAACATCCAATCGAACATTGAAATATCTGACAAAAATAAAATATATCGCTAAATTAACTTGCAATTTAATATACAGGGGCTATAATAGACTTATCAAAAGACATAGATAAAGTTTACAGAAAGGGAGGTACGGTCCACCAGAAATTTAAGTTTAGTAATTATTTAAAATCTAGTGAATGGAGGTATAGTCCACCAGAGAATTAAATCATTACACGCGACAATGTAACTGATAAATACAATAGATTGAGAGGTATAGTCCATTGGGATCGATGTTAAGGGGCGGCACCAGTTAGGAATCGGTTGATTTCGAATTGGTGTCGCCCGTTTGTTATGTAAAAACCTTGCAAGAAGGATGGATAGGATTTATAATAGATTGCATAAAATTAAATCGCAAGAAATTTTAACAGAGGTGCTTATGTTGTTTTACGCAGTAATAATTCTTTTAACTTTATTATATCTGGTGATTCTTGAGCTATCCAAAAACATCATTCTTGGATGGGTTATCGGTGTGCTTGCTACACTTGCGTTATTTGTGGCAAGATACCTTCTCTCAAAGAAGAGTTTGTTGAGTGCTAAAACAAAGATTATTACATGGGCTTTATTTATGGGTGTGCTGTGTCTTAACTATATACTTACCGGCCCTCCATATAAAAACGTGCCAGCTGTAGATAACAAGAATCCTGATGTGACAGAGGTAGTGCATGTCACACAGGGAGATTTGACAGGTGTGTACAATGCCAATCATTCTGTAAAGGTATATGCAGGTATTCCATACGCCAAGCCTCCAGTGGGAGAGCTTAGATTTAAAGAACCACAGTCTCCTGAAGACTGGGACGGGGTTAGAGCCTGTGATGCCTTCGGCCCAATGGCAATGCAGCCTAGAAGCAATACATTATATGACAGCATGTCCCATATCCTTGGTTGGCACGATTATCAGGTAAAGCTTGGGGATGAATATCTTGAGCCGATGAGCGAGGATTGCCTTTATCTGAACGTTTTCGCCCCAGAGGCAATGGGAGACGAGCCACTTCCTGTAATCTTTTATATTCACGGTGGCAGCCTTACCACAGGCCAGTCTTCTTACACAGAATACCGTGGTGAGGATTTGGCGAAAAGAGGTGTTATCGTTGTAAACTTTGCATATCGTCTTGGTGTATTTGGATATTACACTGCTGATGATTTGAAAGCAGAATCACCCAATAAAACGACAGGAAATTATGGCCTGTTAGACCAGATTGCAGCCTTAAATTGGGTAAAGGATAATATAGCAGCATTTGGTGGCGACCCAGATAGAATTACTATAGCAGGGGAATCTGCTGGTAGCTCTAGTGTAAATGCTATTTGCGTTTCCCCTCTTACAGAGGGCTTATTTAACTACGCTATTGCAGAATCAAGCGGAATCCTTGCACACAAGCCATTTCATACCTTTAGAGACTATTCCGAGGCGATAGAACAGGGCGATATGGTGCGAAGTGAGTTTAACGTAGCTTCATCGAATGAGCTGAGAGATATCCCTGCCGAAAAGCTTGTTAAAACCACCAGCAATCAATCTGCAATGACAGTGGATGGCTATGCCATAGTAGAGCAGCCATTTCTTACTTACAAAAAGGGCAAAAATCACGAGAAGGCTCTTTTAAACGGATTTAATGCCAAGGAGGCAGACGCCTTTAATCTTGGTATAAAGGCAACAGCGGATAATTATGAGGAGCTTCTTGCAGAGGATTTAGGTGATTATGCCGGGGAAATGGCAAAGGTGGTACCTGCCAATTCGCCTCAGCGCGACCAGCATTTCATTGTGGACCCACTTGGAGATGCTAAGGGCGCTTTGAATCAGGCCTATTCTGCAATATGGTTTAGCTACTCACATTATCTTTGGAACAACTACATGATTGAGCAGGGCAAGCCTGCCTACGAGTACTATTTCACAAAAGAAAACAATAGTCTTTCAAACTATCATGCAGGTGAGCTTCCTTACGCCTACGGAAATCTTTGGAGACATCCTGGTTTATACACTGATGAGGATTATGCTCTTTCTGATACTATGCAGCAGTATATAGTGAATTTTGCAAAGACAGGCAACCCAAATGGCAAGGGGCTTCCTCAATGGGAGAGGCGCGATGCTAATCAGGATAAGCTCCTACAGCTGGATACAACCGTAAGGATGGTTGATGATCCAAATAATGCACTATATGAGGTGATTGATAAATATCAAAACAGCATTAAAGAAAACTAGATATATTTATAAAAATTTAGAGAAAAAGTGAAAAGGTTATTGTATACTTATGATGGATTATTTTTCTAGGGAGAATATAGATGACCTTTTCTGATTTGAATTTTATTTTTAGATTGTTACCAATCTTTTTGATTATATATTATGTAGTTCCTGCTTCCTTTAGAAAGTGGGTTTTATTGCTAGGTAGCCTTGGTTTTTATTATCTTAATGAACCAAGGCTTATTTTGGTGTTATTGGCTATGACAGCCATCAATCTGCTTTTTGCAAAGCTTATCTTTAAATCAAAATCAAAGCTGGCACTAGGTGCAGTGGTTGTCCTTAATCTTTTAGTGCTAGGTCTGTTTAAGTTTTCAAAGCCGGCTGGGCTTGGATTAGTCATCCCTCTTGGATTGAGCTATTACATCTTCAAAATGATTTCCTACCAGGTGGATTTATACAGAGGAAAAATCGCTGAGGTTAATATTATTAAAGCTACCGATTATTTCATCATGTTCCCTCAAATCATATCTGGTCCTATAGCACGCTACAGCTATGTGGAAGAAAATGCTATGTGGCTTAGATGGGATGCTACAGAAGGCGGGCGTTTATTTAAGGTCTTAAATCAGATTGAAGAGGGGCTTAAGCTGATGGCCTGCGGCCTGTTCATGAAAATTATTATTGCAGACCATCTGGCAGTATTATGGAGCGATATAAAGGTTATCGGCTACGAGAGTATTTCCACACCTCTTGCATGGCTTGGAGCCTATGCATATTCCTTGAATCTATATTTCGATTTTTGGGGCTATTCACTGATGGCTGCTGGAATTGGTGTGATGCTTGGATTTCCTTTTATTATAAACTTTAATCAGCCTTATTTTTCTGCATCTATTTCAGAGTTTTACAGAAGATGGCACAGCACCCTTGGCGAATGGTTTAAGGATTATGTTTATTTTCCTTTAGGGGGTAGCAGAAAGGGCAAATGCCACACAATCTTAAATATATTGGTAGTATGGCTGCTTACAGGGATTTGGCATGGATATACCGTAAATTTCTTTATCTGGGCGATGTCTATCTGTATGATTATTATTTTTGAGAAGCTAGTGCTTAGTCGCGTTCCAAAGCTATTTGCAGTGGTTGGCCGTATTAATGTGCTTGTGCTTATTCCCATCTCCTGGGTGGTTTTTGCTATCCATTCGGCCTCAAACTTACGCATTTATCTGCTTAGAATGTTCCCTGTAATTGATGTATCAGTTGCAGTAAATAAAAATGATGTGTTTTATTATCTGGAGGATTACTGGCTGTTTCTAGTGCTTGGTATCGTATTTGCGATACCTGCTCTTACTACATTTTTTAATAAGCATAAGGATAATGTACTGGTGATTCTTGGCATATTTGCAATGTTTTTCATTAGTATTTTCAGCTTGTCCAATTCTGCTGGAAATCCATTTATGTATCTTAGATTTTAGGTGATGTTATGAAAGTAAAAGGTTTTTTATTACTTAGTTTAATTACAATTGCATCTATTGCGCTTTCAGTCATTTCCTTTTGTCTGAAGGATGGGGCTTACAGGGACTATTACAGCAGCCCTCTAAAGACACCGATGGAGGCTGTTGCCTTCAAGGCTATGGCAGATGGTGTGTATCCATGGACAAAGGTAGAACTTGAAAGCACTCCAGATGAAAAGCCGGTGGAATCTGTTAAAGAGGTTGATACCACAAAGGTAGAAGAAGTTAAGAAAAAAGAATTTACCACCGTAGATGATTCCTACTTTGACGATGCATTATTTATTGGCGATTCCAGAATAGTAGGCCTGTCTCAGTATTGCCAGGCTATAGATTCCAGAGCCACATTCTTTGCCAAAAAATCTCTTACAATTTTTGATATCAGAAATAAGGAATGGATAGAGGATGAGAATGGAACAGAAATGTCTATCGCTACAGCCTTAGCAGGTAAGCATTACAAAAAAATCTATCTGATGGTAGGCATCAATGAACTTGGAACAGGCGATGAACAGCGTTTTCGTGATGTGTACGCCCAGGTAATAGAAGGCCTGCAGTATCTTCAGCCTGATGCTACCATTTTCATCAACAGCATTATGCATGTATCCGAGGAAAAGAACAATTCTGACCAGCTATACAACAACACCAATATCAACATTAGAAATGAAGCCATAAAAGGCCTGGCGGATAATCGCAAGGTATTTTACTTGGACATTAATGAAGCAGTGGATGATGAGAACGGAAATCTTAAGGCTGAAACAACAGGGGATGGTGTACATTTAAAGGGGGCCTGCTACGAGCCTTGGCATCAGTACCTACTAGAGCACGGAGTGGAATAAAGGACAGTAATTGGAGTGTGTCAGAATATTCAGATATAGTGCTTAAAAATTCGACACTTTAATTTATAAAAAAGTGTTGACGAAATGAGCTTTGGGGGTTATTATTTACTAGTCGTCGCGAGAGAGCAACATCAAGCGAAAGACATGCGGAAGTGTCGGAACTGGCAGACGAGCAAGACTAAGGATCTTGTGGCTATTGCAGTCGTGCGGGTTCAAGTCCCGCCTTCCGCACTAATGTTAATAAATCTTATTGACATTAATCAGTTGCGGTGGTAACATATCACTCGTGTCGAAAGACAAAACATTTTATATAGTGCGCGGAAGTGTCGGAACTGGCAGACGAGCAAGACTAAGGATCTTGTGGCTATTGCAGTCGTGTGGGTTCAAGTCCCATCTTCCGCATTATAGAGTTTTAGAGAAAAGCCTGAGATTTAGCGGTCTGAGGGCTTTTTTCTTTTGCTTGAAATGGAACAATTTTAAGGTACCCCGAGGTACCCATATCATTTTCAATAGGGTTTTCTCTTGTTTCATCGTCAAAAGCATTGATTTTCTCGCATAATTCATCGATATATTCATCTGTTCTGGCGAAGGTGTAATACTTAAGGTTAGTCTCGACAGAATGTCCGAGTAACTTTGCTCTTTCACTTGCCGGTAATCCCATTGGTACATATACATAGGAATTAAGAGCCATACGAAATGCATGGTTGTTACTTAGCTTTAAACCAAGCTTCTTTGAAACCTTATACAAGGATTCGTAGTAAGATACTGTGGTTGTCCATGAACCATCTTCTTTACAGAATACCCACTCGGAATGAATACCCAGAGCCTTTTGCTTTGATTTTAGCTCATCCAAAATCTCACGAATACGATTGGTAAGAGGAATGAAGCGTCCGTTATTGCTAACACCTTTTTCGTTTTTGGTAGTCGGATTGTAATAATAGACTTTTACGCCATCCCTTTTTTCATCATTCTGCTGAGAATGGATATGAATGGAATTTCCCTTTACATCAGACCATTTCAAAGAAGGTATTTCACCTTCTCTAACTCCGGTCTCTGAGGAAAACAAAATAGCATAACCATTTACATCATATCGAAGTCTGTGAACTCGCTCCCAGAGATGTTTTCGAATCATGTCTACTTCATGCGGCTGAAAAGCTTTGTCTTCAGGTTTGTCGTTCGTAGGGGTAAAGTTCTTCGCATAGGCTTTATTTTTGCTTGGAACGGGGTTGATTTCAATATATCTGCGCTCCGGATCACAAGCATAATCAAATACAAGATTTAATATCCCCTTAAACTTGTAAAATCGCTTCTTGGTGGGTGCTAGTTCACCGGACACATTCTGGATGTACTCTTTCAATTCAGATGGCTTTATAAGGCGTATATCCTTTGCTCCAAACTCATCTGAAATAAAAGCTTTGTATGAATTATGATAATCCCGGATAGTCTTTTCCTTGGGACGTTCAGTTCGTATCTTTTCATCTAAGGCGGCTTCAAACATTGTCTTAAATGAATAGTCTGTGATAACTGAGGCTCCGAAGTAATAATCATAGAGTTTATCAATCAAAGCTTCGTAAGTAGAGCATCTTGGTCTAGTGTCACCGCATCTTGTCTGCCAGCGTTTTACTTCCTGACCACGCTTTTTAACTATGGTTTCTGTAATTGCATAGGTATGGACTTCTAATACTTTTTGTTCTTTTAGTTTTAACTCCTTTTTCGTCAATTCTTGTATTACAACGTCAACACCATTAACAATACCCTGCTTCTTCAAATCAAGCAAGTGATTTCGCTGAAAATGTAGGTCGCGTATTTCATTGAAGATATCAGAAGCAGTGTGCTGTAATGGCTGCTGTAATACCATGGGCATCCCTCCTTTCTCCATGAAATTCAAATTAAAAAGTTACCGGTATAATCTGCTTTTCTCTAAATACTTAATGTTTTTTGCTCTGCTATCTACAATGCATATTCAGTTATCAAGGTGCGATGGGCTTTATGCCTTTCATAATGAATGTGGGACATGGAAATATCTAATTCGAAATGTCGTCAAGGATATTTCTCTTCCTACAAATCATTTGGTTCAGTTGAAGTTGGATTACTAAAAATCCCATTCAATATTTATGTGGGACACTTTTAATCCAAATCTGCATTTTTTATAAAATTTCTTCCTAACATACATTTGGGGTGAGATATTTCTCATTACTAAACATGAAAGAAATTTTCCTTACATCTTATATTTGGGCTGAATAAATACTGATTACTAAAAATCAAGAGAAAATGCTGTATAAGATATGTATTGGTGGTATAATAACGCTATATTGTTGAAATATTAATGAAGGAGGTCTTGGATGGGACTACCGGAAGAAATTAAGAGAATTAGACAACGTAGCTTATTAACACAGGAGGAATTCGCAGATGCGATTGGCTTTTCTTTCTCTACTGTCAATCGTTGGGAGGGTGGACATGCTAAGCCCAATATGGCAGCTATGAAAAGTATTAAGGCGTTTTGCGAGCAGAACGGATATGACTATGCTCCGGTTGAAGAAGCTTGGTTGGATTACGATGCAAACAATAATTAAAGTGAGGACAATACGATGACAGATGCAGAAAAAAGAGAGGCTGCCAGACAGTTTCATAATAAGTGGGTTGGAAAAGGTAAAGAAGATGAGGATGATCGCTCTTATTGGATTGATTTCTTGCAGGACGTTATGGGCGTAGACCATGTTACGGACAGAATTGAATTTCAGAAAAAAGTTGTAGGACCGGATGGCAATACCAAGCGCATTGATGCATATATTCCAGAGACTCATGTTTTAATAGAGCAGAAAAGTCTTAATATTGATTTATCAAAGCCACAGCCTGGGCATAACAATATGACACCTTGTGAGCAGGCTAAAATGTATGATAATTCTCTACCGGTTAGTGAAAAGGCAAAATGGATTATTCTTTCAAACTTTGCTGAAATATGGGTTTATGACATGGATACAAGAGTGCCGGAGCCTACTAAGTTTACGTTGGATGATATTCCATCAAAATATAGCTTGTTTGATTTTCTGATAAATCAAAGTCAAACAAAAATTTCTCAAGAAATGGAAATCTCTGTTAAAGCCGGAGAATTTGTTGGGTTGATTTATGATGCCTTTTTAAAACAGTATATTAATCCGGAAAATGAGGATAGCTTAAAGAGCTTAAACATGCTTTGTGTCCGTTTAGTATTTTGCCTTTATGCAGAGGATGCACATATCTTTGGAGAAAATGGTCACATGTTCCATGATTATATGGAACAGTTCGAGACAAAGGATATGAGAAAGGCGCTCATAGAGCTTTTCAAGATACTAGATACACCTGAGGATAAGAGAGACCCATATGATACCAGTGACTTATCCAAGTTCCCTTATGTTAATGGTGGTTTATTTGCTGATGAGAATATAGAGATTCCTAATTTTACCGAAGAAATCAGAAATATCCTTCTCGCAAAGGCAAGTGAGGGATTTGACTGGTCAATGATTTCACCTACTATCTTCGGAGCTGTGTTTGAGTCTACATTGAATCCTGAGACAAGACGCAGTGGCGGTATGCATTACACATCCATTGAGAACATACATAAAGTTATTGACCCACTGTTTTTAGACGATTTAAAGGCTGAACTGGATGAAATCAAATCTATTCAGGTACTAAAAACACGTAACGCAAAGCTCAAAGCATATCAGGATAAATTAGCATCTTTGACATGGTTAGAAATTAAAACGCCGTATTTGATACAATTTAAGGTTGCCTGACTGTAGGGGTTTCGGTCGCCTCTTAGGGGTTTCGCTTTAGGTCAGGGGTTTCGGTTTTGAATGTGAGTGTGTCGGTCGAGGATGACCGGCTTTTTTATTTGCGCTCCAATAGCCTGAAGTGATTCTTTCTGCATTCAATAATCCCATCTCGTTTCATGCGTCCGAGTTCTTTTGACATATTCGTCCGCTCCAGATTTAGATAGTCGGCAAGCTGCTGTCTGTCGAATGGAATATCAAATTCGTTTGTATGCTTCTGAAGAGATACTGTGTTTAGATATGAGAGGATGCGGCCTCTGGCACTTTTGGGAGCAGTATGAAAGCTTCTGCCGGAAAGAGTCAGGTTCTTATGCGCTGAGATCATGAGCAGGTTTCTTGTCAGCTTGTCTTTCCAAATGGATGAAATTCCCGACTTAAACAGGCCGCCGACGGTAACGAACAGGATGTTGCAGTCTTCGTTTGCACGCACATCCACAAGCATGACTTCATCGGGAAGGAGAGCATAGGTTTCTGCAAAGAACTGACCGGAACCGACATGGCTTAAGATAGTGCAGTTTCCCAAGACGTCATTGCTTTCGATCGTGACGCTTCCGGACAGAACGAGTCCCATGCGATCGGTAAGGCTTCCCGCATGCATGATGACAGTGCCCTTTTTAATTTTTTTCTCCTGTGACCGCAGTTCCTTCAGACAAAGATGTATCTCTTCTTCTGTCATTGACCTGAACAAAGCGGTTTTTCCAAGTGTTTCTATTTCCATAGGTGTCCTCCGAAAAGTTTTCTAAAATGTGGCTCAAACCACATACTTGTATCTGAGATTATACTAAAATGCAATCAGAAGGGCAAGGAGGAATTGAAGATGGTAAGACAGATCATTCACATAGATGAGGAAAAATGTAATGGGTGCGGCATCTGTGCAAACGCCTGTCATGAGGGCGCAATCGATATTGTCAATGGCAAGGCTAAGCTTATAAGGGAGCATTTCTGCGATGGCTTCGGAGACTGCCTTCCGAATTGCCCGACAGGCGCAATTACATTCGAGGAAAGAGAAGCGCCGGCTTATGATGAGGCGGCGGTAAAGAAAGCACAGGAGGCGAAAAGGATGAGTGAGAATGAAAAAAATATGATGGAGCAGATGGCAGCGCACGCAGCGGGACATGGATGCCCGGGGTCGCGCTTCATGCAGTTTGACCGGGGACAGGAGGCGGAAGATAACGAAGTGGACAGGATGGCATCTTTCAGACCGGTATCGAGGCTGAGCCAGTGGCCTTGCCAGATCAAACTCCTTCCAACGCAGGCACCGTTCTACGATGGTGCTAAGCTCCTGATCGCGGCAGACTGCACCGCATACGCATACGCCAATATGCACGAGGATTTTATGAAGGGGAAGATCACTCTGATCGGCTGTCCGAAGCTGGATGACATTGACTATTCAGAAAAACTGACTGAGATTATCGCGAACAATGACATTAAGAGCGTGACCATCGTCCGGATGGAGGTACCTTGCTGCGGAGGCCTTCAGAGAGCGGCGGAGACAGCGCTTAAGAATAGTGGGAAGTTCATTCCGTGGCAGGTAGTTACTATCTCAAGAGACGGAAGAATTTTAGATTAAAAATCAATAATGTGGCTCAAACCACATACAAAGAAGTGATTTATTGATAAAGTACAGATGAAGAAAACAAGGAGAAAATCAAGATGAGTTATGCAGATTGGAAAGATAAAACAGCAGAGTTTAAGAAGATCGATGTCCGCGGTGTTGCCGGGAACTTCTTAGAAGGTCTTAAGAAGCAGGCCGCATCCCTTCCTGTGGGGCAGGGTATAGAGGTGATCCAGACCTTTGAGCCGATCCCGCTGTATGAGGTGATGGACATTCTTGGATATGAGCATCAGACGGAAAAGGCAGCAGACAATGAATATCATGCCTATTTTTACAGAACCGAAGAAAAGGGAAGTCTTGCGGAAATCCCTGAGAGACCGGCGGTCATTACCAATTATCCTCTGATCGATGAAAAACTGGGAGAGCTTGCCGTGGAGTTCTGGGATCTGACATGGCACAGTGAGAATCGGTTTCTGGATTATAATATGCGGCTCCTGCTTTCGCTTGCGAATGCGGTTGGTGCTGGAAGGATGAGACAGGCTATGCGCGAGCTGCTGAAGGCCTACGCAAATGGAATTGATTCCAGAGCCTTTGACGATGTGTTCGAGCAGCTTGCATGGAATATGGGAATCGGATATTTCAGCTCCGAGATCGCCCCGTCACCGCTCTTTCAGGCGTATAAGACCATCAAGCAGATGGAGAAGCAGGGAAAAGACCGGGATGCAATCAATCAGATACTGAAGGAAAAGTTTGCAGATCAAAAACTGGGCATGATGCAGAAGGGGGGGATGCTGATATGAACATTACAAGAGACAGCAAGCTGAAGGATATTCTGGCAGAGTATCCCCAGATCAAAGAGAGACTGACCGAGATCAGTCCGAAGTTCAAGATGCTGAGTACCCCTATGGGTAAGGTTATGCTGGGCAAGGCTACCGTAGCGGACATGTCGGAGAAAAGCGGTGTCGACATTGAAGTATTAATCCGGAAGTTATCGGAAATGACAGGAGCGTGACCGTATGAAGGAAAAGGTTGGAGAGGTTTTCTCCATCGCGAAGGATAATCCACCTGTTCCGGGGTGTACGATCTCAAAGGAGATCAGCGGAGGGGATAATTATATTGCTTATTATTCTCTGGCAGGAAACACGGATATCAGCGCGGAGATTTATCCGTATCATAAGCTGATCATTCTGTGTGAAGGACAGGCAGAGGTCTATACGGCGGATGGAGATAAAAGACAGTTAAGATCAGGTGAAAGCGTTCTGGCTCCGACGGATATACCGGTAGGCATCCGGTCATCAGAGTCGGCGGTTTATACAGAAATCTCAATAAGGAGGGACGATGCAATGAATGAAGTTGTAAAGGCAGGAGAAGTATTCAGGTTAGCGGAGCTGGTTCCATATCAGGATGGCAAGATCGTCAATATGGACGTTGTACATAATGACAAGATGAAATTCGTGGTGATGGCTTTTGATGAGGGTACAGGGCTTTCAGAGCACGCTGCGCCGGGTGAAGCGCTGATCTTCGCTCTGGATGGTGAGGGCGTTATCGGATATGAAGGCAAAGATCATCCGATCAAGGCAGGCGAGAATTTCCATTTCGCAAAAGGCGGCATGCATTCTGTAAAAGCAAGCGGAAAATTCAAGATGGCATTGTTGTTGACATTGGAATAACAGGAGGGGTAAGCGGTGAGAAAGCATGTAAAAGGTAATGTCAGCTGGGTAGGATATATCGATTGGGAACTGGAGAGATTTCACGGTGATGACTATTCCATCATGAACGGCTCCAGCCAGAACGCCTACCTGATTGATATGCGCCCATTTAGGGTAACACATATACAACGACTGAATCCATTTAGGGTAACAACAAATTTTCACCGCCTCCTATAAGGGTGACACTCTTTGTTGTTTTGTATTATTTTGCAACTCAGAAGTGATAGTGTCAAGTACCTTCTGAGTTGATAGGTATAAGATAGGTGCCGGTTGGATTCTGAAGTCTGAACTCTATCGGAGAAAGTCCACCGTTGTATGCCTTAGGCCTTTCTGAGTTGTAGTAGGGTATAAAGCTTTGTACGGCTTCAAGTATGTCTGCAATGGGAACTCTTTTCTCTTTGACTTTTGTCTTGCCAAATCGACAATATAAGGCCTCTGTTTTGATGATACCATTAAGGGATTCCATAGGAGCATTATCATAACAGGTGGCGACTCTGCCTATGCTTTGACGTATGCCATGAGCTTTCACCGCAGCGCTGTATTCGTATGATACGTATGAACTTCCAAGGTCGTTGTGTATGATGGATCCTCGGAAGCATTCACCCCACTTTTCGCAAAGGATCGTGATAGTATCAGCACACAGCTTGGCATTAGGAGAATCGGATATGCAATAAGCAAGGATCTCACCATTATAAAGATCTTCAATGGTGTTTAGATACATGGTTTTCTCGAGCCCAGGAAGATATGTTATGTCTTCAAGCATCCTCTTTCTGGGGGTCAGAGCAAAAAAATCTCTCTTGATTAGATCTGCTGGAACATGTTCCTTCATTTCACGGCGTTTCGTATACACTTCATCCGAATACTTTTTTCGCCTTACTGCAGAAAGTAAGTTGTTATCCTTCATAAGTCTTCGAATACGCTTGCTGTTTAACTGCTTGCCGCATTTCTTAGAAACGAGTTCCGTCATGGGCCTATATCCGATACTTCCTTTATGGTTCTCCTGGAGATTTCCAATTTCCTCTAGGATTTCTTTGTTGTTCTCGTCATACGGATACTTCAGATGTCGATAGTAATTCTTCCTTGATACATTTGCCACACGGCAGAGAAGGCTTACGTTTCCGATTCCTTTTCCGATGAGTCGGTCAATGGCTTTGTATATAGTTTTTTTTTGAAGCTCGAAACAGGAGTGCCGTTAAGCTCCATCAATTCTTCAAGGAATTCAACTTTTGCTTTGAGAAGCTCGTTTTCATTCTTAAGGTCCTTGATATGCTGTTTGGTATCCTTATTATCTGAAATACTCACGAAATCCTCCTCTCCAGGGGATTTTGGCAATTCGTAGTCTTTATCAATTTTCCCCTGAGAAGAATATAACGCAAGTATATGGTTTTTGTCCTGTATCCAGTGACGGATAGTATGATATTTTAGATTTTTGATCTTGGCTATCTGCTGAACGGAAAGGTCTCCCTTATCGAAAAGCCGGATCACATCTATTTTTTCTTCAAGGTCGTATGGCTGGTTTTCTGAACGATCTTCTTTTAGGTAATTCTCAGGAGCTTTAAGCCAGTTGCTAATTGTAGTCCGAGCTACATTATATTTCCGGGAAGCCTCGCTTACAGACATACCGTTATTAACTTGTTCCAGAACCTCTTTTTTTACTTTTAAGCTGAATGCCATCTTTTCCTCCTGCTGTCACCTTTATGTGTAGCAGGAGAAAAGTGTTACCTTTTAGGGGTTCAGTTCACTAGCGAGTTCTTGTAGGAACAATACGCTTGGAAACATCTGTAGCAATATTATTCACAACATCCTCCAGCGATGCACCTGAACCTATGGATTGTTTGACAGCTTCAATATCTGCCATCTTTATCTGCCGGTAGCTTGCCCCGGATTCATGTAGTACGTCCTTGATGTCTTCTTCCAAAGCACGTTCCATAACTTCACCTACAGTGTGATGTTCTGCATCATAAAAACCATACCTAAAAAGTCTGTCAGCTGTCTGCTCATCAATAGGCATTTCCTTAATCACTTCCAGCACTTCTTCCTGATGTTTTCCCTTGAAATGCTTTAAAAAAGTATTCTTGAACTTTTGGAAGAAATCTTGAAAGGCGTCTTTGATAATAGACGCAACAGATTTCTTTACTTCCGCTTCTATATTGGCTTTTCGCTTATCTAACCGAGCGGATACCTCTGACAGGTAAGTTTCTTCGTTGTGAAGATTCTCAGCTCGTTCATCCAGCTTTTCTGCACGTGCGAAGAGAGCAGATTTATCATGTTCTAATTGTTTTTGCTCTATGCGCAGATTATATTGCAATTGTTTTATTTGGTTGGGGAGCCGTTTGGAAATACCTTCCTCAACGCGCTGTGACACCTCAGATTCGATCATAAGATGTCGGTCGGCTAAATCCCTGCCTTGCTTGTTTAAAGACTTTTCTCGTTTATCTAAGAGCGCCTGTTGCTCTTTAAGGTATTTCTGCATTCGTTCGTTATTCTCTCTTGTTTCGGCTGATGCTTGCCATCTACGGTATTCTTCAGGTGTAACAGAAATCTGTTTAGGTTTTCCAAAAATATTTGTGTCCGGCACAACTTTGTTCTTTTCTTCTTCCGAGACTAATTCTGCGTTTAAAGATGCAATCTTTTCCTGTAGTTTAATGGCAATAGCTTCTTCCTTTTCCATTGAGGCTTTTCCTGGTGCTTTTGGTGTATGTGAGACTGCAACGCCATGTTTCTCGCATATGCGAAGCTTCATATCACGTTCCCATTCGGAAAAAGAAATCTTAGCATTATTCCACTTATTGGAAGGCTTTGATGGGTCAGGTCGTTCAAATCCCATTTGAGCAAGCGCCTTGTTTTGTGAAATATCCAATCCATCCTTTCCATCATAAGTCCATACTTTACGGATATGAAGATGCGGTACAGCTTCATCCATGTGGAGTGCTACGTCCAAGAAGTGTAGGTTATGACCATATATATCAATCAACTCTTTTTGATAATCCTCAAAAATAGCCATGAGAACTTCTACTGGTGGATATCCGTCTTCGGTTGAGCCAATCTGGAAGATGGTTTCCTCAGGACAGGTGTTTTTGCTGTTGAGCAGGTCATCTATGGATTTATTACGTTCAGGATGACGCGCAGCTTCATTGCGGGCATGCTGTTTGCTGAGGCTTTCAGCAAATAAAGACTCATATATGCAATGTTCGTGCTCATCAATAGTAGTGTGAGATTTATCTTTGATATCAATTACGTGTGGATGATTTGTTTCATCATAGTGAATAATGATATTCTCTGACACCATATCAGGATGGACGTTTTCAGCATGCGAGATATCAAAAGAACGATCATTATGATTTCTGTTATATACAGAGCCGGATTTTGTGCTGACTCTTCCGTTGTGGTTTGTTTGTCTATATGCCATATAAATTTCTCCTTTTTCATAATTCAAAACTTGTGGTCAATCTGACCACAGGTGACTTCTGGTCCATTGGACTAGAAGCAAGTAATACAGTTACATATGTAAATATGGTTGTGAGGGATTCCCTAAGCGACACCTTGTCGCGTCAAGGAAATACCCCGTATTAGTTTGTCGCAGACATTCGTCTGCACAAACTCGGGGACCCCAACCTACGCGGTTAGCGGTCATTCGCCATGACAGGCATCTCATAAGGGCTTTGCCCTTGCCGATAGCTAACTCAATCTTTAGGGGCTCTGCCCCGGCGATGCCATCCCCGGTCTCATCGGGAGCTACACTCCAGGGCGACGCCTTCCCTTGTGCCATCGCAATTGAAATAAAACTTCCGTAGGAACTCTTATTTCAATACGCGATGCTAAAAGGAATCGTAAGATTTTGCTAAAAGCCTACGCTCAATTTCAGCCCAATCAGCATCGGTATAATTACGCTCATCAAAATTGTGAATAGAATTTCTTCTGGATGGAGATTTCGCTAAAGGCTGATAATTCTCTCGTACAGCCTTAATTAACCAACCAGCAACGTTATTAATCTTTGTGCTTTGCTGATTAAGAACCGTTTTTGCTTTTTTACATCGCTCGATGTCGTAGCCAGAAGCAGATAAGATGGATTGAATGTCCTTATCTGATAAACCAAACTCTTTAAAAACTTCTCTTGCATCATCAACAATCGCAGCCGAGTTTTTGACGTCAGTCGAAAAATTGGCTCCTATAGTTGTTGAAGAACTCTCTGTAGTAATCTTTGAGGAAGTCTTTGATGTAGTCTTTGTATACGTAACATCATTTTTGAAAAGTGGTTGTTCCGTTTTTGAAAGGTCTTCATTTCTTTTATGGGAAGAGGTGGTAACAAATTTGTTATTACCTAGGTCAAAATTTTGTCCGGATGGAAAGGTAAGTTCCTTAAGAACATCCGGAACAAGTTCCAAATACATGACATTGGAAAGTGGAAGACCGGCAACGACGATATTCCTGAAATGCCTTTTTACAACGCCAAGGGTTTCAAGAAGGATGAGGGCATCTCGTGCCTGCCTCTTTGAAATGTTGAACTTCTCCATAAGCTGTTCATAGCTTCTTTGGAGATAGTCTTCATCGTGAAATTTTTTTGAATAAGATACGGACAACGTGGTTTCGTCACGTTCTTCTGTTGGGCGATACCAATAAACGATATCAGCAAGGATAAGGATGGCGAGAGTATTAGTCTTACCATTCTCATTGATAATGGTGTGATACCAAGATTCCGGAATGATATTTCCGGTTAGATTCATGGTGGCAACCTGATCTACAATTGGATTGCCGGATGTAATAGTTATTGTCTTTTCCATATGCGTTTCCTTTCTTTTTCTGTGAAGAAAGGCATAAAAAATAGGTGCCTGATTTAAGCACCTATAACTGAATATGCATATGTAATTAGAGATTCTTTTTGGGTGAGGTACCCATATAATATTTGAGGTACCCTATGAGGTACCCAAGAGGAGTTGACGTTGTAATCCTCCTTTTTACTGGATTTCTTGGGTAGAAAATTTTTTCAAGTCCCATCTTCCGCACTAAACCTAGGTTGAAAAACCTAGGTTCAGAGTGTAGACAAAGAGGATGCTGCAAAACTTCTGATATGATCCTCCTTAAGTAGACAAGGTAAATAACCAAATCTACTTAAGGAGGTTTTTTATGTCAAAATCCCCATTTACTCCAGAGTTTAGAGAAATGGTATCAAAATTGTTTTTAGATGGTGAGTCTTCAATTGAGTTATCCAAGAAATATGGTGTCTCTGCTTACACAGTTCGAAAGTGGGCTTTAAGATATAAAGAACAAGGTATTGAAGCTTTCGCAAATCATGTTGGTAACAAGGCCTATTCACTTGAATTTAAGCAGCAATGCGTAGAGCTATATCTTTCAGGGACGC
>NZ_FOQF01000028.1 GCF_900113655.1 Pseudobutyrivibrio sp. OR37 | reverse complement strand
AAAGAGCTTGGGCTAAAGCTGGATAGGTTCCTATATCTTTCTCCAAGTGTTAAAATCATTAAAAAGCTTGGAGGTGATTCTTATTAGTAACAACAATCCTGTAGATGAAATAAGAACTAAATATATCCAAAATCCACCTGAAGGAATGACGGCATCTGACATCAAAGCTATGAGCGATGATCATTTATTAGATATGCACTATTTCCTTGAAGATGATGATTTTGATCCAGAAGATGAAGTAGGTGCAGAAGGTTTTTATATCTTCTAAGTAATACTTCTTGTTTTCATGCCCGCCTCCGCGCGGGCCTTTTTAGTTCAAGATTTCTCCGAAGGAGAAATTTCCTATAAAGTAAAAAAAGCCCCATCTACATGGGGCTAAAAATCTATTTCTTAATTGAATTCATAAAATCTGGCATTTTGATATTAAGCTCAGGAACTGTGCTTTCTGTAGGTACTGTAGGTGTCAATGGACGCTGCACTGTGCTCTGTACCACTGTTCTGTTAACAACAGGTGGTGTATTTGTAATGCCTGACTGGCCTGCTGGAGCTGCCACTCTATTCATGCTGCCAAGAATATCTGCGCTAGACTGTCTTGGCTGTGTATTATATACCATACCTGATGTGTTACGGAAGCTGCCTGCTGGAGCTGGATCACCAAGACCTGTAGCAATAACTGTAACAGAAACTTCATCATCCATAGACTCATCAACAGTGATACCAAGAATAATGTTAGCATCTGCACCTGTCATATCCTGTACGTATGATGTAGCCTCGTTAGCATCGTTAAGTCCAACATCACCACAGATATTAACGATGACATCTGTAGCACCCTGGATGCTAGTCTCAAGAAGTGGAGAAGCAACAGCTGCCTTAACAGCCTCAAGAGCCTTCTCATCTCCCTTAGCAGAACCGATACCTACGTGTGCTAAGCCCTTATCCTTCATGACTGTAGTAACATCTGCGAAGTCAAGGTTGATAAGTGAGTTCTTAGTAATAAGATCAGTAATACCCTGAACAGCCTGATGTAAAACACCATCAGCCATTCTAAAGCTCTCACCAATACCCATGCTCTTGTTGCAGATTTCAACAAGCTTCTGGTTAGGGATAACAATCAATGTATCTACATTTTCTTTTAATCTCTCAATACCATTAAGAGCGTTGTTCATACGTGGCTTTCCTTCGAACTGGAAAGGCTTAGTAACAATACCAACTGTAAGGATGCCCTGTTCCTTTGCAATCTTTGCAACAACAGGAGCTGCACCAGTACCTGTACCGCCACCCATTCCGCATGTAATGAATACCATATCAGCACCTTTGATTGCTGATGAGATATCCTCTGCGCTCTCTTCTGCGGACTTTTGACCTACTTCTGGATTGGCGCCAGCACCTTTTCCACCAGTAGTTTTTTCACCTATAGCTAAAAGAGTAGGCGCCTTGCATAAATCAAGTGCCTGCTTATCAGTGTTGATTCCGATGAACTCAACTCCCCCTATTCCCTCTTCAACCATACGCTTTACTGCATTGTTGCCAGCTCCGCCGACACCAACAACAATGATTCTAACAGGAGCCCCTGTCTCGTCAGTCGTAATGTTAATCAAAACTTTATCCTCCTTTTATTAAACCTCTAAGGGAGGTTGCAAAATATCTAATACCAAATGCATACTCGTAAATGTACACTAATAATATTATATTTTTTCACTATATTTCGCAACCGTTTTTTAATAAAAATTCCATTTATTTATTCAACAACATCTTCTTTTTCGAATACAATATCTGTATTTTGGTTCGAATAATTTTCTAGATGTAGTGTACCATATAAACCTTCAATCTGTGGAAGTATCCTAAGCATCCTATCAATCTTCTCCTCTAAGAGGTAGCTGCTTCCCAATGAAATACTGTATGTATCATAGCTTATTGTAATATGATTTTTTGCATCATAAGAAATAACTTTTGGCATCAAACTATTCTTATGAAGTATTTTAATCAGTGATGTCAGATAACCCATTTCATCATCGCCAATAGGAAGTGCCTTGCCAATCTGAGGTTCCTCAAGAGATACACCATCTATTTGCATATACCCTCTATCAACAAAGGTCTCGCTTATTTCTACTATGTTGCCATCATAATCAAAATATATGTATTTACCATCTTCTGTTAATATGTAGCCTAAAATAGCCTTTTCATTACAGGTGATGGTAAGTGAATTAGCTCCTGTTATAGACACATCAAAGGATTCAATGAATTCAGCATCCCCTTTAGGAAAAAGCTTGTTTTTCACGAATGCATAAACGGTATTATGGGAATACTCATCATCGATAATGTAATTGATTATTTCATCCTTTGTGTATAAATCAGTACCTTCAACTTCAATCTTTTTTAACGGGCAGAAAAAGTATGCTGCCCCAAGGCCAATAGCAATTAATATAGCTATTGCCAATATTAATTCGATTAATCCAAGGATAAGACTTCCGATACTTCGTCTTCTACGTCTTCTAGACATAATCGTCCTCCTTGAACTCCATATTTTTAGAAACACTAAGAGCAAAACCTATTTCCGTAAGCAAAATAGCCACTGAAGTTCCACCATAGCTTATGAGAGGCAATGTTACACCTGTATTTGGCATTGAGTTGGTAACTACTGCAACATTCAAAATAACCTGAATAGCAATATGTGCCATAATTCCTATACAAATGAAAGAACCAAACATATCCTTAGCATGATTAGCAATATACAAAAGTCTATAGAGCATCAGAATATACAAAAGTATAACGCAGACCACTCCAAATACACCAAGCTCCTCACATATAATAGAAAAAATCATATCATTCTGTGCTTCTGGAACAATGTATTTTTGCATACTTTCTCCTAAGCCTTTTCCAAACAAGCCCCCGCTACCTATGGCATAAAGGCCTTGAAGAGTCTGATAGCCGGTACTACTAATGTAATCCTCCGGATGTAGCCAAGCCTGGATACGCCCAGCACGGTAACCTACCAATGGAATGGAAGCTATAATTACAAAAACTGCAAAGCCAAAAGCCGCAAAGAAATACCAGCTTTTAGGGGAAGCTACAAACGCCATAACAAAGGCTATTCCCAAAATGATAATAGCTGTCGAAAGATTGTTGTAGGCAACTACCGCAACCAAAGGACATGCATATAATCCTAGTGCCTTAATATTTCCCTTAAGAGAGCGAAAGGCTTTTGGATAGCGATCTATAAGATTGGCAAGTAACAGTATTACCGATATCTTTCCAATTTCAGATGGCTGTACATTTATACCACCAAAGCTGAGCCAACGAGACTGTCCGTTAATAGTTGAACCTACGAAAATAACTGCTATACATAAAAATATAGAAATTACATAAAAAGGAAAGGTCAAATGTGCCCATCTTCTATAATCGATTTTGGTAGTGAAAAACATTCCCATAAAACCGAGGCAAGCAGCAAAGAGCTGTTTCTTTAAATAAAATGAAGATTGGCCTGTTTTTAATGTAGCTGCATAAGCTGATGTGCTGTAAAGCATAACTAACCCGAAGGCTAAAATAAACACAACGATAAGTAATAAGGTATAGTCAAAGTTCAAAAGCTTTTTAATTTTTTTTCGCCGTCGCTCCTCTTTTCTAGAGGCCGCCAGATCCTGCTCTCTTGCCATAAACTCTTCCCCAACTCCTTATACTAAATAATATGCAAATACGCACAAGAAAATAGTAACTGTTGTAAATACTGCCACAACCTTTACTTCTGACCAGCCACCTAATTCGTAATGGTGATGAATAGGCGCCATTCTAAAAATACGTTTTCCGTGAGTAAGCTTAAAATAGCCTACCTGAAGAATAACTGATAAAACTTCTACTAAATAAATAAGTGCAACTAAAATAATGAATACAGGCATTTTTAACATGTAAGCACTTGCTGCAACAAATCCGCCTAAAGCAAGTGAGCCTGTATCACCCATGAAAATTTTAGCTGGATGTACATTAAACATTAAAAATCCAAGAAGCGCACCAACCATGGCAGCAGCTGCTGGAGTGATATCTGAATATAAGGTGATTGAAACTATTCCGAAAAATGCAGCGATAACAAGTGTTACTGATGTTGCAAGTCCGTCTAAGCCGTCTGTAAAGTTGGCACCGTTAACTGTTCCCAAAACTGCAAGATATAAAACTACAACTGCAAGCCAGCCTATATCTATAAAAGCGCCAGTATATGGGATTCTGATTTCCAAGTTTACATCAGAAAATTTAACCATGTATACTGCAAAGCCAGTTGTTACAAGGAGCTGGCCAAGCATCTTCTGCCATGCCTTTAAGCCATCAGAGCTGTGCTTGATTGCCTTTAAAAAATCATCAACGAAACCAATAATACCAAAGCCTAATGTAAGGTAAAGGATTGGGTAAATATGTGGACTAAATCTAGCATAATAAAAACCTACAATAGAAAAAGCAATAAGAATCATAATTCCACCCATTGAAGGTGTGCCGTTCTTTAGCTTGTGTTCTTTAATGTATTCTCTTTCAGTGTTACCCATCTTAAGACGTCTTAAGAGAGGAATACAAATAGGTCCTAGTATTAACACTATAATAAAGCTTACTAACATTGGTAAAAAAACTTCAAACATAATATAACTCCAATCCAAAAATAACTAAAATTGATTAAACAAATAATTATTGACCTGGTACATCCTCAGTGTCTTCTGAAACCTCTGGTGTTTCAGATGGATCTGCTGTGGACTCTGCTCCTTCTGGGGTATCCTCTGTAACACCTTCGTCAGGTGTAGCCTGCGCCTGCTCTGTTAAGGATTGAGCAGCCTGTGCCTGCTCCTCCTCTGTAAGAGAGGATTCAACGCCAAGATATGGCAATATCTGTTCGAAAATATTGTGACATATCTCTTGGGCAAAGCTACTGTGAGCTTGGTTATTTCCAATTGCTCCTACTCCAGGCTCATCTACAATAACATACACCACTACCTGCGGATTATCAACTGGTGCAAAGCCAATAAATGAAACTAAATATTTGTGATTTCCACGAGGAAGCTTTTCGGCAGTACCTGTCTTTCCTCCAATTCGATAGCCATCTACACCGGCAGTTTTACCTGTACCATCAGAAACAACATATTCCAAATAGCTTTTTATTAAGTCTCCAGTTTCCTTAGAGATTGTTCTTTTTTGAACAACAGGCTCTATTTCTGAAACTGTATTTCCATTTGAATCTGTAATCTTTGTAACAAGATGTGGTTCGTATAAATATCCACCATTAATCAAAGAACAAAAACCTGTGCCCAGCTGAATCATAGTAGTATTAAAGTTCTGACCGAAGGAATTTGTAGCTAAGTTGATAGCAGAATTCAAATCTTCCTTACTATATATAAGGCTAGCTGTACTAGCCTCTCCTGTTAAATCGATGCCTGTCTTTTGTCCAAAGCCGAAAATAGACTGATAATCAGAAAAAGTTTCAGGTCCAATCACACGAACCATCTGCATAAGAGCATCATTGCAGGAATTGGAAAGTGCGTCTGCAATGGTCTGAGTACCATGTCCACCCTTATTATGAGCAACACACTTTACTAGCTTAGGGTAGCCAGGAATCATTTCACCACCATCGCAAAAATAGGTTTCATCACCAGTTAAATCTCCGGTTTCAAGCCCCATTGCAACTGTAAATGGCTTAAAGGTAGAACCTGGCTCATAAGTATAGGTAATGCAAAAGTTCTGCCATATTTTGTTAAGCTCATCCATCTTCTGATCCTGATCCATGGCATCAATATCTTCCTGTGAGAAGTATGGTGTCAAATCTCTAGGATTGTTCAAATCGAAATTTGGGTATTGAGCCATGGCATATATTTCACCATTATTTGGGTTCATAACAAGCACCGCTGTATGTTTTGAACCGAAGGTCTCTGGCTCATCCGGATGCTCTGCATTCCAGTTGGCTGCTGTGGTTGCATTCCAATCTGCAACAGCCTTTTCTACGATAGTCTGAATATTAACATCCAGTGATAAAACAATATTATTTCCATTTGTGGCATCAATTGTAGTCTGCTCTAAATTATTATCGGAATTCAGATATCCATAGGTACGACCATTAATACCATTTAGTATTGATGAATATTTATTCTCAAGACCGATAACACCAACATTACCACTACTAGCATAACCTATTGTGGCTGCAGCAAGTGAGCCATAAGGATACTGTCTAATATATTCCTTTTCAAACCAGATGCCAAAAATCTTTCCTTTATTACCCTCTGATGCTTTTTTCTCCTGGAAATCAGCCATCTCCTCATAGGATACTCTCTTTGCTAAAACATAGTACTGACTATTAGCGTTTTTTGAAAGCTGTGTTTTGATTTTATCTGCATCTATCTCATCGAAGCATTCGGTAACAAGATTAATTGTAGCCTGAGTGCTTCCTGGAAATTTTTTATCATTTCCATTTAAAACCTTGCAATCCAAGATAACGTTGTAAACATCAACACTAGTTGCAAGAACTGTACCTCTGGAATCGACTATATTTCCCCTTTGGAATGGGATAATTGTGCTGTCGTAATCCTGCTGGGACAATACAATCTTTTCGTACTTATCACCACTAGTGTGCTGAATGTACATTACTCGACCTATTAGAACAACAAAAAGAATACAAACAATTCCGAAAACTACCCAGAGCTTGCGTTGCATTCTTTTTAATATTTTATTATTCGGTTTTAATCTTCGTCTTTTATTACTAGCCATTGCTGAATCTCTATTCTATGGAATATCCTGATACTGACTCATGTAGTCGGAACCATCTACACTATAATACACTATTTGATTGTTGGTTGCATACACCATTCCTAGTTCATTTATGGCTTTATCTTTAATTTCCGAAAGATTTGTTGTAGTTGCGATTCTGCTTTCTGCAGCCTTGTTATCAGCATTTACAGTTGATAACTCGTTTTGTAAATCTGCAATATGATTCATTCTTGTGGTAACGCTTGTTTGCAAACCAACATATCCAACAAGCATCAGACAAGTAAGCACAACCGCCGCTATCATATAACCTGTTAATAATCTATTTTTTCTAAGAGCCGCCGCTCTTCTTCTATCTGTAATCTTCTGAAGTCTTTTGGCTTCTTCACGCTTTTCTCGTTCTCGTTGTTCTCTAGTAGGCAGACTTCTAGCAGGGCTTAAGACTAATTCTGTCTCTTTCCTAACCGCATTCCCCTGATTGTAATAATAAGTTCTAACTTCTTGCATTTTCTAACTCCTAAACTCTCGCTTGTAAAACTAGCAATAAACTCCCTTTTCAATACATAAAAAGCTGCCTGCTTTTTAATCTCCTTAATCAATTTTTTCAAATACTCTAAGCTTTGCGCTTTTTGATCTTGAATTTTCTTCTAGTTCCTTTTCACTTGGAAGGATTGGTTTTCTGGTAACAACCTTTCCCTTTGATTTCTTGCCACACACACAAACTGGAAAATTCTTTGGGCATGTGCATGGATCTTCATTTCTCTTGAAAGCGACCTTCGTGATTCTATCCTCCAAGGAATGGAAGGTAATAATACATAATCTTCCACCTGGATTTAGAAGGTCAATCATATCATCTATATGGTCTTCTAAGACTGTTAACTCCCTGTTTAATTCTATTCGAAGAGCCTGATAGGTTCTCTTTGAAGGATGTCCCTGGCCCACCTGAGCCTTCTTTGGAATACTTGCTGCTATGATTTCATTAAGCTGTCCTGCTGTAAGGATAGGAGCAACCTCCCTTGCCTTTACAATATTTTTAACTATCTGCTTGGAAAACTTTTCCTCGCCATAGGTAAACAAGACTCTTGTTAAATCTTCTGGAGAATAAGTATTTACAATATCCGCCGCTGTCATTTCCTTGTCCTTGTCCATACGCATGTCCAAAGGTGCATCCTCTACCCTATAGGTGAAGCCTCTGTCTGCTTCATCTAACTGGAAGCTAGACACGCCAAGGTCAAGCATGATTCCGTCAACCTTATCAACTCCGATTTCATCAAGGCGTTCCTTCATAAATTCATAATTGCTATGAATTGTGGTAACCCTATCCTTGAAAGGAGCGAGTCGCTCACCAGCTGCCTTTAATGCGTCCGTGTCCTGATCGAAGCCATAGAGGTGTCCAGTGGTAAGTCGACTAGCGATTTCGTATGAATGTCCGCCACCGCCAAGGGTACCATCAACATAAATCCCGTCTGGTTTAATATTTAAATTGTCGATTGTCTCATTCAAGAGAACTGAATAATGATTAAATTCCATTAGATTCCCAATCCTAACTCAGCCATGTGTTCTGCGATTTCATCCATATCATCGTAGGTGCCTTCATCCTGCCATCTTTCCTTAGACCAGATTTCAACTCTGTTTAAAACACCTACTGAAACTACTTCCTTATCGATGCCAGCATATTCCTTTAATGTAGAAGGGATAAGTACTCTTCCCTGCTTATCCACATCACACTCTGCTGCTCCTGCAAAGAAGAAACGCGAGAATTTTCTAGCATCCTTTGTGGTAAGTGGAATCTCTCTAAACTTTGCTTCGATTGTCTCCCATTCGCTCATAGGATAGACAAACAAGCATCCATCAAGTCCTTTAGTGGCAATGAAATGCTCTCCTAGCTGCTCACGAAACTTAGCTGGCATAATAAGACGATTTTTAGCGTCTAGATTGTGACAGTATTCGCCCATGAACATATCAGCATTTCCTCCTTTCCACCACTTTGTGACACTTTTATTCCACTTTCCTCCACTTTTAACTACATTTTATACCATTAAAGCTTTTGACGCAACCCAAGAACCGTGAAAAATCAATGTTTTCTGGCATATTCTAGATGTGGTAGAAAGTGGTGGGCCAGACCACAAAAAACACAATATCTGATAAAAAAGTGCATAAAAAAAGACATTGGATATCCAATGTCTTTAAAAAAATACAATTTATTTTTCTTTTTTTACTATTTCAGCACCTTGCTTTTTAAAATTATATACAAATAATCCCGTTCCTAGAACCACCAAGACCGCTGCCAACAATTGAGAAACCGGCAGGCCTGTTGCCCACAATTTCAATTGATCTGTACGTAAGCCTTCTATCCAGAAGCGGCCAGCTCCGTAGATTATCAAATACATAAAGAAAACATAGCCGTCAAAAGGCTTTTTCTTTCTGGTGCATATAAGCAATACCAACAAACCTAAATTCCAAAGGGATTCATATAGGAATGTAGGATGAACTGAAATGTAATCCACTCCGTTAACAGTTACGAGGTTTGTAAGCATTTCAGTGGTAACATCATCCATGGAACGTATTGCATCAAGTGGAAGCAGCATCGCAAATAAGCCATCTGTGTACTGCCCAAAGGCCTCTCTATTAAAGAAATTGCCCCATCTTCCACATATTTGGCCGATTATTACGCCAAACATTGCCACATCCATAACCTTAAGGAAATCAAGCTTTTTTATGCGAGATAAAATATATACGCAGGCAATTCCAAAAAGTACACCTCCGTATATAGCCAAGCCTCCTTGCCTTATATTGAAAACGCTGATTGGATTACCCTTGTAATAATCCCAGGCAAAAACAACATAATAGATTCTAGCTCCTAAAACTCCAACTATAATTGTGATAATACAGATGTCTAGGAACTCATCTTCATTAAAGCCTACACGCTTTGCTTCCTTAAGAATAAAACTGACTCCAATAAGCATTCCGATTGCAATAATTACCCCGTAAAATGCAATGAAAAAGGATCCAATATAGAATCCTTTTCCAACATTATCAAGAGTAATATGCAAATTCGGAAAAATTATACTAGTATTCACGTAAATATTCTCCCAATAAATATACTATTGTGCATCATTAAAGAGCTGGTAGATTTCGATTTTCAAAGCATCTGTATCTGTCATTCCAACAAAGATGCATCCATACTCAAAGATACCATTATCCAATTCATTTACACGAACAACCTTAAATACTGTATCGATTGTTTCCTTGGTCCAGATTTGGATTTTAGCATCAAAACATGCACCAACTTCAAATTTGATTTCTGGTACTCTGAAAGCTAAACCTGTTTTTGAAATATTAACTACATCAACCTCCATGTATTTAACAGTGGTGATGTTTTCTTCATCGATTCTCTCGATTTCGACCTTTACGTCAATATCCAATCTTTTGTTTTTTCTCTTCTCTTCCATGCTCATGCCTCCCAACAATTAATAATGATTACCCCTTAAGATTGATGCCCTTATTCTTAAGCTTCTCTACTATATCGTCAACAACCTTCTGAACTTCCTCGTGAGTAAGTGTACGCTCATCATCACCAAAGAGAAGTCTGACTGTAATTGACTTGCTAGAACCATCAGAATATACATCGGCAACTCCTACCTTTTTCAGTATATCTCCAGCTGTTACTTTTATTGTATCATTTATTTCTGAAAATTTCTCGGCAATAAATGATAAATCTACTTCAATTGAAGGATACTTTGAAGGTTCCTCATAAGAAATAGGCTGTTGTTTAATATCTGCAAGTGCCTCGATATCGATTTCTGCAAATACGATAGCTGCCTTCTTATCAATCTTCTTTGAAACTAGTGGATGTGCAACGCCCATCTCACCAATAACAGTATCATCAAGTACTAAGCTGTATAAATTCTTAGGATGCTCATAAGAATGAGTAGCCTCAAGTGTCTTGTAAGAAAGAGCCTTGTGTCTAACATCCTCAATAGTCTCAGCAATCATATCACGAAGCTCAAAATAAAGCTTTTCGAGAGACTTTGTCTTTGAGAATAATGTAATGCAAAGCTTTTTGTGCTCGTCGCAAAGACCATCTTCCTTGAGGCCTTCCACTACACGACCAACCTCAAAGATACCAAAATCAGTAGCATAGCCTGTGTTGTAGTTAACCTGACAAAGCTGTGTAGGAATGATTGAACGACGAAGTGTTTCAATGTTAGGGTTTGTAGAGTTAGCAAGCTTAATGTTGTCCTCTACTTCCATTCCAAGCTTCTTGTATTCATCAGCATACTGCCATACATAAGAATGAACCTCATGAAGTCTAAATCTCTTAACAAGGATATCCTTAATTCTATCTTCAACGTTTTTGTCCTCTGCCATACGAACTGGGTAAAGAGGTGCATTTGTTGTAGAAAGTTCGAAGTTATCATATCCGTAGATACGTGTGATTTCTTCGATGATATCTGCCTTAAGGCTGATATCCTTAGTTGCACGATAAGATGGTACATCTACATGGAAGTTATCCCCATCCTGAGTTACCTTAAAGCCTAAAGCTGTAAGGGTATCCACAATGTGCTCATTTGTAATTTCAATTCCAGTGTACTTATCCACAAAATCCTTGTCAAAATCAAGTGCAACATGTGGATAATGGAATGGATAATCATCAGTAAGCGCGGATACAACCTTGACACCTGGATCAATTTCAGAAAGGAGCTTCATGAAACGAGCGATGGCAACGGTAGTCATTTCTGGATCAAGACTCTTTTCGTAGCGAGCAGATGCATCTGTTCTGTGAGCAAGACGAACTGCGCTCTTTCTGATTGAAGCTGCATTAAATGTAGCTGACTCAAGTGTAAGTGTTGTTGTATCTTCAACGATTTCTGAATCAAGACCACCCATGATACCAGCGATAGCAACTGGTGTGTCACCATTGCAAATCATAAGTGTGTTTTCATCGATGTTACGCTCTACTCCATCAAGTGTTGTAAATGTAAAAGGCTTGTCAAATCTCTTAACACGAATCTTTTCAGCCTTACGTGAATCGAATGCGTGCATTGGCTGGCCCATTTCAAGCATGATGTAGTTTGTTAAATCTGCAAGAAGATTGATTCCTCTCATGCCGCAGTAGAATAAACGAATACGCATATTCATTGGTGCAACATTCTTTTCGATGTTCTCTACCTTAAGAGATGAATATCTCTGGCAAAGCTCATCCTCAATCTTAAGATCAACCTTTTCAAGATTGTCGTACTTGCTTAAATCAAGTGTAGGAAGCTCCTTAAGAGGACGCTTTGCGATTGTAGCGAACTCTCTAGCGATTCCGTAGTGTCCCCAAAGGTCAGGACGGTTTGTAAGTGACTTATTATCAACTTCGAAGATGATATCATCGATTTCGTATAAATCCTTAATATCAGTACCATTTGCCACATCCTCTGTGATGTCCATGATACCGTCGTTGTTATCAGAAATTCCGATTTCCTTTTCAGAACAGCACATTCCGTAAGAATCGTAGCCTGCAAGTGGTCTTGGAGCGATTGTGATATCGCCAAGCTGTGCTCCTACCTTTGCGAAAGCTGTCTTCATGCCAACGCGAACGTTTGGCGCACCACAGACAACATCTGTAAGCTTACCGTCACCAGCATCTACCTTTAAAAGATGAAGCTTCTTTGATTCTGGATGCTCTTCTACTGATTTGATTTCAGCAACTACAACTCCAGATAAATCCTCACCTTTGTGGAAAATATCATTTTCAACCTCTGCTGTTGCAAGAGAGAACTTTGCAATAAGCTCCATCTTGTCAAGACCACTAAGGTCAACAAAATCAGAGATCCAATTCATTGAAATAAACATGATTTTAGTCCTCCCTTATTGCTCATCATCAGTGAACTGAGCTAAGCTTGAAAGATTACCGCTGTTCAGGTCACGAATGTCTTTAATTCCGTATTTCATCATTGCAAGTCTTGTAAGACCAAGTCCGAAAGCGAAGCCTGTGTATTTATCAGGATCGATACCGCCCTCTTCAAGAACCTTTGGATGAACCATACCACATGGGCAAAGCTCAAGCCATCCTGAATGCTTGCAAGATGGGCATCCCTTACCACCGCAGTTAAGGCAGTTGATATCAAGCTCAAAGCCTGGCTCCACAAATGGGAAGAAACCTGGACGAAGTCGTACCTTAATATCACGTCTAAATACTTCTGAAAGCATAGTCTTCATGAAGTAGATAAGGTTTGAAATAGAGATATCCTTGCCAACCATAACACCTTCCATCTGGAAGAATGTGTTTTCATGACATGCATCTGTAGCTTCGTTTCTGAAGCAACGTCCTGGGAAGATAGCCTTAATAGGTGTACCATTCTCAAGTAACTGCTTACGATATTTCTTGTAAATAGCATTCTGAGCAGCTGTAGTCTGAGACTTAAGAAGCTGTCCATTTTCAAGATAATATGTATCCTGCATATCACGAGCTGGGTGATATTTAGGGATATTAACTGCTTCAAAGCATTCGTAATCAGTAACAACTTCACTGTAATCCTCTACTGTAAAGCCCATTGACTTAAAGATAGTCTCGCACTGACGCTGAACAAGTGTAATAGGATGATAGCTACCCTGATCAAAATGCTCTGGGAGAGACATATCAAACTCAGGAACCTTATCGATTTCCTTCTGAAGCTCTAAAGCTGCAATCTCTTCTTTCTTTGCAGCAATTTTCTCAGCAACAGAGTTCTTAAGTACATTAATCTTTTGGCCAAATTCTTTCTTTTCTTCAACAGAAAGCTTGCCCATTTCCTTCATTGCAGCTGTAACGCTACCTTTTTTGCCTAAGTATGAAACACGGATATTTTCAAGCTCTTCTGAATTTTTAATATTAGAAAGCTCTGTTTCAAACTTGGCGCTCAATTCAGATATAATATCTATCATGGCTTCCTCCCTAAACATAAATCTATAATTCTGTAATCAGCATTGCATCTCCAAAGGAGAAGAATCTGTATTTTTCTCTAACTGCCTCTTCATAGGCTGCAAGCACATGCTCTCTACCTGCAAGTGCAGATACAAGCATGATAAGAGTTGACTGTGGAAGATGGAAATTAGTAATAAGTCCATCAATTACCTTAAACTCATATCCTGGGTAGATGAAAATCTGAGTCCATCCACTCTTTGGAACTAGTGGCTTTCCTGGCTCTGCTGCAGATTCAAGGGTACGTGTACTTGTGGTTCCAACCGAAATAACTCTGCCGCCATTAGCCTTTGTTTCATTTATAATATCGCAAGCCTCTTGATTGAGGATGTAATATTCTGCATGCATGTGGTGGTCTAAAACCTCTTCCTCCTTAACAGGTCTAAAGGTGCCTAGACCTACATGAAGAGTAACCTCTGCGATTCTAACACCCATAGCCTTAACTTCTTCAAGAAGCTCTGGTGTAAAGTGTAAGCCGGCAGTTGGTGCTGCGGCCGAACCATCATATTTAGCATAAACAGTCTGGTATCTATCTCTGTCCTGAAGCTTATGAGTGATATATGGTGGAAGTGGCATTTCGCCCAGCTTATCAAGAATTTCTTCGAAAATTCCTTCGTAGCTAAACTCGATAATTCTGTTTCCTTCATCAACAATATCAACGATTTTACCCATTAAAAGACCATCGCCAAAGGATATTTCCATACCAGGACGAGCCTTTTTGCCAGGCTTAACCAGACATTCCCACTGGTTGTCGCTGATTCTTCTTAAGAGAAGAATTTCAACCTTACCGCCAGTTCCAACTCTGGCACCATACAATCTGGCTGGAATAACCTTAGTGTTGTTGATAACCAGGCAATCGCCTGGCTTAAGATATTCCTTGATGTCATAGAAATGTTTATGAATTGTCTCACCTGTGTTTTTATCCAAAACCATAAGTCTTGAATTACTTCTTTTTTCAAGAGGGTCCTGAGCGATGAGTTCTTCAGGAAGCTCGTAATCAAAATCCTTAACTAACATAAAACTTCTTTCTAATTATAAACAATATTCCGCAATAATCGGCTCTCCATAGTGTAGCACACTAATTATTATCAGTCCACTTTATATGATGTTTCTATTTGAATCTTTGTATAAATTTCTGCCATGCCATGCCGAAGGCTTGCTCAAAAAATACATTAGCCTCTGCTGCCATAAGCATGAAATACATACAGAAGTAAAGCCAAAACATGAACATCATCATGGTGGCAAAGGCTCCGTACATTGAATAGGTGTTAAAAATCTTTACCCATATTGCAAGAATCAAACTAAAAATATACCAGCTGGCAGCACATAAGAAGCCGCCAGGTAATTGACTGAAAAAGGTAAGATTTTTATTTGGAAGTACGGTAAACAAAAACGTAAATACGATAACAAGGAATATGAATACAAATATTCCTCTAAACAAAGGCCTGATACCAACGACATAAGCCAATAAACCATAATAATTGTCGGCATAGTACTGTAGCTTTTGAGTAAATACAAGCATCAGCATAATAACGATGATAACTAAAAGTAATACCAGTGTATAAAAGATTGCTTTGAATCTTCTTAAGAACCAGTTTCTAGTCTCTTCGATTTTGTTAACCTGATTAAGGCCTACCATAAGATTCTGGAAGGCTTTCCCAGATGCCCAGATAGCCATGATAATCGAGATAGAAATCATTCCAACTGATGCCTGGGTAATAAGCCCCATAAACCTAACTATATATGGGGAGAAAGTATCTGGAAGAACATCATAAATAAGTTCGTTCATGTACTCATTTATAGAAGGCACATAGCCTGCTGCCCAAACAAGAAGCATCATTACCGGAATAGCTGACATAATCATAAAATATGCAGTCTGTGCAGCATAAGCCCCGATGTTATCTCTTCCGCATTTATCTAAATAAGTTTTTCCATAGCCTAAGAATGTCCACATAATTTTATCTCCTCAATCCCCAATTTTAGCAAAGAAAAAGCGACTATGCAACGCATAGCCGCCACTACTTTCATTCAAAACCTAACCCGGAGGTGCCGGGCCTATCAATTGACTCCTAGCTCTAGCTAGGTGGATCGCCGCAACTAATTTTTTGCCTTCCCCTGCGCAATGGAGGCCTGACAGCCAATTAGAAATGTAAGCATTCCATTTAAAGTAAATGTAGGTTCAAAAAGGATAAGTTAAATCGTACATCCCAGGTTAGGTTAACATTCGGTATGTTTACTACCTGCAATTATAGTACAACAAATTTGTGTCAAAATAAAGAACGAATTTTTCACAGATTTTCCTTATTTGTGTTATAAACAAACAAAAACCTGACTCATCATTCTCTTTTATAACTGTGGACCTGCAGAAACAAGTGCCTTACCAGCTTCGTTTGTAGTGTACTTAACAAAGTTCTTGTTGAATCTAGCAGCAAGATCCTTTGCCTTCTCTTCCCACTCAGAAGCGTTAGCATATGTATCTCTAGGATCAAGAATCTTAGGATCTACGCCTGGAAGCTCTGTAGGAACTTCGAAGTTGAACATAGGAATTGTCTTTGTAGGAGCCTTCTTGATATCGCCAGAAAGGATAGCATCGATGATACCTCTTGTATCCTTAATTGTGATTCTCTTTCCAGTTCCGTTCCATCCTGTGTTAACAAGGTAAGCCTTTGCTCCAGACTTCTCCATCTTCTTAACAAGCTCCTCAGCGTACTTTGTAGGATGAAGCTCAAGGAATGCCTGACCGAAGCAAGCAGAGAATGTAGGTGTAGGCTCTGTGATACCTCTTTCTGTACCAGCAAGCTTAGCTGTGAAACCAGAAAGGAAGTAGTACTTTGTCTGCTCTGGTGTAAGGATTGATACTGGAGGAAGTACTCCGAATGCATCAGCTGAAAGGAAGATTACGTTTTCAGCATCAGGACCAGCAGAAACCTTATTTACTTCAGCTGCAATGTTGTTGATGTGTTCGATTGGGTAAGATACACGAGTGTTCTCTGTAACGCTCTTGTCATCAAAATCAATCTTGCCATCATCAGCTACTGTTACGTTCTCAAGAAGAGCATCTCTCTTGATTGCATTGTAGATATCTGGCTCAGATTCCTTATCAAGACCGATAACCTTTGCGTAGCAACCACCTTCGAAGTTGAATACGCCGTTATCATCCCAGCCGTGCTCATCATCACCGATAAGACGACGCTTTGGATCTGTAGAAAGTGTAGTCTTACCTGTTCCAGAAAGACCAAAGAAGATTGCTGTGTGCTTTCCATCCATATCGCAGTTAGCTGAGCAGTGCATTGAAGCCATACCCTTAAGTGGAAGGAAGTAGTTCATCATAGAGAACATACCCTTCTTCATCTCTCCGCCGTACCATGTATTGATGATAACCTGCTCGCGAGATGTGATATTGAAAGCTACGCAAGTCTCAGAGTTAAGACCGAGCTCCTTGTAGTTTTCTACCTTAGCCTTTGATGCATTGTAAACTACGAAATCTGGCTCGAAGTTTGCAAGCTCTTCAGCTGTAGGCTTAATAAACATATTTTCAACAAAGTGAGCCTGCCAAGCAACCTCAACGATGAAACGAACTGCCATACGGCTGTCCTTGTTGGCACCGCAGAATGCATCTACTACAAAAAGATCTTTGTTTGAAAGCTCTTTCTTAGCGATTTCCTTAACTGCTGCCCATGTTTCTTCACTCATTCTGTGGTTATCGTTTGGATACTCCTCAGAAGTCCACCATACTGTGTTCTCAGAATTCTTATCAACTACGATAAACTTATCCTTAGGTGAACGACCTGTGTAGATACCTGTCATAACATTAACAGCACCAAGCTCTGTCTCTTTACCTTTCTCATAACCCTCTAATGAAGGATTCATCTCTGCCTTGTAGAGATCCTCATAAGAAGGATTGTGTACAATACTAGTTGTTCCTGTGATGCCATACTTAGTTAAATCAACATTAGCCATCTTGTCATACCTCACTTTTCTATTTTTATTTATTAGTTCACTCTAATCCACATTTGGTAGTATAAACTAATTTTCGCTAAGTATCATTTTAATTTTTCGACATTTTAAAGTCAATCATTTAAATAAAAAATTGTTTTCACATTTATACAATAATAATCTATAAAACTTGTGCAATTACACTGTTTATGGTAACATACATTAAATCACTTTAGTGTGTTAAAGGAGGAAATTTGTTATGGCAATCGAAAACTTCAGCGAAATCACTCCAGAGCTGGAAAAGCTTGCGGAGCTTTCCAAGAAATCCTCATACATAGATCCGGAATTATACACCACCTATGATGTAAAACGTGGCTTACGTGACCTTAACGGTAAAGGTGTTCTTGTTGGTATCACTGAAATTTCAGAGGTTAATTCAAAGAAATTTGTTGACGGCAAGGAAGTGCCTTGCGACGGTCAGCTTTTTTATAGAGGCTACAATGTTCAGGATTTAGTTAGAAACATTCCTTTAGAACAGCATTTTGGATTTGAAGAATGTACTTACCTATTATTATTTGGCAGTCTCCCTACCGAAGAACAGCTTGAAGAATTCAAAGCTCTTTTGGCAAGCTATCGCTCTCTTCCACCAAACTTCGTTAGAGATATGATTATGAAGAGTCCATCTAAGGATATGATGAACTCTCTTGCAAGATCAGTTCTTGCACTATATTCAAATGATGACAGAGCAGATGATACATCAGAGCCAAACGTACTTAGACAGTGCCTTCAGCTCATTGCCAGCTTTCCTCTGCTTTCTGTATATAGTTATGCTGCTTACGATTATTACTATAATGATGCTTCACTCATCATTCATCAGCCTAGACCTGATTATTCTACAGCAGAAAACATTTTGCATTGCTTAAGACCAGACAGTAAATTTACTCCTCTTGAGGCAAAGCTTTTAGACGTAGCTTTAATCCTTCATATGGAGCACGGTGGTGGTAACAACTCTACCTTCACCACTCACCTAGTTTCATCTTCAGGTACAGATACCTACGCTGCTATTGCCGCAGCTTTAGGCTCACTTAAGGGACCTAAGCACGGTGGTGCCAATATCAAGGTTGTTCGTATGTTTGAAGATATGAAGGCCCACCTTAATGACTGGACTGACGAAGAAGAGGTTGGCACATATCTTAGAGCCTTACTTCATGGTGAAGCCTTCGATAAAGCAGGGCTTATCTACGGTATGGGACATGCTATTTATTCAATATCAGATCCTCGTGCCATTACCTTCCACTCCTTTGTAGAAAAGCTTGCGGTTGAAAAGGGAATGGAAAAGGAATACAACCTCTATGAATTGGTAGCAAAGCTTGCTCCAAAGATTATCGCTGAGGAGCGCAAGATTTATAAGGGTGTTTCACCAAACGTGGATTTCTATTCTGGCTTTGTTTATCAGATGCTTGGCATTCCAGGAGAACTGTTTACTCCAATATTTGCCATCGCCCGTATTGCAGGATGGAGTGCGCACCGCATGGAAGAGGTTTGCCACAAGGGCAAGATTATGAGACCTGCTTACATGACTGTCTGCCCACATAAAAAATATATTCCAATTGAAGATCGTGTTGTAGATTAAAATAAAGCTTAAAATCGAGTAGGAGGAAATTCTCTCTGCTGAGAATTTCCGACCTCTCACACCACCGTGCGTACCGTTCGGTACACGGCGGTTCAATCAACTTAACAAGTAACACACCTTTCGGTGTAATAGTCTAACATTGAGACTAATCCAAATGAGGCCAGTCTCTTGTTGTTTATTGCTACATTCACCGCTCCCTTGTTGCAAACATAGGCTATTCTATGACCTGTGTATGCAACTCGTCTTGCAGTATCTCTGTCAATTCCAAGTTTTACAAGGTTCTTTTCACGATTCTGTGGAGTTTTCCAGTGTTTCCAAATGCACATGCGGAGTCTGTATCGGATGTGTTTATCCATCTTCCTACATAAAGTTTTCATACTACCTATCTTGAAGTAGTTAATCCATCCTCTGATGAGCTGATTAAGTTTCTCCACTTTATAGCTGTTGCTGACGCCCCAACTACGACGTGTAAGTTCTTTCATTCTCTTCTTAAACTTCGCTACTGATTTCGCATGTGGTTTTGCCTTGAACTGATGGGCTCTTGAATCAAAGTAGAATCCAAATCCAAGGTATTTTAGTCCACTTGGTCTATCTACTTTACTCTTGGTCATGTTGACCTTGAGACCTAGTTTCTCCTCGATAAATCGAGAGATATTTCTCATGACTCTATTAGCAGACATTTCACTACCAACCATGATAATACAGTCATCTGCATATCTTACAAAGTTAAGCCCACGCTTTTCCATCTCCTTATCAAGTTCATTCAACATGATATTCGCCAGTAATGGCGAGAGATTTCCTCCTTGTGGTGTTCCCACAATAGAGTCCTCGTACTCATCATCAATCATGATTCCACTGACCAAGTATTTCCTAACGATAGAAATAACATCTCCATCTTTAATAGTTCTACCTATGATGGTCATAAGTTTATCGTGATTTACTGTGTCAAAGAACTTTTCCAAGTCAATATCTACAATCCAATCATTGCCGTCATTCATCATGTCGAGCGCTGTTAGGATTGCTTGCTGTGCGCATCTATTAGGTCTGAATCCATAACTGTGGTCATGGAATTGTTCCTCATAGATTGGTGTTAAAACCTGTGCTATGGATTGTTGTATGAATCTGTCTGTTACTGTTGGTACTCCTAGGTTTCTGATACCACCATCAGGCTTTGGTATCTCCACTCTTCGTACTGGCTGAGGTTTATACTTTCTTGTCCTCAACTGTTCCTTGATGATGTCGCCGTTCTTTTCAAGATGTTCCTTGAGTTCTGTGTACTTCATTCCGTCCACTCCCTCTGCACCTTTATTTCGTACGACTTGCAGATATGCTCTGTTGAGATTATCGCTGGATAGTATCTGCTCCATTAGACTACTTGTGTCCATGCGTTCTTTCCTTTCCGCCCCGCTTAATTTGACCACCCTTATCCCGATTGGTTACGGCAGATGTTGTCATTTCTGCAACACGAGACATACTCAAACTTATTGATTGTTCGCCCCTTCACTCCATCTCCATTACAGAGATTTCTTCACTACTATGGGCTCGGCTGACTTCTCACAGTTCGTTGTTACTAGGCTAATGGAACCTCTGTGAGACCTCCACGCTTAAGGTGCACGCTCTTTCCTCTCATCTATCCGCCACATTTACTCGATTCCTACAAACGGCAACTTTACGGCTTCATCTTATTCGGCAGACTTACCAAGCAGAACCTAGCCTTATATGTGATTTCTGTCCGTCGGACCGAGAGTTTGCCTACAGCTTCCTTCAGATTCCACCTCACGATGGACACCCTACTACAATGTAATTGTTGGATATATAAAAATATTTATCATTCAGTTTCCAACCTCATTATTAAGCTAAAATGAGAGGGTAAATGGTTTATCGGGGACACCCTTGGGCTATAACGCCCGTAACGCAAGACTGATAACCATCCTCTCGTTGCAGCGTTCGTTTTTAGCAGGTTGGGCTTCACGCTCGTGTCACTAAGTAGATTGAATCGTAATGAGTTCTGAATGGTTACCATTTACAATTACAACTCACAAAGGAGAATGTATTATGAATTCAGTAGGAATTGACGTTTCTAAAGGAAAAAGTACTGTTGCCATCATGCGTCCTTTCGGCGAAATCGTTGCTTCACCTTTTGAAATCAATCACACAGAAGAAGATTTTGAAAAGCTTGTTTCGCAAATCAAATCTCTTAAAGGCGAGTCTAGAATTGTTATGGAATATACAGGTCGTTACTATGAACCACTTGCTAACTATCTGTATAACTCTGGCCTTTACATTTCAGTTGTTAACGCCATACTTATCCATGATTACGACAACTCCAGTATTCGTAGAGTTAAGACTGACAAAAAGGATGCTATAAAAATCGCAAACTACGGATTGAATCGGTGGCTTGATTTACCTGAATATATACCAGAAGAAGAATTACGTCAGGCTCTTAAAATCTACAACCGTCAGTTCACGCAGTACACCAAACTTAAAGTAGCTTTGACAAATAATCTCATAGCTTTATCAGATCAAACATTTCCTGGTATTGATGGATTGTTTGGCAAAACACCACGCAAAGATGGTCACCAAAAATGGATTGACTTTATCAAAGATTATTGGCACAAAGACTGTATAACCACAAAAACAATTAATTCACTTGAACGTTCGTACCAGAAGTGGTGCTCTAAAAATGGTTATCACTATCAGTCAAACAAAGTTAATGATATTTATCAATTAGCCAATCAAACAGTTGCAAGCATGCCAGCAAACTCTAATACAAAACTCATAATTACAGAAACTGCCAAAGAACTTATTTCTTTGATTGACGCTTTAGAAAAAATCCGTCAAGAGATGAACCGTATTGCGTCTCAATTACCTGAATATCCTGCAGTCATGTCTCTTCCTGGAGTAGGAACAACATTAGGACCACAACTTATTGCTGAGATTGGTGATATCAGAAGATTTCATAGCCGTAAGGCATTAATAGCATATGCCGGTATCGATTCTTCTCCATATCAATCAGGAACCATTGATATAAAGAGTCGTGGTATATCAAAGCGAGGCTCTTCGGCTTTACGTAAGACACTTTTTACAGTTATGGATTGTATCCTTCGACATCAACAAATCGATGATCCAGTCTATCAGTTTTTGGATAAAAAACGAACTGAAGGGAAGCATTACTATGTCTATATGATTGCAGGCTGTAATAAATTTTTAAGAATCTATTATGCAAGAATAAGTGCTTACTTAAACTCTATTTAAAAACAAATACAAAAAATATCAGATTCTCTTTGACTGGCTATTTCAGGCAGTCTATTTCTTATGCTCTAAAATCAAATATACTAAATTTCATATTTATCACTTGACAACTCTTAGCAGGTCTTGCTGTTCAGCTATACACTTCCTCGTTGCCTAGGCGTGTTTGGGACTTTCACCCGTTAGAGCGCAATGGCATTAAGTTAAGAAAAAAATTTAAAATAGCTTGACAAATATTTCATAGTATGCGGATTTTTTGCTAATTACTTAGCAAAAAATCCCTTGTGATTAAGTACATTCACTTTTTCACAGGAGGAACTGCATGAAATATTTAAAACCCAACACACTACGTAGAAATTTATTTGATTCTATTGACCAAATTTTACTTAACAAAGCATCTTATGTAAAAAATCCAACTGACCACTCTAGAACGCGTAAGCTTTCTTTTAAAACTATTATTAACTCAATTCTCCAAATGTCTGGAAGTAGTATAAACAACGAACTCTTATCCTTTTTCAACTGTTCAGATACTACTCCAACTGCAGCTGCATTTGTACAGCAACGTTCTAAAATACTTCCAACTGCTTTTGAGGATATCTTCAAATCCTTTACCAACAGTTCAAATCCTAATGCAACATACAAGAGCTACCGCGTTTTAGCTATTGATGGTTCTGATTTACACGTACCAACTAATCCTAAAGACAAAGATTCTTATTTTCCTAGAATAAATGATCAAAGGCCTTATAACCTTTTACATTTAAATGCCCTATACGATGTATGTGGCAAAATATATGTTGATACCATCATTCAGAAAAGTCGTAATGCAAATGAAAACCAGGCTCTCATTGACATGGTTGATCGTAATGCAAGCACTATGGATACTCTTATTATTGCTGATAGAGGATACGAATCCTATAATGCACTTGCTCACATACAAGAAAAAGGATGGAAATTCCTTTTTCGAGTCAAAGATGCTACTAGTAGCGGCGGTATAGCTAATGGTCTTGATTTGCCACAAGACAATGAATACGACATTTTTATCAATTTACATTTGTCTGCTGGAAGAACTAAAGATCACTGGGAACTTTACAAAAATAAAAACACCTATAAACGTATATCTCATCCCGAAAACTTTGATTTTTTCATCAATTCTGCAGGTGAACGTGATGTTCTTATGTTTTATCATCTTCCTTTTAGAATTCTAAAAATTAAGCTCGGCGAAGATACCTATGAAACACTCCTTACAAATTTACCTGCCGAAACATTTTCGCTTTCTGAAATTAAAAAGCTATACTCTATGCGCTGGGGAATAGAAACTTCTTTTAGAGACCTTAAATATCCACTTGGTCTATTAAATTTTCATGCCCGCAAGACAGATTTAATCTATCAAGAAATATATGCACACCTTTTGCTTTATAATTTTGTATCTTTAATAATGAGTAGTCATAAACTAGAATGCTTAACACGAAAACATGATTATAAATCTAGTTTTTCAATAGCAATTCATGCATCTAGACTATTTATCAAGGGAAAGATTAGCTGCAAAACAATCAAAAATATTTTGTCTAAATATTTGACACCTATTCGTCCAAACAGAAAAGCAATCCGACGCAAGAAGAAAGATCGTTCTGTTATGAGTTTTAATTATAGATTGTCTTAATTCAACTAATACATATCTGCAACAGGCAGGGAGTATATTCCTGCCTATTTTGCATGCCCAAAAATAATTTTTCCGTATAATCATCTTCCTTACCATCATTAAAAACTTTGATTTTTGTAAGAAATACTCTAAAGTTAATGACATTGCGTTAGAGCGCGCCCATGGCGCGCAAACCGAATTAATGCCTGCCACCAAAAGGTGGCAGGCATTCTTATTATGTTCTACTATTAATTTATCAGTCTACATAATATATGTCGTCAGTAAGTCCGATTTTTTGTCTTTGTTCTTCTACAAGCTCTTTTGATTTTGCAATACTTAATACTTCGTTAAAATACCCGTATTCTTTATAAAAGGAATATCCATCATTATCCTTTTGGAGTTCTCTAAAATTTGCCATTCCCTTTACAAAAGCATCAAAATTAGCTTTGTAATCAGAGTTTGTGTCATAAATTAAAGCAGGGTCTTCGCCAATACTTATTTGATTTTTATCTGGTTCTTCCCATGTTTCAATATTAGGACATATATATGAGTATGCAGAATCTGCCTCATTATCGTCATCATAAGGAGGAATATGAATTCCAACTATTCCCCAGGTATTATCATCATCAAAAATAGGCTTGTATTCTCCTGTACTTGTATACATTCCATTTGTTACTGTTATTGTACTATATTTATACCAATCACGATATACTCCATCACTATCTATAAAGCCACAACTGTAGCCGCCGTAATTTACTCCAGAATAGGTATCATATATCATTCCGTTGTAATAAATATCTGCCCCAGTATCAGCGCCGTCACCTGAATATAAAGAGATAACATATCTATAGCATATTTCAAGCTTCCCATCATTATTTCTTAAAATAACTCTAGCCCAATCATTCGATGAATCATAGTTTAATGACTTTCTTGAAAAAGTGATAATCATTTCAGGATTGTCATCTTTACCTGCATCAATATATTCTATCCTATTATTAGTAATAGAATAATCATAATAGTCTTTCTCAAAATCCCAATCTTCACATTTCTTAGAATGATCTTTTAAAGTATCATTGTACAAGTCATCAAATGAATACTCTTTATTCACATCCTCAAAAGCATCAGGATAATTGTTATCTTTTACTACAGACGCTGTAACTTTTCCATCAAGAAAATCCTGGTAAAGCTTAGCTGTCTTCTTATCAATGTCAATTTCATCAATAGACTTAGGAAGCGTATAATCCACATGGCGTCTAATCTTTGATCTGCTGCCATCTTCTGCAACATGGGTGCAGACAGATGCATCGTGGTTTGGATCCTCCTTAATCATAGGAGAATCATCAAACTCCAAGTGATAATATAGGCTGAAAGTATTTGCTTCTGTTAGTAAAGGAATCTTGGTGTCCTCGATTATATTAAGTTTTATAAGCGAATCTGCTATATAGGAAGCTAACGATTCCGACTCATCATCTGTAATATAAAAATCAATCATTGGTCCTACAACTTTGGCTTCCCAGCATGCATTTTCAAACCCAGGCACAATTTCAAGCTGCTCAGCAGATAGCTTTGCATAGAAATCTATTTTAGGATCAATTACTGAAACCTCAAGTATAGTCAATGAAGCCTTGAGTGTAACTCCCGATGTTAATGTAATTGTTGCAGCTTCCTCATTTGTGCTTCCATTTTCAAAATAACTTACAATTTTTGCTTTTTCCTCAGTCTTGGAATAACCATTTTCATCGAAAACTATTATAGTTCCAGTAGGATTTTCAGTGGTTATTACAACATCAATATTTTCCATTTCCATGTCAGCATGAAGACCTAAAGCCAAATCTATTTTTGCAATACCAAGAGGAATTGGAATAGCTGGCAAATCAAAGGAATAATTAATCTTGGCATCACCCATTTTTAAGACAGGCTTATACAGACATTCATAATAAAAGCCACCCTCTTTGTTTGCATAGGCATAAAGCTGAAAATCTTCTAAGGAGATTTCAATATCGACCGTTGATGAGTCTTCCTCCCCTGTATCTTCATCACCTGCATCTTCATCATCTGTCTCTTCATCACCTGCGTCATCAGCTAGTTCAGAAATATTTTCATAAGATTCTTTAGCTGAATTAAAGGCATCACAAAGATAAGAATAATCCTTATCTCCTATTTTAAAGCCAGTAACCTCAAGCCCAACTTCAGCATCATCTGATGAAGCATTACTGATTGACACTGTTCCTGTTACTGTAACAGTTGTCTTTACACCCTTGTCTTTATTTGTGGATACAAAGCTATAATTAGGAACACCAGAGGTATCTAAAACCTGAGTCCCATCCTCTGTATTAAGTGCAGCCACCTGGGACCAATCAACATAGCCTGCAACCGTATAATCAGTTAATAAATCATCCAGACTCTGTGGCTTTGTAGTCAATACATCGTAGATATCACCGTCGCGCTTTTCAATAGCACTGATAGTACCTCCACGAAGAACACCTACAGTATCCTTGTAGATTAGCTTTTCTCCAACAGAAGGTGCTTCGCCCTTTATTTCAATAAGAGCCTCTTCGGTTCCATCCTCATGGCTGGTGTAATAGGTCGCTGTCCAATCAGAACCATCTACAACACCTTCAGCAGCCTCATACTTAGATACAGAAACATGATAGTCCTCTATTGTAGCAAGGGCTGTAAAATTTTTAATAAGCGCCTCTGCTTGAGTACTGCTTAAATATGCATCCTCAAACTCCTTTGATAGAACCCCTTTCTTTTCTACAAGTTCAAATCTGGTTTCTGGAGTATCTTCGGTTCCATCCAATAGATATTCACGGTAAGCAGGGCCAAGGCGGTCCACGCCTTTAGCCACTGCAGCCTTACCAGTGATTTTATTATCGGAATACTCTATAGAGTCCTCATAGTTAAAGGCTTCATTGAGAAGTGCCATATATTCCTTTTCTGAAATAGCATCATCCTCTGAAACTTTTTCAAAAGCTACAGGCTCTATACCATCAAGAGATTCATTCCCTGAATTGCCTTTCGCCAATATAAATCCTATAATTCCACCAATAATTAATACGCAAGCAATTATTCCCCCGATAATAAATGGCTTATTTTTCATCTATCAATTCCTCTGCCAAAATGGCATCATCCAAAATTAAAAGAACTTCTTAGGATTAATCTTGTAGCTTACCTTCTTAGTACCTACATAATTATTCTTTCCTATAAGCTCAAAGGTAGCTGTTCCCTTCTTGTTATTCTTTGCAAAATGAGTAATCTGGTAGTTTGAAGAATTCACTGTTGAATTCTTTAAAGTAACTGTGATGTCACTCTTAGTAGGAACTACACCACTGTTTTTGTTATTGTAATCCTGGGCCTTTACTGTAACCTTCACTGAATTGATGTTGTATCCAATTCTAAAGGTTGTTGTGTAGCTTTGGCACTTTTCATAAGTACCAGTTCCAGTAATTGTTGCACGTATAACTGTTCCAACAGGTACAGTGTATTTTGCATCCTTCTTAAGCTCCGCACCTGAAGCAAGCACTGTCTTTGTAGTCTTATTTTTGTATTTACCAGAAACTACAGTCTCATTTACCACATTGTAAACAACTGTAAATTCCTTATTCTCTTTAAGATTTACATTAAGTCTTGGGTTATAAACATTAAGCTTTGGTACCCAATTGTTAGCTTTGTTTGCATAAACAACATCAGGGCAGGTTACATCAAAGGCTGTTTCAAAAGCTGCTGCCTCTGCCTCATTTGAAATGTTGTAATAGCTTCCCTCAAGAATCTTATACACAACCTCCTTTGTGCCCTCGTACATGCTGTTGTCTTTGGCTGTGAATGTTATCTTAATCTCTGTACCAGCAGGATATTTAATGTTGGCTGGCTCCTTAAAGCTAGTGTCAGAGGAAGTCTTAACCTGATAGTACATTGAGTAATCGCTGCTACCTAAAACTGTTCCATAATTGTCTGCAAGTGTATATGTAGCCTTCTTGTAGTTTACCTGCTTTTCATTGTAAATAGGTGCTACAACTGTATTTGCAAAGGCTGCCACACCAGCAAGGCCTGATGCCTTGAAGTATTTATTGTAGCCAGAACTATTGATTCCATAAACTGTAGCATCTGAAAGTTTTGTCTTTTCAACAGGAACGGTAAAGGTAACCTTACCCTTGTAATTTGTCTTTCCTGTAAATGTGGCAACACAGTTCATCTTGCCAGTATTCTTGTCCTTTACAAACTTTACGCTTCGACCTGTAAGGTATGCATAGTCAACGCATTCATTTGTTGATTTGATATGTAAATATAAATCCGATGGCTTCTTGCCCTTATTAGCCTTTACCGCAAAGCTTGTGCTTGAAGCATTGCTATCAGAAATTGCAAGATCACCTGCTTTCTGAAGCTCTGTCAAATCGATTGGCTTAATCTCAAACTTCTTTGAAGCTGTACCGTAATACTTTTCACCTGTAAATATAACTGTTACTGTTGCATTCTTACCTGCATTGATGTTGTTTGCATAAGTTACTGTGTATTCTTTTGCATCAATATCAATAATCTCTTTTGCTGATTTCTTGTACTGAACAGTAATTGCTGGCTTTGCCTCAGTATCCTTCTTGTATGTGAAGGTGGCCTGATCAAGATTGATTACTACCTTGTTTGAAGCTAGCTTTTCAGCATTTTCAGACTTATCCTTGATAGTAAAATATTTCTTAAGCTTTCCTGTATAATTGCCTTTAAAATTGATAACTAAAGCTGGAGCAACAAGCTTGCCTGAAGCGTTTCTCTGTTCAAAGGTTGCAGCCTTTGTATTGTTCTCGTAAGAAATAGTATAATCTACCTTTTCTGTAAGAGCCTTTTTGTTGTAATAAACCTTAATATCTTTAGATTCGAAGGTAACCTTTGAGCCAGTGAATTGAAGAGTTTCAGTACCGTCCTCGACCTTCTTTCCCTTATAGGTTACAACAAACTTGTCTTCATCCTCATCGGCCTTGACTACTTCATCAATCTCCTCATCCGCCACAACAAATGTAGCGCTAGTCTGCTCACTTGTAGCTCCATCCTTTGTGGCTTTTGCTGTAATAACATACTCTCCAGCTTTGTTCAATAAAATATCTGATTCATATTTCTGATTTGAAGCAGTAGCTGCACCAGAAATCGAATATGTAATTTCTGCATCCTCTGTTGTAGTAGAGATAGTCACTTTGCTATTTAATTCAGCAGGAATCTTGCCTGTAGCATCTGCCACAGATTCCTGTCCCCAAAGCGAAATTGAAGGAGCGTCAACCGTAGTAACTACAGTTGAATAAAGAGCCTCTACAACTGAGCTTGTAGCAACCTGATCTACCTTTGAGGTACTTGTAATCTCCACACCTTCCTTTGTAAACCAGCCAAGGAATATCTTTCCTGCCGGTGGAGTAACTGTTGGTAGCTCTCCAAAGGTATCGCCCTTTACATAGCGAACTTCAGTCTTTGAAGCTGTACCACCCTTTGCATCGAAAGTGATGTTATAAATAGGACCTTCCCACTTTGCGTAGAGGGTGATGTTGTCCTTGAAATTTGTAACATCAAGTGTACCCTTGCCATCCTTAATATTTTCTATAGCGATAGCTGGCTTTGTAAATTTTGCATCTAAGTACCAGCCCTTGAAATCGTAAAACTCTCTTGATGGGCTTGTAATTGTGAGTGGCTCCTGAGTAGCCACAAAGCCTACTGGATTTGTAACACCCTCAGCAAGACTGCCACCGTTTAGGTTATAGGATATTTTGTTTCTTGTAACTATGGCATTTACACCTAACTTTTTCTTCGCCACATAAGCCTGAAGGGACTTTTCTGTTGTGGTGCCCTTGTTACAAAAAACATATTCCAAGCTAGAACATGAATAAAAAATATCTTGAGCTGTAGTAAATGAAACATTATCACCTAAAAAATCAATTTGTCTAATTCCTTTTGATCCTCGAAAAGCGTGTTTTGGCATACTGATAACAGATTTAGGCACAACTATAGTAGATGCACTTCCACCAAATCTACTACTTCTGAATATTGATGGAAATGTTCTTGTTCCCTCTGGAATAACAAGCTCTGTGATAACAGGCTGTTCATAAGTACTTGCCACTTCAAAAAACGCACCATCATATGTTGTTGTACTGGTAATAGCAACATTCTTAGTTAAAAGTGTAACTGAACTGATGTTAGTGGAGCCAAAAGCGCAAGATCCAATTGTTCTAACATTCTCAGGAATTACTATTGTCTTTAATTTTGAGCAACGGCAAAATGCATTTTTCCCTATACTTGTCAATGATGATGGAAGCTCTAAAGATTCCAGGTTTTTACAATTATAAAATGCACCATCACCGATTGTCTGAAGGTTATCAGGAAATACGATTTTCTTAATTTCATCCTTCTTAATCGATTTTAAATCGGAACTCTCAATAATAGTAATACCTTTTATTGTAAGCACTCCATTTTCATCAAGCTTCACTCGCTCAGAATCCTCTAGAAGCTCCTCTTCATCTGCTTCTTCCACTAAAAGCTCTTCTTCAGATACCTCTCCATCAGCTATCTCTTCTTCAGCTGCCTCTTTTTCAGCTGCTTGAGGGTCTGTTTGCTGTTCTGTTGCTTCATCTGCAGAAGTTTGGCTATTCTCATTTGCATCAGGAAGCTGGTTTCCTTCTGTAGTCTGTGTCTGATTTTCAGCTGGCACTGTACTATCTATGCCAGGTTCTTCATTTATAATATTCTCCCCATTTTCGGTCTGAATATTAGTGTCTGTTGTGTTCTCTGTCACTTCTGTTTCAGCTGATTGCTGAAGTTCTGTAGCATAAACATCAGTCACAACAGTTGTGAAGGTAATTACTAATGCAAGGCAAAAGCTATATACCTTACGCAAAGTCTTTTTCATTTTGGTACATCCTCCTAAAATACTCTATTTTGAAAACGTTATAGTTTGAGTATTATTTTCAAATATTATCAATTATATACCTCTGCATTTTTTTCTGTCAATCCTATTTTTATGCATAAAAAAACCTGGGGCAAATTAGTCCCAGGTTAATGATTAATCAGTTATTAATAACCAAATTTTAATTAAAGTGATATTTTAGTAAGCAATACCCTGTGCCATCATAGCATCAGCAACCTTCTCGAAGCCTGCGATGTTAGCGCCTGCAACATAGTTGCCTTCCATACCGTACTTCTTAGAAGCATCATCACAAGCGTGGAAGATTCCTTCCATGATTCCCTTAAGCTTAGAATCAACTTCTTCAAATGTCCAGTGAAGTCTCTCAGAGTTCTGTGACATCTCAAGTGCAGATGTAGCAACACCACCTGCGTTAGCAGCCTTAGCTGGTCCAAAGAGAACGCCAGCTGCCTGGAATGCAGCAACAGCTTCTGGAGTAGAAGGCATGTTAGCACCCTCTGCTACTGCTGTAACGCCGTTAGCGATAAGCATCTTAGCATCTTCTTCGTTAAGCTCGTTTTGTGTAGCACATGGAAGAGCGATGTCTACCTTGTACTGCCATACACCGTGCTCACCGTTCTTCTTCTCGTGGTACTCAGCTGATGGACGAGCTGCAGCATACTCAGAAAGACGAGCTCTCTTAACTTCCTTAACTTCCTTAAGAAGCTCAAGGTCGATTCCTTCTGGATCATAAATCCAACCTGTAGAATCTGAACATGTAACTGGCTTAGCGCCAAGCTGATATGCCTTTTCAATAGCGTAGATTGCAACGTTACCAGCACCTGAAACTGCTACTGTCTTGCCTGAGAATGAATCATTCTTAGCAGACTTAAGCATTTCCTGTGTGAAGTAGCATACGCCGTAACCTGTAGCCTGTGTACGAGCAAGTGAACCACCGTAAGATAATCCCTTACCTGTAAGAACACCTGTAAACTCGTTGCGAAGTCTCTTGTACTGACCGTACATGTAGCCGATTTCGCGAGCACCAACACCGATATCACCAGCAGGTACATCAGTATCAGCACCAATATGCTTTGCAAGCTCTGTCATGAATGACTGACAGAATCTCATGATTTCCATATCTGATTTGCCCTTAGGATCGAAATCAGAACCACCCTTACCACCGCCGATAGGAAGTGTTGTAAGTGAGTTCTTGAAAATCTGCTCGAAGCCTAAGAACTTAATTACTGATAAATTTACTGAAGGGTGAAGTCTAAGACCTCCCTTGTATGGTCCGATGGCTGAATTAAACTGAACTCTGTATCCACGGTTAACCTGAACCTTGCCCTGGTCATCTACCCATGATACTCTGAACTGGATAATACGCTCTGGCTCAACGATACGCTCAATAACGCCGAGCTCCTCAAGCTTAGGATTAGCAGCAACAACTGGCTCCAAAGACTCTAAAACCTCGCTAACTGCCTGAAGAAATTCCTTCTGCTCTGCGTTTCTAGACTCTAATCCGTCGTAAACGCGCTGTAAATAACTACTTTTAAAATTCATTACAATTAATCTCCTTTCAGATTATGTAGTTCAGATAAAAAATCTAGTACAGATTTTACATCATTCACCACTTTAATGCAATAAAGTTTTCTAAAAAAAACTTTCACATTATTTTATATCAAACAGTCTTCCAACCCTAGCGGTTATCATACCGGATATAATACCAATTACTATACCTGAAATTGTTCCAATTACAATAAGAAATGGTAAATAATATATAAGACTTGCAGTATCTAGTACAAACATAGCTACTAGTATCTGCCCAACATTGTGGAATACACCGCCTAAAACACTGACTCCAGTTATAGAAAAGAGCTTTGTTCTCTTGGCAATTATCATTACCAAAAAGGAAAGCATTGCACCAGCCATGGAATATATCATCATTGCAAGATTGCCGAAGGTAAGTCCTACAAGAATGACACGAACTAAAGAAAGCAAAAATGCGTTTTTATTACCAATTGTATAAAGTGCAACCATAACTACTAAATTGGCAAGACCAATTTTAGCACCTGGAATACCTATACTAAGGGGTAGCAAAAACTCCACATAGGAAAGCACAAATGCAAGAGCTATTAACAAGCCTAAAAAGGCAATTCGTCTAGTCTTCATAAATCCTCCACCCACTAATTTGTGGCTCCATCTACATCATTTTCCTCGCCACCAACAATTTCTACAATAAGCCTATTTGGCAGACATACAATCATCTCCTTGGAATAATGTACAGGAAAATGATTAACACATATCTGATCCCTACAGCTTGCCTCGGAAATTTGGGCATATCCATCATGTATTTCAAGGATATTATAGCTTCCGTCCTCTAGCTCGATGGTGGTAACCATATCCTCATCAAGTGGATATCTTCCATATTCATTTCCATCGATAGTCACAACAGCATAGGCTACATCTGCCTTATTCATTTTTCTAGAGACTGTTATTCCCACAACACTTATTGCAGTCAACGCCAGTATTACAATTATTAAGATTAAATCGTTTTTCTTCATTTTATTTTACTATGCTTTCCTCAAAGTGTTCTGAATAGACCTTTGAGCCATCGTGATATACCCACATGGCCTCAACGCCCTCTAATCCATTAACAAAATCCATGCCTTCTTCCAAGCTCATATTATAAATTGCAGTAGATAAAGCATCTGCCTTTCCTGAATCATCTGTAAGTATTGATACCGCTGCAAATGTCTCTGCCGGATATAAAGTATCAGGATTGATAATATGACAGTAAACCTTGTCATCCACCACATAATACCTCTGATAATCACCAGAAGATACTACACACTGGCCATCTGAAATATCAACCTTTTCTATATATGGTTCTGTGCTGGTTAAATCAGGATTCTGAATAGCTATTCTAAAAGGGGTTCCGTCAATACGTGTGCCAAGTCCTGAAATATTGCCGCCAAGACTCAAAAGAATATTATCCATTCCCTTTTCCCTGCAATATTCCATCACCCTTTGAACGGCGTAGCCTTTACCTGTACTACCTACATCAAGAGACATTTCAGGATCTGTCAAATAGACAGTTTTTGCTTTTTCATCAATAATCATATTCTCTATATTGGTATGCTGATTTGCCTCTTTTAGCTCGTCCATGGTAGGCAGGCTTGCCCTGTCGGGATTTTCACTGCCGTACTCCCTGTATTCATGCCAGATAGAAAGCACGGAGCCCATGGCTATATTAACCTTGCCGTCAGTAAGTTCATACATATCCTTGCTAAACTTCAGCAAATTGATAATCTCTTCATCCACCTGAACAGGTGCGATGCCTGCATTATCATTGATGGTTTTAATATTATTGATTCCATCATAGTCGTTATAAATATCATATAAATTATTATAAAAAACTAAACGGTCTTTTATCAGCTCCGCCTGGTTTGAAAATTCTTCTTCATTATTTGCATACCCAAGGATTTCTGTTCGGGTATCGAAAATATCCATAAATGTGGCAGTATATTTGATTTGTTCCCCGCTGTCATCAGCCTTGTCACTAAACAGCCTCCCAGAATGTACCGCCCAAATAAATATAATCAAAAAAATAATCAGAATTACTGATGCAATCTTTAATCGCTTCATACTAATACCTATCTAAAATCGTTCAATATTAAAAAGGGGCATGCAAGGATGCACACCCCCTCAGCTATTTAATTTTAAATTAATTACTTCGCACTTTCAACAGCCTTTGCAATAACTGCATTAAAATCTGTGATGTGAATTGAAACTGAAGCTGCAAGGTCAGCATCTGCTGCGCGACCTTCCTCAATTGCTGTGCCCTCTACTTCTTCAAGAGTCTTACCAACAGTGTAATCAGCATAAGCCTGTGCCTGTTCATTCCACTCCTTACCGATTGCAGAAGCAGCTCTCATGCCATAAGCATCACCAAGCTCGTTCTTACTCTTTACTTCAGTAGTTGTGTCTGATGTAATTGCGCCCTTTGCATCAAATGTAATCTTTCCCTGAACTGCATCGATTAATGAGCTAGTAATTACGCCATCACCATTTACAGTAAGCACTGAAATAGTTGTATAAGCTTCTGCTGTACCATCAGCATCTGCTGTTGCATCTACTGAATTAGAAATCTTTGTAGAAAGACCAAGTCCAAGCTTGTCACCTTCTACAGCGCCACCTGCAACTGCATTATTCATAGCCTCAAGTACTGCAGCCTGGAAGCCTGTCACATGGATTGAAACTGATGCAACTAAATCCTCATCTGTTGCAAGTCCCTGCTCGATAGACATATTGCTGATTTCTTCTGCTGTCTTACCAACAGTCCATGCAGCAAAAGCATCTGCCTGCTCAAACCATTCTTTACCAATAGCAGAAAACTTCTTCATACCGTAATCATCGCCGAGTTCTCTCTTTGAAGGATATGTTGCGTCAAGGTCAGCTGTAATCTTTCCATCAGCACTTACACCAATCTTTGTCTGTGCAATATCAATTACACACTCTACAACAGCGCCATTAGAATCTACTGTAACGGCTGCGATTGTAGCATCACACTGTGCAGTACCATCAGCATCTGCTGTTGCGTCTACAGAATCAGCAGTTGAAACGCTTGTACCAATACCAGTGAGAAGCTCACCTTCTGCTGCAACTGGAGCATTAGATACATCAACCTTTTCTACTGATGTTTCTGCCTCTGCTGTAGCCTGTTCTGTTGTTGTGTCAGCTGTGCTGTTAGAACCACAACCAACGAAAGCTGTTGTTGCAATCGATGCAACACACATTAAAGCAACTAAATTCTTCTTCATCTTGTTTTACCCTTTCTTTCTTGATGAATAGTTCTATATATCCATAGCATGGTAGCTATAAATATCATCCCTTTATGCCTGTATAGGCTTTGTCTAATAATCCAGATAACATACCATATTGTATATCGGACATTTCTATCTGATTTATAATAGCTTTTGCTCTTTTATAAAACTTTTCTGCAATTTTATGAGTATAGCCTACCCCATCATTTTCTTTTACGGCAGCAAAGACTTCTTCTTTTGATAGAGTACCTTCTTTAGCCTTGTCAATTAATTCAGGTCTCTTTTCAAAAACATGAATCAAAGGTAATGTAACAACACCATTTTCAAAATCTGACTGAACTGGTTTTAAAGCTGATTCAGCAGTGTTCTCATAGTCAATGCAATCATCTGTCAGTTGGAAAATGATTCCTGTGTATCTTCCCAATCTGCGGTACAGCTTCTGTGTCTTTTTATCTGCCCCACCAGCCATTGCGCCTGCATGGTAGGAAGCTTCAAACAAAGCTGCTGTCTTTCCATCAATAATTGATAGATATCTAAAAACCTTAAGTCCAAAATTCCTGTTGTTGATATTCTGCCTAAGCTCACCTAAAGCAATAGCCTGAACATATCTTGAAAAATCAAAATCTCTATATCTGTCTTCCTGAGAAACCTCAGAGATTTCTCGAATGGCAGAGGCTAAAAGGTAATCACCACATATTACAGCGATTCGCTTTCCGGCCTTCTTTTGAAGAGTAATCTGCCCTCTTCTGGTGTCAGCATCATCCATAATATCATCATGTACAAGAGTAGCAAGATGAAGCACCTCCACTGCTGCCGCAAATTTGATTGCATCCTTTGGTACATTACCATCAGCATCCATAGCTGTAGCAAGAACGGCCTTTGCCCTCATCATTTTTCCTGTGGTCTCTGTAAGATAATTTACATAACCAGAAATAAGACTAGGTCCGGAAGTAATTATTTTTGATGCCTCTTTTTTCACCTCATCAAAGGCAGTATCAAAATCTAATTTGACATTAGTCATTGTATAAATACCACTTTCTCGCCCACTTGACGTTTTGCCACTTCTTCTTTAGGAATGGCATTAAGTAGTAATCGATTCCAAGTGTATATCCGCCTCCAAAAAGTAAAGCAAGTCCGGCAAAAATCATCCAGAACGTATTCAAATATAAACCTGTAGTTGTAACAAACATTGCCTGAAGCACAAGAGATACTCCTGCTGATAGGAATGTAAAGCATCCGCCCATAAGCCCAAGACCAATGAGAATCTGAAGCACCACAATCAAAATCTGCATGAACATCTGCATGCCATCGCTAGCAAGCACCACATTAGTAACGAACCAATCTACAAATGGTACCTGTATCTTAAAGGCAATATCAGATACTGTAGACTGAGCTAAATCTACTCCTGAAACAAGTATTGTTTCAAAAAGCTTAAAGTTCCAATCAAATATAACTGTTCCAGTCTGTACTGCAGCATCGGCAACTGCTGTAGATGCTGATGCTACTGCGTCGGCAGCCCCAGCTGCTTCTGTTGAGGCTGATGCCACTGCATCTGCGGTTGCTGGATCGATTCTGCCAAGCAATGTATCAAACCATGTGTTAGCACCACCAAAGAAGCCTGCAAGCTTTGGTGTAGTAAGCCAGCCCTCCACAATCTTCATGACACCTTCATATACCCATACGGCACCAAGCCATAATCTAAGAGGCACTAACATAAAGCTAGGAGTCCTGTTAGAGAAGTGTCCGCCAAGGAAGCTTCGTCTATTTCTTATTGTGAAGAACTCATGCTTAAGGTATGAGAATACCTTTGTCCATCCCATTACTTGAATGAAATAGATGATATTGATAAAGTGCTTTGCAAACATAGCGAAGAATGAGGCAAAATTTATCTGATGCTTTGCCATTCCACCTCTTGCAACACCGTATCTACCACCTACGCAAACCATTACACCATGGAATTTTGGGTTATATGCTTCCAGCTCACCTGATTTAGTAATAGTAGCGACGATATTCTTAGCAACTGTGGCCGCTGAATGTTCTGCATTCTCAACCATCTGTGGTACTGGACGTTCCTCACCCTTTGCTGTGAAAAGCATATTGTCACCAATTACGTATACATTCTCATGATCAACTGAGCGAAGATTTTCATCTACCTGTATTCTGCCTCTTCCACCACTTGTTGTTTCTTTTGCTATTTCAGATGTTATATCTGAGCTTTCAATACCAGCTGTCCAAATAACTGTGCCAGCAACATGCTCAGTAATTTCATCATTCTTCTTAAGCTTGATGAAATTTTTTCCAACGCCAACAACGCTTGCATTCATCACAACATCAACGCCCATCTTTTTAAGGCGCTTATCAACCTTGTTTGAAAGCTTTTCTGGAAGAATAGGTACTGGACGCGATAGTCCATCAACGTCTACTATAGTTACCTCATCTCTATTAATATTAAAGCGCTTGCAAAGAATTGGAGTATACTCGGCCAGCTCTCCAACCATCTCGACGCCTGTAAATCCTGCGCCTACTATATAAAAGCTAAGAAGCTCTCTTCTTTTATTAATATCAGTTTCATCAGCTGCCATTCTAAAGCAATCATGAATTCTGTCACGAAGCTTTACAGCATCATCATATGACCATAATGAATAACTATTTTCCTGTGCACCCTCTACACCAAAATATGTAGGCTTAGAACCAGCAGCTACAACAAGATAGTCATAAGAATATTCACCATTCTTACCCTTAACAGTATTGTTTTCAAAATCTACTTTTGTGACTGTATCAAGTACAACATTAACCTTGCGTCCAGCGAAAATCTGGTCAAGGTTCATCTTTACACTTTCTTCTCCTACTCGGCAAGCTGCAACCTCGTGAAGCTCTGTAAGCATCGTATGATATGGATGCTTATCAATAAGTGTGATCTGAGTTTCACCCGCAAGCTTTTTCTTTCGAAGCTTTTTTTCCAACTTCTTTGTCGCAAGTACACCCGCGTAACCTGCTCCAATTACGACTATGTTCGTCATATAATTCCCTTTCTTTAATTCATGTGTATTACATTGTGCCCGATTGTATTTTGTGCAATTTTTAACAATGGTGAGTCTCACTAGAATAACACAAATGATTGCACATTACAATATTTTATGTTATTTATTATGTACCAACTTAATTTTATACGATTGAACGGTCGGAAAATGCTAGAGATTGATAATACTTAAAAATAGTAAAATTTAAATAAGGAGATTGTAGTGATAAAGAAATTTTTAAAATTTGTGGAAATTCAAACTAAGATAACAAGCATATTTGCTTTTATTAATACACTGGCTTTTATTATTTACACAAAGCAGCCTATAAACATACCGCTAATGGTTGTTTTCTTTTTTGCCATGTTCATTTTTGATTTGACCACTACTGGAATCAACAATTACATCGACAGCAGGGATTACCCGCAAATGCTACCTATCCCTAGAAAGACTGCATTTATAAGTATAATTACCATGCTTTCCATAAGTACCATTTTAGGCCTATATTTAGCCTATAAAACTGGTATAGTTGTGCTTTTGCTTGGTGCATTTTGTTTTATGCTTGGAATATTCTACACCTTTGGTCCAATACCAATTTCCAGAATTCCATTAGGTGAATTATTTTCAGGTGTGGCCTACGGTATGTTCATTCCTTTTTTGATGCTATATATCAACAATCCTAGCCACTATCTTACACTATCACTTTCTTTAGAGACTATATCCCTATCTCTTGAAGTGATGCCGCTTATTAGCTTCCTGCTATTTTCACTTGTTATGACCTTTACTACTTCTAACATAATGCTTGCTAATAATACTTGCGACCTGGAAAAAGACGAAGCCGTTAATCGCCTTACTCTCGTTCATTATATTGGACGAAGAAAAGCTGTTACGCTTTTTGCAGAACTTTATATTGCTTGCTATATAGCTGTAGGTGTTATGACAGTGGCTAACATCTTAAATCCTTTTGCACTTATTTTTATGATTTCCATAATACCTGTAGCTAAGAACATTTCAAGATTTAAAAAAGAGCAGATAAAAGAAAAAACCTTCATCTGCTCAATAAAAAACTATGTAATTATTAATAGTGCTTATTTTGTAGCAATACTATTTGCTACCCTTTTTAGATAAGACAGTATTTAGACATTTATTTCTGCTTTTACGCCTAAGATATCTTTATTCTCTTCTAGGATTGGGTTAATCACGTCACGTAGGTAAACCTCTACCTGACGTGGGCTACGTCCTACATAGCGGCTAGGCTCCATAGTAGCTTCAAGCTCCTCAAGTCCCATTGGAAACTGGTCATCTGCAGCTATAAGCTCAAGAAGATTGTTCTCCTTACCTTCTACCTTAACGTTCTTACCTGCCTCCATAGAAAGTGTACGAATCTTTTCGTGAAGCTCCTGTCTGTTTCCACCAAGCTTTACAGCATCCATCATGATGTTTTCTGTAGCCATAAATGGAAGTTCAGACATAAGGCGCTTTGTAATAACCTTATCGTAAACAACAAGACCATCAACAACATTTAAGCAAAGGTCAAGGACACCATCTGTTGCTAAGAAGCCTTCTGCGATAGAAAGACGCTTGTTAGCTGAATCGTCAAGAGTGCGCTCGAACCACTGAGTAGCTGATGTGATAGCTGGGTTGAGAGCATCAATCATAACATAACGAGAAAGTGATGCAATACGCTCAGATCTCATAGGATTGCGCTTGTAAGCCATAGCTGATGAACCAATCTGGCTCTTCTCGAATGGCTCCTCAACTTCCTTAAGATGCTGAAGTAATCTGATATCGTTTGACATTTTATGAGCTGATGCTGCAATACCTGCAAGGATGTTACAAACTCTTGTATCAACCTTTCTTGAATATGTCTGACCAGAAACTGGATAGCAAGCTTTAAAGCCCATCTTTTCTGCAATCATTGGGTCAATCTTGTCGATTGTGTCATGGTCACCGTTGAAAAGCTCAAGGAAGCTTGCCTGTGTACCTGTAGTACCCTTAGAACCTAAAAGCTTAAGAGTAGAAAGAACATAGTCAAGGTCCTCAAGGTCCATAACGAATTCGTTAAGCCAAAGTGTTGCACGCTTACCTACTGTAGTAGGCTGTGCTGGCTGGAAATGTGTAAATGCAAGTGTTGGCTGATTCTTATATTTGTCTGCAAAGTTCGCAAGCTCTGCAATAACATTAACAAGCTTCTTTCTGATTAGAAGAAGTGCGTCACGCATGATAATAATATCTGTATTATCACCAACGTAGCAGCTGGTTGCACCAAGGTGAATAATACCTGCAGCCTTTGGACACTGCTTACCATACGCATATACATGGCTCATTACATCATGTCTAACTTCCTTCTCACGGGCTACAGCCACATCATAGTTGATGTCTTCAATGTGCTGCTTCATTTCGTCAATCATATCCTGAGTGATTACTGGCTTTCCATCCTGTGAAAGACCAAGCTCCATCTCGGTCTCAGCAAGGGCAATCCATAATCTACGCCATGTCGAAAACTTCTTATCCTGACTGAAGATGTACTGCATCTCCTTGCTTGCATATCTCTCTGAAAGTGGGCTAGTGTATCTATCTGTACTCATATTATTCTCCTTACTTTTCGTATTCGCCTCGGATGTCGCCTTCTGGTGGGGCCATAGGGTAAGTGCCATCGAAGCATCCATGGCAGATTTCAAGGCCATCTACCATCTGAGGTAAACGCTTGAAATCAAGGTATGCTAACGAATCAGCTCCGATAATATCTTTGATTTCCTCAACGGAGTGATTGTATGCGATTAGTTGCTCACGACATGGCACATCTGTACCGAAATAGCATGGCCATAAGAATGGTGGCGATGATATACGTACGTGAACCTCTGTGGCTCCTGCATCACGGAGCATTTTAACAATGCGATCAGATGTTGTGCCTCGGACGATGGAATCATCAATCATTATGATTCGCTTTCCTTTGACTACCTCGCGTAATGCATTTAGCTTTACCTGAACAGATGACTGTCTGCTAGCTTGCTTTGGCTTGATGAAGGTACGACCAACATAGCTGTTTTTTACAAATGCTGTTCCGTATGGAATGCCTGATTCCAAGGAATATCCCTGAGCGGCAGCGTTACCCGATTCTGGAACACCAACTACTAAATCAGCATCTACTGGAGAATCCTGAGCTAAGAATCGCCCTGCTCTAATACGTGACTCGTATACTGACTGTCCATCAATGATACTGTCTGGTCTGGCAAAATAAATATATTCAAAAATACAACGTCCATGCTTGCTCTTGTCTACGCATCTGCTTTTGTCAGATTTGATACCAAACTCAGGTGAGATTGTAATCATCTCTCCTGGTTCTACATCTCTGATGTATTCAGCACCAATAGTGTCTAAGGCGCAGGTTTCTGAGGCAACCACGTAGGCATTGTCTCTTTTTCCGATGCAAAGAGGTCTAAAGCCCTGTGGATCACGAACTGCAATAAGCTTTCTTGGACTCATAACAACAAGCGAATATGCACCCTTTATCTTATCGCAGGCTCTAACAACTGCTTCCTCAACTGTGGCGCTGTTTAATCGCTCTCTTGCAATCAGATATGCAATAGTTTCTGAATCTATGGTAGTTTGGAAAATGGCGCCAGTGCGTGACAGCTCATCACGAAGCTCCTCGGCATTGATAAGATTTCCGTTGTGAGCCATTCCAAGAATTCCCTTTAAGTAGGAAATAACAAGTGGCTGAGCATTTTCCCTTGTAGATGAGCCAGCTGTGGAATATCTGGTGTGTCCTACACCGATATCACCATGCATACCTTCTAAGATATCCTGGTCAAAAACCTCATTTACAAGCCCCATCCCCTTATTTAAGGCATAATTTCTTTTTGGTCCGTTAGTGTCAGATACTGCTATACCACAACTTTCCTGTCCTCTGTGCTGTAAGGCAAAAAGGCCATAATAAATTGAGGAGGCAACATCTCCACCGTCAAAATCATACATGGCAAAGACGCCGCACTCCTCATGCAAATCGTCCCATGGCATGTCCTTGTGTCTTAAATCTGTCATAAAATCTCCTAAACTTCTAACTCTTTACCAGTAAGTAGCTTATATGCTTCCAAGTACTTTGCGATTGTCTTATCGATAACATCCTGTGGAAGGAGGTAATCAGAATCTGGATTAGCCTTAAGCCAATCACGTACAAACTGCTTATCAAATGATGGCTGACCATGTCCTGCCTCATAACCCTCTAGTGGCCAGAAGCGTGAGCTATCTGGAGTAAGCATTTCGTCTGCAAGTACGATATTGCCATCCTCATCAAGACCAAACTCGAACTTTGTATCTGCAATGATGATGCCCTTTGTAAGAGCATAGTCAGCACATTTTTTATAAAGAGCAATAGTATTGTCACGAAGAGCCTTAGCGTACTCTTCGCCGTGACCTGGAAATTCCTTTTCAAGAACTTCTATGGAACGCTCAAAAGAGATGTTTTCATCATGATCACCAATTTCTGCTTTAGTAGAAGGAGTGTAAATAGGTTCAGGTAATTTATCTGATTCCTTAAGCCCTGCTGGAAGCTTGATACCACAAACTGTACCGTTTTCCTTGTAGCTGGCCCAGCCAGAACCTGTGATGTAACCTCTAACGATGCACTCGATTGGAAGCATTGTGAGCTTCTTGCACATCATTGACTTGCCTGTGTATTCTTCGTTTTGGAAGAACTCTGGCATATCTTTTACATCTGTTGAAAGCATGTGATTTGGAACGATGTCTTTTGTCAGTTCAAACCAGAACTTAGACATCTGGGTAAGCACTGCACCCTTGTTTACTATCTTGTTTTTCAGGATAACATCGAATGCAGATATACGATCTGTTGCCACCATGATAATGCTATCTCCATTATCGTATACTTCTCTTACTTTTCCTTCTTTAATTGGTTTCATAATCAAATCCTCTCTTTTTATTTATTTAGTTTTATATAAATAGCAATGCTACTTATTTCTTAATCAATAATGACTTACCAGTCATCTCCTTTGGCTGCTCAAGACCCATGATCTCGATAAGTGTAGGAGCGATATCACAAAGAGCTCCGCCCTCTCTAAGGGTATAGTCACTATCGTAGTTAACTAAGATAAATGGAACAGGATTTGTTGTGTGAGCTGTGTGTGGCTCTCCTGTCTCATAATCAATCATCTTCTCAGCATTACCGTGGTCAGCACAGATGAACAATGCTCCGTCCATCTCCTTAACTGCCTCTACGGCCTCTCCTACAAGTGAGTCAACACGCTCTACAGCTGCAACAGCTGCTTCTATGACGCCAGTATGACCAACCATGTCTGGGTTTGCGAAGTTAATAACGATAACATCGTACTTATCAGACTTGATAGCCTCTACAAGATTCTTGCCAACCTCTGGAGCTGACATCTCAGGCTTAAGGTCATATGTAGCTACATCCTTTGGTGAGTTAACAAGGATTCTTTCTTCATCCTTATTAGGCTCCTCAACACCACCGTTGAAGAAGAATGTAACGTGTGCGTATTTTTCAGTTTCTGCAAGTCTTAACTGCTTCTTACCATTGTTAGCTAAGAACTCGCCGAATGTATTTGTAATGCTCTCTTTTTCGAAAGCGATGTGCTTGTTAGGGATTGTCTCATCATAATCCTTGAAGCAAGCGTAATATAAATCAAGGAATTCTCTATCGAATCCTGTGAACTTGTCATCACAGAAAGCTCTAGTAATTTCACGAGCACGGTCTGGACGGAAGTTAAAGAATACAACTGAGTCGCCATTCTTTACAAGTGAAAGTGGCTTGCCTTCTGAATCAGTGATAACTGTTGGAAGAACGAACTCATCAGTAACTCCATCATCATAAGAAGCCTGCATAGCATCCTGTACAGAAGTTGCAAGAACGCCTTCGCCCTTAACTAAGGAATTGTAAGCTTTCTCAACACGGTCCCAGTTGTTATCACGGTCCATAGCGTAGTAACGACCAGAAATAGATGCGATTGCACCAACTCCGATTTCATCCATCTTAGACTGAAGTGTTGCTAAGAAATCCTTACCAGATGCTGGTGGAGTATCACGTCCATCAAGGAAAGCATGAACGAATACATTTGAAAGGCCGTTCTTCTTGCACATTTCAAGCATTCCGTAAAGGTGCTCGATGTGGCTGTGTACACCACCGTCTGAAAGAAGACCCCAAAGGTGAATGTCTCCGCCAGTCTTTTTAGCATTTTCGATAGCTTCAAGTAAAACCTTGTTCTCGAAGAACTCGCCATCGTTGATAGCCTTTGTGATACGTGTTAAATCCTGGTAGATAATGCGGCCAGCGCCGATATTCATATGTCCAACTTCTGAGTTACCCATCTGACCATCAGGAAGTCCAACGAACATGCCTGAAGCTTGTCCTGCCACATAAGGGCATTCAGCCATAAGCTTGTCCATAACAGGTGTTTTTGCCATTGCGATAGCATTTCCCTTTGGATTGTCGTTAAGACCATATCCATCAAGAACCATAAGTACTACAGGTTTCTTACTCATAGAAATTCCTCCTTATATCTAGCTAAGCTAGAAAACTATTTATTTTTTACTAATACGACCCATTTCATCAATATGGGCTGTCTTTGACATGCCATTAAGGCTATCTATGATATTGCTATATGCTATATCTTCTGAACTAAGCTTGCTGGTTACACCAGCGTCAAATTTGCAAGGAATGAAATATGATTCGATATTTCCTTCCTCTGTAATGTGAATCTGTGCCAGACCTGTGTTATAGGCTGCCGGCATATTGCCTGTGGTTGAAAACCAATAATTGCCCAAGCTGTAGAAAACAGGCACATCATCCATATATTCAACGGTTTGTAAGCAGTGGGTGTGACCACCAATGATTGCGTCTGCTCCTGCTTCCACAAAAGCTCTTGCAAGTGCCACCTGATCGCCACCATAATTGGCGTTGCCTTCGGTGCCCCAATGCGGAAAAACTATTACATAATCTGCATTAGCCTTAGCCTCCTTGATTACCTGACAGAAGACCTCTGGATGAAGGCATTTTAACACTCCTGGGGAAACTCCCGTTGCTTCTTTTGTATAGTTAAGTGTTCGCTCTATTTGAGTGGCAGCTACTATAGCAATCTTTCTGCCACCTACTATAAAGTAAACAGGCTTTTTTGCATCCTCTAAATTTACTCCAGCACCTACATAAGGCATTTGTGCCTGGGAAAGTGTATTGAGTGTATCTAAAAGCCCAATCTCGTCATAATCATAAACGTGATTGTTGGCTACACTGACTACATCAGCTCCTAAATCCTTCATTAGTGAAACCCTGCTAGGATTTCCTCTAAAGGTGTAGGCCTTACCAGCAAGTGGTGTTCCTCTTGTGGTATAAGTAAATTCATTGTTTATCATCAAAATATCGGCGGATTGCATTTCATCAAGTAAATCCTGTGAAAAGCAATCATATAAACCATTCATTTGATGATCCATGAAATCAGTAGTGGCAATACCATCTGCAAAAGAAACATCCCCTGTAAAATCAATAACTATATCGCCCTCTGATTCTTTATCTGTAACATAGGTCTTTTCATATTCATAGGATTGAAGACCTGTCATATTACAATATTCATACCAGAGCACATGAATGCTCTTGCCTGTAAGCTGATACCAAATATCTGCCGTGTCATAATTTGCATAACTGGCAATTTCTTCAATAACATCCTCTCCGTAATCTGCCGTAACCATACCCAGGAATGATTCATCTATAGGATGACCTCCTATAAATTCAATGGTACTGCTATTTAAAATAGTGTCCCATGCATCAGATAAATCAACTATTTCTATCTTCTGCGGTTCGTCCTTGGTAAGTTTAACAGTATCTAACTCAGTAGTGCTTTTACCACAACTGGTAAATAAAGAGATGATAACGCAAACTCCTAAAAAGTGTATGCTACATTTCTTCATTAATCTGTGCCTCTACTCGGACAACAGCCTCCATCGCTCCTTCATAACCAGAATCAGCAGCCATTTCGTAGTACGCTAAAGCTGTTTCCAAATTCCTCTCTACCCCGTATCCGTTTTCATAAAGAAAACCTAGATTAACCTGAGCTATTGCATATCCCTGCAAAGCTGCAAGCTTTTGATAATATACTGCAGATGCAAAATCAACATCTACACCATACCCATTATAGTACATGTAACCAATTTGATTAAGCGCAGGGGCGTAATCTAAATCGGCTGCCATTAAATAGTACTCCATGGCTTTTTCATAATCTCTGTCAAGACCTACACCATTTTCATAAATCTGGCCCAGGTAATAGCTACCTTTAGCGTAGCCATTGTCCGAAGCGGCTGTGAAATATTCAATAGCCTGTTCAGTGTTGGCCTCAACTCCATTACCCTTTATATAAAGAAGACCTAATGCTACATTAGCCTTATTTTTAGCATATTGATCAGCTAAATCTGTGCTATTTGTTTTAGCAGCACGTGAATAGTAATCATAGGCCTTTTTATAATCAACATTTGTTCCTATTCCGTTTTCATAAGAATAGCCTAAATAATAAGCGCCATCTACATCACCGGCAATCTGTGCCTTGTAAAATAAATCGTAGATTTCTATTTCAGCTTCTGGGATAACCTGCTCTTCCTCATCAGAAGCTGTATCCTTTTTTGATTCGGTAAGGCTTTCTTCTTCGTTTGATTCCTCTTCTTTTAAAAGAGCCAGCTGAACTCTGGCCTTGCCAACATAGGCGTTGACTGAACCACCCTGGATAGCTGTATCAAATAATTCTGTAGCCTTTTCTAAATTTTTATCTACACCAGAACCTGTAAGATAAAAATATCCAAGAGCACAGGTTCCATCAATATTACCTGAATCGGAAGCCATCTGATACCAGGAGATTGCTTCTGGGAAGCTCTGCTTAACATCATCTGCGCCATATTCTAGCATGCGTCCTAGCATAACCATGGCATCGGTATCGCCTTCATAGGCTAAAACTTCAAGCTCGTTATATTTAAGAACTGTGTAATCCTCTACTTCAACATCCTCTAGGGCTACCTGTTCTGTAGTGTCAACAACATCCTCTGCTACTTCCTCGTCCTTTTTTCCGCAAGCGGACATAGCAAGTGCACAAGTACATAATATTAAAAATAACTGAATATTACGCTTCATAAAATCCTCCGTAGACACATAAGTCCATCAGCGCAAATTATATCATAAAAACGCCCTTATTTAAACAAAAAAAATGCATCAGAAAACTGATGCATTTCAGAGTGTAGACAAAGTGTCGCGGCTTTCCGCCGCGACCTTTTCTTTTTTTATAAGGAGGAACTGGAGTCTGTGGACTCCAGTTCTTTCATTTTTAAACTATCTAAATTCTTAGAAAGCCTTGATTTCACAAGCTTTCTAGTTACTTTTTTGGTATAATAATACTATCAAAACAAGGGGTTAGAATAATGATTACAGAACAAAATGAGAAGGCTAGAAAGCAGATTGAATTTGTATGCACTGATGACTTGGTTCCTCAAGATCATCTTCTCAGAATTATAGATAAAGCCATTGATTGGTCTTTTATTTATGATTTAGTCAGAGATAAATACTCTCCTGATCAGGGCCGCCCA
>NZ_FOQF01000001.1 GCF_900113655.1 Pseudobutyrivibrio sp. OR37 | reverse complement strand
ATTTGTCTCTGACTAAATCATAAATAAAAGACCAATCAATTGCTTTATCTATGATTCTTAAAAGATGATCTTGTGGAACTAAATCATCCGTACATACAAATTCAATCTGCTTTCTAGCCTTCTCGTTTTGTTCTGTAATCATTATTCAAACCCCTTTTATTGATAGTTCTATTATACCAAAAAAGAGTCTGAAAAGCTTGTAAAATCAAGGCTTTCTCAATTTTTATGAGTCTTAAAAAATGAAAGAACTGGAGTCCGCTGACTCCAGTTCCTCCTTATTAAAAGAAAAGGTCGCGGCGTAAGCCGCGACACTTTGTCTACACTCTGAACCTAGGTTGAAAAACCTAGGTTTTTTTTATTCAAAAAAAAGGATATCCTTTTTTCTCAAGTAATATGTTTTATAGGAGTGTCGATTAATGCGTAAAAGGGAGGCTAAAATGGGCACAATCAGAGAAATGATAGAGCAGATGGAGAAGGAGACTCTTAGCCCTTATGCAACACAGAGCGCTAATTCCCGCGGCCGCGAGAAGGACGAGCCTCAGTGTGATATCAGACCTTTATTCCAAAGGGATAGGGACAGAATCCTTCACAGCAAGGCGTTTCGTCGTCTTAAGAATAAGACGCAGGTTTTTCTTACTCCTCAGGGTGATCACTACAGAACGAGATTATCTCATACCCTTGAAGTTTCACAGAATGCCAGAACAATAGCGAAGGCTCTTCGTCTTAATGAAGACCTGGTTGAGGCTATTGCGCTTGGTCATGATTTGGGCCATACACCATTTGGCCATGCAGGTGAGGCACAGCTTAATGCTATGTGCTCTACTGGTTTTGTGCATTCAGACCAAAGTGTTCGCATTGTGGAAAAGCTTGAAAAGGGCGGCCAGGGGCTTAATCTTACCTGGGAGGTTCGCGATGGCATTCGCAATCATCAGACTAGCGGGCATCCAGCCACTCCAGAGGGGCAGATTGTCAGGTTGTCAGATAAGATTGCCTATGTAAACAGTGATATTGATGACGCTATCAGAGCGCACATCCTTACAGAAGATGATATACCTATGGAAATCAGAAAGACCCTTGGTATGACCTCGGCAGTTCGTCTTGATACCCTCATACATGATGTAATCATCGAGAGCAAGGACAGCCCTGTTATCAAAATGTCGCCAGAGATTGAAGCGGCTATGTCTGATTTACGCAGCTTCTTATTTGCTAATGTCTATAAGGATTCTATTGCCAAAACGGAAGAGGTTAAGGCTAAACGTATGATTCGTGAGCTTTACGAATACTACACCTACCATTTTACCGAGCTTCCAGATAGATATAGAGCAATGGAAGAGGAGGGCACCAGCCAGGAACGCATTATTTGCGATTACATTTCTGGTATGACCGATCAATATTGTATTACAAAATTCAACGAATACTTTATGCCAAAGGCTTGGGTAGTTGATGGATTTTAATTAATAAAACTAGAATTTTTGGGAGAATAAATGCCTTATTATTCTGACGAAATCATCGAAGAAGTTCGCTCTAGAACAGATATCGTCGATGTAATTTCAAGATATGTTAATCTACAAAAAAAGGGAAGCCAGTATTTCGGCTTATGTCCCTTTCATAATGAAAAGACAGGTTCCTTTTCTGTTAGCCCGCAGAAGCAGATGTATTATTGCTTCGGCTGCGGCGCGGGAGGCAATGTTTTCAGCTTTTTAATGGCTTACGAAAACATGACCTTCAAGGAAGCAGTAGAGGACTTGGCGCCAAAGTGTGGCGTTACATTGCCGCAAAGAGAAATGACTTATCAGGAAAAGCAAAGAGCAGATAGGCGAACAAGGCTTTTTGAAATAAACAAGGAAGCCGCGGCCTACTACTATAAAATGCTTCGTTCACCTGAGGGGCAGCAGGCGCTTGGCTATTTCACAAAGCGAGAGCTTACTGCAGAAACCCTTCACAAATTTGGTCTGGGCTGCACCAGCAAATATTCCGATTCCTTGTACAAATACCTTCGAAGCAAGGGCTACGAGGATGAAATTCTTAAGGATTGCGGGCTTGTCACCATCGATGAAAAACGTGGTGGTCACGATAAGTTTTGGAACAGAGCAATGTTTCCAATCTTCGATGCTAATGGCAAGGTAGTTGCCTTTGGTGGTCGAGTGATGGGAGATGGAGAGCCTAAATATCTAAACTCCCCAGAAACGGAAATATTCAACAAATCAAAGACCCTATTTGGTTTGTATTTCGCTAGAAAGACCAGACGTGAACAGTTTATACTATGCGAAGGCTACATGGATGTCATATCCTTGCATCAAGCAGGCTTTGATAATGCAGTGGCATCACTTGGTACGGCTCTTACAGAAGGCCATGCCGGTATGCTGAAGCGTTACGTCAAGGATGTATACCTTAGCTACGATTCCGATGGAGCTGGTCAAAAGGCGGCACTTAGAGCGATACCTATTCTTAAGAGCGCAGGCATATCCTGCAGGATTATTAATATGTCGCCTTACAAGGATCCTGATGAATTCATAAAGGCTCTTGGGGCAGAAGAATACGAAAAACGTATTCAGAATGCGGAAAACAGCTTTATGTATCAGGTCAGAATGAAGGAAAAAAATTACGACCTTACAGATCCTGAAAAGAAATCTGACTTCCAAAAGGAAGTAGCCAGAATGATTGTTACAGAATTTTCTACTCAGCTTGAGCGTGAAAATTACACAGAGTCCGTAGCGGCTAGGTTTAATATACCGAAGGCTGCCTTGGCTAAATACATAATAGAGCTTGGCCAATCAGGTATCACTGCTAAATCAAACAGCACCAGGGAGACAGGCCGTGCTAATAAAAAGCCAAAGGATGATGGCATGAAGATGTCCCAGCGCCTGCTTCTCACATGGCTTGTGGAACAATCAGAAATATATCCTAAGATAAAGGATTACGTTGGCCCTGATGATTTTGAAGAGGGCGTATATAAAAAGGTGGCGGTGGAGGTCTTTGACAGCCTAAGCCAGGGTAAATCAGTTGATACTGCTCGAATCGTTGATATGTTTATGGAAGAGGAAGAGCGTAAAACTGTGGCAGCTCTATTCAACACAACAGTTGGAGAGCTTACCGATAACACGGATCTTCGCAAGGCCCTCAAGGAAACCTTGCTTAGAATAAAAAAGAATTCACTGGAGCTTGCTCAGAAGAGTGGCACAAATCTTAAAGCTTTGGTGGAAGGAAAGAAGCAACTACAGCGTCTTGAACGCTTAGACATTTCAATCTAGAAAGGAATAAAAATGGCAAAAAAGAAAGTTGACGAATTAATCGAAAACGGAGATTTAAAGGCTGCTGCTGATGCATTTTTAGCAGAAGCAGAGGCTGAAGCAGCAGATGAAGATGATGCTGATGCAGAGGCTGATGACAAGGATGTTGATTTCGGAGATATGGAAGAAATCTCAGCTGAGGATCTTGAGTTTAACGAGCATGATTTTGACAACATTGATGAGACAGATGACGATGATGATGTAGATGAATTCTTAGCATCAGTTGGAGCAAAGACAACAGTTGATGTTGATGACGACGATGATGACGATGATGAGGATTCTTTTGGTAGCGATGAGCTTGACTCAAAGGTTGCAGAGCTTGTTAAAATCGCAAAGGCACAGAAGAGCATCATTGAAGATTACGAAATCTCAGAATTCTTAAAGGACTACAAAATAGATGCAAAGCAGATGGAGAGAATCCTTACATACCTTGATAAAAAGGGAATCGATGTAAACTTCTCATCTGGCCCATCTGATGCACTTTTACTTGCAAGTGATGATGAGGATATGGAAGACATTGATATGTCAGTTCCAGATTCTGTCAGCATCGAAGATCCAGTTCGTATGTACCTTAAGGAAATCGGTAAGGTACCACTTCTTTCAGCAGAGGAAGAGGTTGAGCTTGCACAGCGTATGGAGGACGGCGACCAGGAGGCTAAGAACAAGCTTGCTGAGGCAAACCTTCGTCTTGTTGTTTCTATTGCAAAGCGTTACGTTGGACGTGGTATGCTTTTCCTTGATCTTATTCAGGAAGGTAACCTTGGTCTTATGAAGGCTGTAGAAAAGTTCGATTATCACAAGGGATACAAGTTCTCTACTTATGCTACATGGTGGATTCGTCAGGCTATCACACGTGCTATCGCTGATCAGGCTCGTACAATTCGTATCCCTGTACATATGGTAGAAACAATCAACAAACTCATCAGAGTTTCTAGACAGTTACTACAGGAGTACGGCCGCGAACCTACTCCAGAAGAAATCGCAGAGGCAATGGGTATCACAGTAGAGAGAGTTCATGAGATTCTTAAGATTTCTCAGGAGCCAGTTTCTCTTGAAACACCTATCGGTGAAGAGGAAGATAGCCACCTTGGTGATTTCCTTCCAGATGAAAATGTTCCAGTACCAGCAGAGGCTGCTACATTCACACTTCTCAAGGAACAGCTTCACGAGGTTCTTGATACTCTTACAGAGCGTGAGCAGCGAGTTCTTATCCTTAGATTTGGTCTTGAGGATGGAAAGGCTCGTACCCTTGAAGAGGTAGGTAAGGAGTTCAACGTTACACGTGAGCGTATTCGTCAGATTGAGGCAAAGGCTCTTAGAAAGCTCCGTCATCCAAGCCGCAGCCGCAAGCTTAAGGATTACTTAGATCAATAAAAAGAATAAACAGAATCGACATAATTAAATGATAAAATTATCGGAAAGATTACAAATTATATATGGTATGGTACCAAAATGCGACACCATTTGCGATGTGGGGTGCGATCACGGATATCTTACAATCGCCCTTTTAGAGGGCGGAATCGCAACCCGCGCAATCGCTATGGATGTTAATAAGGGACCTCTTAATTCTGCAAAGGAAAATGTTGGCTTGCATGGTCTTTTGGATAGCGTGGATTTTAGATTATCGGATGGCCTTAAAAAGCTTTCGGTTTCTGAAGCAGATACCATATGCATTTGTGGTATGGGTGGCGCACTTATTACTAGAATATTAGATGCCGGAATTGATGTGGCCAAAAGCGCTAAGACAATTATTTTAGAGCCACAATCAGAATATGATAGGCTGAGAGCCTTTTTAGCATGTAATCATTTTTCCTTTTTGGAGGAGGAACTTTGCATGGAAGAAGGCAAGATATATCCGATAATAAAGGTCTCCTACAGGCCTGATGAGGATTATGATTTATCTGAAGCTCAGCTTCAATATGGTCCGATTATCATTGAAAAGAAGCCTCCACTATTTAAAACGCTTCTTAACAAAAATAAAAATGAATACTTATCTATTCTAGAAAAATTAGTTTCAAAAAAAGATATAGCCAGTGATTCACCTATACAAAAAAGGATTAAAGAGCTGGAAGATGCTATTAACTGCATTGAAAGGCTCGAACTTGAAATGGAGGAGTAGCCATGGCTAAAGTAATCATTAACGGTAAAGAAGAGACTTATGAGGATGGCACAAGCTTGCTTGAAATTGCCAAAGTTCACAAGGGCGATTTTAAGGATGATATAGTTCTTGCAAAATGCAATGGCAATCTTGCGGAGCTTGGCAAGACTATTACCGAGGGTGCAACCATTGATTTTTTGACTACTGCAGACAAAGATGGGCGTAGGGCCTATAGACGAAGCGTTGTATTCCTTTTACAGAGGGCTTTGATGGAGGTATATCCTTATCCAAAGCATGCTTATCTTAAGGTTGAGCATTCCCTTGGACAAGGCGATTTCTGCACATTTGATGGTATTGAGGAAATCACAGAGGATAAGATAGATGAGCTTAAAAAAGAAATGCATCGTCTTGTAAAAGAAGATATTCCTCTAAAGAAATATACTATCAAGACTAGCGAAGCCAGAGAAATGTTCCATAAATTCAATATGGTTAATAAGGAACAGCTTCTTAAATACCGTACCAGTTCAAACATAAACATCTATGATTTGGACGGTTGCAAGGATTACTTTTATGGTTACATGGTTCCTTCCACAGGATACCTGGGCTATTTTGATTTATTAAAATTTGAAAATGGCGTAATGCTGATGTTCCCAAATGGCAATAAGCTCACAGGAGACACCAGAGCGGTCGCAGAATTCTCAAGACCTATGAAGCTATTTTCAGTACAACAGGCTGCCTCTAAATTTGGTGAGACCCTTGGAGTTTCCACTGTTGGAGCCTTAAACGAGGCTATTACCAAAGGCAGAATAAGGGATATCGTTTTATCGCAGGAAGCAATTATGGAGCGAAACATTGGTGAATTAGCTCACACTATTGTAGATAGAAAGGATGTTAAGTTTGTCATGATGGCGGGACCATCCTCATCTGGCAAAACCACCTTTTCCCACAAGCTTTCAGCTCAGCTAAGAGCTCTCGGCTGTGTGCCACATCCTGTACCACTAGACGATTTCTATTTAAACCGTGATCAGATGCCTATAGATGAATATGGAGAGAAGGATTTCGAATCCATTGAGGGCTTGGATGTTCCATACTTCAACGAATGTATGGTTAAGCTCCTCAAGGGAGAGCGAGTGCTTCTGCCTAATTTCAATTTCAAGACTGGCAAGCGTGAATATAACGACCATTATATGCAGCTTGGAAAGAATGATATTCTTGTTATTGAAGGCATTCACGGTCTTAATGATAAAATGAGCGAATCTCTTCCATCAGAGAGTAAATACAAGATTTATTTGTCAGCACTTACTCAGCTTTCAATAGATGAGCACAATCCGCTGTCTACTACAGATGGAAGATTAATTAGAAGAATTGTACGTGATTCAAGAACACGTGCAACATCTGCTGCTGAAACCATCGCAATGTGGGATTCAGTTAGAAGAGGAGAGGAAAAATATATTTTCCCATTCCAAGAAAAAGCAGACTATTTGTTTAATACGGCTTTAATTTATGAGATGGCTGTGTTAAAATTATATGTCGATCCTCAGTTGTACGCTATAGAACCAGACCATCCAATGTATGCTGAGGCGAAACGATTAATTAAATTATTAGATTACTTCATTCCTATGGCACCAGATGTTATTCCTAACAATTCCTTGGTGCGTGAGTTTATAGGAGGAAGTTGTATTTTATAGCGCACCCATTGCCGAAGGCAATTATAGATGTGCGTCTTCCCGTTTTCCTACGGGATTTAGAACAATTAAATAAGGGGCTAGATGAGTAGTCGCTGCCCTGTTGTAATGGCAGGGGAGAGGAAAGTCCGGGCTTCACGGGGCAAGGATGCCAGCTAACGGCTGGTGGAGGTAACTCCAAGGATAGTGCAACAGAAATATACCGCTCATAGCAATATGAGTAAGGGTGGAAAGGCGGTGTAAGAGACCACCGTACTGTTGGTAACAACGGTAGCCATGTAAACCCCATCCGAAGCAAGTTCTAAGCGGTGCGTACGCGGCCCGCCAGCACCAGGTTGAACGCTTGAGGCCATTGGCGACAGTGGTCCTAGATAGATGACTACTTTAAAAGACATAACCCGGCTCACAGTCTAACCCTTTTATTTATATTTATTGTCAGAATATAGTACATTATTTACAAAAAAGATAAGTGAATTGTATTTTTTAGTGGGAATTATTAACGAATGTGAATTTTCTGTGTCCTTCTTGCCGAAAAAGGTGGTATACTATAACTAAAGTTATTCGATAGGGGAATAGAGTTATGGAGGTACTTGTTGTTATGTTTTAGAAGGATGGTGAAAAATGGATTATCAAGTAGGCGATTATTTAGTTCATGAGGGTAGTGGAGTATGTCAAATCGAGGATATCGACGACATGGAGCTTATGGGCAAAGGTTCTCGCAAAACATACTATTGCATGTCTCCAGTTTTTAAGGCAGGTGCAAAGGTATTTACTCCAATTGTTGGTTCAACAGTAAGGCTTCGTCCTGTGGCTGGACTAGACACATTTACTAGAATTCTTGACAACATTGATGACATCAAGTGTATCGAGGGTACTAATGAGCGTGCCCTTCAGGAAAAATTCAAAGAGGTTATGGCTGAATTCACACCAGAATCTATGGCTAGTGTAGTTAAGACAGTTCTTATTAGAAAATGGAACCGTATTGCAGCTGGTAAAAAGGTAATGGCTATGGATGAAAAGGTTCTCAATCTTGCAGGCCGTAAGCTATATGAGGAAATGGCATTTGCAATGAATAAGGATATTGCATATGCACAGCATTTATTCGAGGATACAGTCAAGTCTCACTTAAAGATTACACTTCCTATAGGTGCTTAATTTATGATATCTTATAAAGAAATTTCAGAACGAATTAAAAATAATAATGGTCTTGTTCTTACACTAAATGTAATGGACAAGGCCATTACTTATATCACGGTTTTATTATATTTAGGTTTCTTGGCTTTTGCCTTCTTACAGATTCCAGAGGATAAAGGCCTTCTATTATACAGAAGTATTCTTGTCCCAGGGGTATCCTTTATTATTGTAAGTATTTACAGAAAGCTTATAAGCTCACCTAGACCTTATGAGGTCTACGATTTTACACCTGCCCTTAAAAAGGACACAATAGGTAAGAGCTTCCCAAGCAGACATGTATTTTCAATATTTATTGTAGCTTTTACAGTTTTCCAGGCATCCATTCCCCTAGGGGCAGTTATTTGTCTTTTGGGAGTTGCTCTTGCAGTGATACGAGTGGTAGGAGGAGTGCACTTTATAAAGGATGTTGTGGCTGGTTTTGCCATTGCAGCTACAATATCTATTATATGTTATGGTATTTTTAGTGGCGTTTTTGGTCTTCTTATGCTACCATTTTAATTAGAATATTTTTTACATATTGGAGTTTTTTATGAAAAAGAATGCAAAGAAGGCTTTAGCTGTGTTATTTAGCGTTCTTGGCACAGTTTTGGGGTTATATATTGGAGGTTACTGGTTATTTGCTCGTCCAGTGTATTGGCTGGTTACAGGCTTTACAGGGGGCACACTTACAGCTGGTATCCTTATTATCAATATATTTAAGATATTTATCGCATCCACTATTGGAGGAGGTATTTGGTGTGTATGTGATATTATCGCGGGCTTCTTTAGAGAGATGCCTGAGGAGGACTAGTATAGTAAAAATTATTTAGGGAGGTAGTATGAAATGACTGGAAACGTAATTGTGGGACAATCAGGTGGACCGACCGCCGCTATCAACTCTTCTTTAGCAGGAGTTATCAGGACAGCAAAAGACCGTGGGGCAGGAAAGATTTATGGTATGCTTCATGGTATCAAGGGATTAATGGAAGAGGATTACATAGATCTTTCCGATTACATTAAAAATGATTTGGATGTGGAGCTTTTAAAGCGTACACCAGCTGCTTATCTTGGCTCATGCCGTTTCAAACTTCCAGAAATTCACGAAGATATGGAGACTTACGAGAAAATCTTCGGGATTCTTAACAAGCTCGAAATCGAGGCTTTGATTTATATCGGTGGAAATGATTCAATGGACACCATCAAAAAGCTTTCCGATTATGCAATTATCACAGGTTCAAATATCAGATTTATAGGATGTCCTAAGACAATCGATAATGATTTAGCTCTTACAGACCATACACCAGGCTATGGTAGTGCTGCTAAGTACATTGGTACTTCTGTTAAGGAAATCATCAGAGATGGTCATTGCCTTGAATATGATAAGGGACTTGTTACTATAGTTGAAATTATGGGACGTAATGCAGGATGGCTTACAGGCGCATCTATCCTTGCAAAGGGAGAGGATTGCGAAGGCCCAGATTTAATCTATCTGCCAGAGGTTCCATTTGATATTGAAAAATTTAAAGAGAGAGTTGAAAAGCTCCTTAACCAGCAGCATTCTGTTGTAGTATGCGTTTCCGAAGGAATTCATACAAAGGAAGGCAAATATGTTTGTGAATTAGGTAGCAACGTAGAATTCGTAGATGCTTTCAATCACAAGCAGCTTACAGGAACAGCTTCTTACCTTTGCAACTACATTGGAAAAGAGCTAGGCTGCAAGACTAGAGCAATAGAGCTTTCTACCTTACAGCGTGCAGGTTCACATCTTGCATCCCGTATCGATATCCTTGAGGCTTATCAGGTAGGTGGTGCTGCTGTGCTTGCTGCTGATGAAGGGGATACAGGTAAGATGGTTACACTTATCCGTCACTCTGATGATCCATATCAGTGTGGAACAGAGGTTAAGGATGTTCATAAGATTGCCAACGACGAAAAGCTGGTTCCAAGAAATTGGATTACACATGATGGCACTTATGTTACAGAGGCGTTTATTACTTATGCAAAACCATTGATTCAGGGAGATGTTGCTCCAATCATGGTTGATGGTATTCCTCGTCACATTTGCCGACCAAAGAAAAAGAACAAATAGATTTAGTATGGAGGGGTAAGATGCAGGTATTTCATGGAACAATAATTACATGTGATGAAAATAATACAATCGCAAATTATTTAGTTGAAAGAGAAGGGCGAATTGCTTATATCGGAAATACTCTACCTACTCAGTACGAGGTTGTGCCTCCCATTGAGCTAGGCTCATCAGTAGCTCTTCCTGCATTTGTTGATACGCACGCGCATTATTCAGGATTTTCCGTGCTTCACAGAATGTTTCCTATCAGCGATACAGATTCTAATGCAAAGATTCTTGAGCAACTGGAGGAATATGCTAGCACTACAAAGGAAAATATAGTTGTTGGCTTTGGCGCTACCGAATTTGCTGTTTCTGAGGGTTACTTAATCCTCAGAGAGCAGCTTGATAAGGCGTGCCCAAACAAGCCAGCCATTATTCTGAAGCATGATGCTCATTCTGCAGTTGCCAATACAATGTTCCTTGACGCTGTAAAATCAAAGATTGAAAACCTTAGAGGCTTTAATCCAGAGACAGGTGAACTGAAGCAGGAAGCCTTTGTTTCAGCTGCTGAATTTGTTTCTCATGGCTTATCTACCAAAAAGGTAATAGATTCAATGGTGGAAACAGCTGATTTTCTTGCCAGCAAGGGTGTAGGCCTTATCTGTTCAGCCAGTGGACTTGGCTTCGTAAGGGATTATGATTTCGACATGGAGCGTTCTGTAGCAAAGGGACTTGATAATGGTATGCAGATTCGCGTGGCTTATCAGTGTTCAAATGTAGATAAGATTGCCAAGAAGGATATGACAAGAGTAGTATTTGCCAATCTAGATGGAACCTTTGCAAATAGAGATGCATATCTTTTGGATGATTATGCTGATGCAAAACATAGAGGCGTGTCTTATTATGATGATGTGGATGTGCAGAAATTCTGCGTCAACGCTAACAGAGCAGGATACCAGATTGCACTTCACGCCGTAGGTGATGCTGCCTTTGAACAGGCTGTAAATGCCATTTCTATGGCGCTTGAGGATTATCCAAGATATGATCACAGACATATAATCCTGCATGGTTCTCTTCCTACTGAAAGATGCCTTAAGATTTGCAGCAAGTATAATATCATGATTTCATCAAGACCATCGCTTTTAACAAACATTGATGGTATTGATGCTTATATTAAGAGCATGCTTTCAGAAAGCCAATATGAATTCATTAATCCGCTTAAGACTATGAATGATATGGGAATTAAGATTTGCTTCAATTCAGATGCTCCTGCATCTGATCCAGACCCTATCAAATGGATTCATGATGCATGTAACAATAGAAATCCTAAGGAATCAGTGTCTGTGTATGATGCTCTTAGGATGGCTACATATAACGGCGCATATTCTCTTTTTGATGAGAAGGAGAGGGGCACCCTTGAAATGGGTAAGAGCTGCGACATCGTAATTTTGGATAAAAATCCTTACGAGATTCCAACATCAGAATTAAACAAGATTGGAGTTTCTGAGCTATATCTCAAAGGAAAACCTTACGAGCGCAGCCACACCGGATCCATGGCCACCATGCTCCGCGGCATGTTCCCACAGTCTTAATAAGCGGACTATATTATTAGAAATTTCAGGAGTAGTAATGTCATTATCAATAGTAGTAGGTAGCTCGGGTAGTGGAAAATCCACTACCCTTTATTCAAGAATAATTAAGGAATCCATGGCAAGAAAAGACAAAAATTTTCTAGTCATAGTTCCAGAACAGTACACCATGTCCACCCAGAAGCTTCTGGTATCCATGCACCCCAACAAGTGCATTATGAACATAGATGTACTGTCATTTAACCGCTTGGCTTATCGTGTATTCGAAGAGCTGGGAGCTGGTATCAACGCCGTATTGGATGATACCGGAAAATCCCTTGTAATCCGTAGAATAATCGATGAGTCTCTGAAGGATTTAACCACCCTTCGTCAGAATATAACAAAAATCAGCTATATAACTCAGGTGAAATCCCTCATCTCAGAAATGACTCAGTATAATATCACTACAGATGGTTTAAGAGAGATGATTGCATCACCTGCCATGTCAGAAAGCTTCAAAAGAAAAGCCTCGGATTTGTTAGTTTTATACGAGGCTTTTTTGGATTTTATAAATGGAAAATATGTTACCACAGAATCAATCCTTTCTACCTTAAATGATATGTTGGATGATTCTGATATTGTATCGGGCTCAACAGTTGTATTGGACGGCTTTACAGGCTTTACACCTATTCAGTATCAGCTGGTGGAGCACATGCTTGAAATTTGTGATGAGGTAGCGGTAACTATTACCGCAGATGATGAGTCAGCACTTCTTACAAAGCAGGGGGATGATGCCCTTTTTGAGATGTCTTCAGAATTTGCAATTAAGCTAAATAAAATTGCAAAGAATGCAAAAACCGAAATTAATCCAATCACCTTCATAGAATCGAAGGATGGCTGGCTGTCAGAAAATAGCGTGCTTACACATCTTGAAAAAAATATTTTCAGAAATGCCGTAAGAAAATATGAGGGCGAGGCAAACCCTGATGCTTCACTAAAGCTGGTGAGTCTTAGAAGCATGCGTGACGAGCTTAGATACGTAGCAATTCAGATTAATCGCCTGGTTAGAAGCGGGCTTAATTATAAAGATATAGCAGTGGTTGCTCCTAATTTGGAGTCCTACAGATATTTGGTTTCGGGGATTTGGGATGAATATGATATTCCTTATTTCATAGATGCCAAAACAGAAATTCTATTCCATCCAATGTCGGAGGCTATTGAGGCTCTATTTGATATTTTTGATAGAGATTTCAAACGTGAGGATGTGTTTAGATTCCTGCGCACAGGTTTGACAGAGCTTTCTACAGATGAAATTGATTATTTGGAAAACTACCTGATTTCAACTGGTATTCGAGGAAAGAAAAAATATTTTCATCCTTTCGCAATTCGTTCAAATAGCTTTAGCGAGGATGAAGCTTTACTTAAGGTAAATGAAATCAGAGAAAAATTTATTGGCCCATTTATGGCTTTTGATAGGGCTATTAATAAAGATTCTACAGTAAGGGATATTGCTGTAGCCCTCTACACCTTTGTAACAGGCTTTGATTTTGAGGCCAAGATAAACGCTCGTGGCAAGCTCTATGAGGACAAGAATAATGCGGTAAAGTCCAAGGAATACAGCCAAATCTATCCTGTAATTATGGATATTTTGGATAAGCTTGTAGGAATCCTTGGTGATGAAAAAATGGCATTAGATGAGTTTAAGGATATTTACGAGGCAGGTCTTTCGGCAGCCTCTATCGGTGTCATTCCACCTACCACAGATAGTGTTATTTTAGGTGATATAGAACGAACCAGATTATCAAACATAAAGGTTCTTTTTTGTATAGGTGCATCTGATGATGCCATTCCAAAGAAGGTGGAAAACGGAGGTATCCTTTCCCAGCTTGAACGTGAGCAGCTGCTATCATTAGGCTTTGAGCTGGCTCCTTCAGACAGACAAAAGGCATTTCGACAGAGATTCTATCTCTATCTTATGCTTACCAAACCAAATCAGATCTTGTACATCACCATGCCTAGAGTAGATGCTGATGGTAAAGGGGTTAATCCTTCATATCTGGTGGATTTGATTAAGGATATGTTTGAGGGCATTAATCTTAATGAAATCGAAGATTTTACAGGAGAGGATAGAATTCTTTCTGAAAAAAGTACCTTTGATTATTTGATTTCACTCTTAAACAAGACCACAACCTTCGGATACGACAGCCTTAAAGAAGATGAGGCCAGGGATTTAATATATTTGATTGAGTGGGCCAAGACCGTGGATGCAGAAAAACTTTCTCTGCTTTTAAAGGGAGCATTTTTCGAGCATGGCAAGGAAAGCTTCTCAGAGCAGATTATGCTTGCTGTAAATGAGGCTATAAATGCTGATGAAACTATTTCCGGCTCTGTATCAAAGTTTGAGCTATATAATGAATGCAGCTATAAATATTTCCTCACCTATGTTTTAAATCTCAAGGAGCGCGAGGAATTTGAGCTTTCCAGCATCGATATGGGTAACTTTTACCACGAGGCTATTGAACGATATTCAAGCAGTCTAAAGGAAGATGGCAAGAGCTTTAAAACAGTAACAGAAGAAGAACGTGAAAAATACATTGAGGTTGCTATCGCTCAAACCTTTGAGCACATGGGCAAGGTTTCTACACTAGAGGATAGCACCCAAAGATATATAGTAGAGTCCATGAAGGATACTTTAAGACATGTGGTTGAAATTATTACTACCCAGGTGTCTAGAGGGGAATTTGAGCCAGAACTATTTGAAGAGAGTATACGCACTGAAATCAAGGATAGTAAGACACAGGAAACGCTAGCTAATCTTAAGGGCAAGGTAGATAGAATCGATTTAACAGCAAATGATGATAAGGCTGTAAGAATCATCGATTATAAATCCAGTGGACATAAGCTGGATTTGAATGAATGCTATCATGGACTTTCCCTGCAGCTGCCTATCTACATGGGTGTGGTTTTGGACAAGCTAAAGGATAAATATCCTGGTGCAACCTTGCATCCAGCAGCAATGCTTTACTACGAAATGGCTAATAAATATTTAGAGGTGGCATCTGCAAGAAATGTCTCTGAAGAGGAGAGACTTAAGCTAAGCAGGATGGAAGGCTTACTTTCCAGTGCCCCAGAGGATTTAAAGGCAAATGACTCTACTGTAGGAAAGGATGAGGGGCAGGTTAAAACTTCATCTATCGTGCCTTATTCAGTTAAGAGCAATGGTGATCCATCAGAAAAAGATACCAATGCAGTAGATAGAACTGCCATGAAGACAGTAATTGACTATTCAATGCTAAAGGCAGCGGAAACGGCAAATCATATTATTTCAGGAGATTTTGAACCATCTCCAGCCAGACTAGGTGGCATCGATGCATGTCGTTATTGTAGCTTCAAGAGTGTATGCCATTTTGATGAGAACGAGCCTGGCTTTAGCCCACGTGCCTTTGAAAAAGGTAAAAAGAACTCTGAAATTGTAGATTTAATGAAAGAAAAGTTAGAGGAAGAATAAATTGTCATTAACTAATGAACAGATACTGGTACGAGACACAAGAAATAAAAATATGCTTGTAAGTGCTGCCGCGGGTAGTGGTAAAACCTTCGTGCTGGTTGAACGAATCATATCTCAGATATTAGACGAAAAAAACGGAATAGATGTTGATAGAATTCTTGTGGTTACCTTTACTACGGCAGCTGCTGCGGAAATGAAGGACCGAATCAGAAAGGCTATTGACAAGGCAGTTATGCAAAATGCTTCTGATGCACGCCTGCGCTCTCAGGCAACCCTTATTCATAACGCCCACATTAGAACCATTGATAGCTTTTGTAGTTGGGTTGTAAAAAATTATTTCTACGAAATCAATATGGATCCTTCTTTTAGAATTGGGGCATCAGGCGAGCTGAAGATGCTGAACGATAATATTTTCACTGAGCTTTTGTCAAAGAAGCTGGAGGAAAAGGATGAGGACTTTAAGCTTTTGGCAGATGCATATATCAACGGAAGAAATACAGATGGCTTACGTGATATGGTTTTTGCTCTTCATGATAAAGCAGCTAGCTTTGCATGGCCTATGGAATGGTATGACAATGCACTAAAGCTTTATGATATTAGTACTATAGAGGAGCTGGAAAATAGTGAATTGGTGGAGGAAATACTTAAGCTTACGGACAGCGAGTTAAGCGGAATCGTTACTAAGCTTGAGCGTTTCTTAAGTCTTTATACTGAAGATTGCAGCGCAAAGGATAAGGATATTTTCACCTATGAGCTAGGCCAGATTAAAGGTATTTATTCGAAGAATACCTTTAATGAAAAATTCGATGCAATTTCAGGTATTGATTTTTCTACACGATGGGGAACAAAGGGAACCTGTCTTAACGAGGACGATGTTAAGCGAGCAAAGGATTTCAGGGGTGCCTATAAAAAAATCGTAACTGGAATAAAGGATAATTATTATGGAGTTAGTCTTGAGGATATGCTTGAGGATATTAAATATATCCGAACTCAGGCTATTGCTCTTATAAATTTTGCCAAAGAATATTCTGCAGCTCTTTTTGAAGAAAAGCAGAAAAGAAATATATATGACTTTAATGATATTGAGCACATGGCATTAAGGATTCTTAGAAACGAAGAATCGGTAGAGCATGAAAAGCGCCCTGTGGCCATAGAGCTTTCAAATCATTTTAAGGAGATTATGGTTGATGAGTATCAGGACTCCAATGAGCTTCAGGAGCAAATACTTACAGCCATCAGCTCTGGTAATAACTACTTTACCGTAGGCGATGTAAAGCAGTCTATTTATGCCTTTAGACAGGCCAGCCCAGCCTTGTTTATAAAAAAGCTTTATTCTTATCCTATGGATGCAAAGCCAGAAGCATCCTCAATCAGAATTGATCTTGATAAGAATTTTAGAAGTAGATATGAGGTGCTGAATTTCTGTAACCAGGTATTTGCACCTCTTATGCAGATGGATGTAGGTGGAGTTGCCTATAATGAACAGGCAGCTTTAAAGCTTGGTGACGAGACCTTTAAGGGAGAACAGTCCGAGTACGAGGCAGAGGTTTTAATTGCGACTCAAAATGCCGATTCCATGAAGGAATTAGATATAGATGATGGAGACACATTGGAGGCTCTTGTTATCGCAAAGCGAATAAAGGAGCTTATTGCATCAGACTTTCAGGTAAGCTGTAAGGGCGAAGATGGAAGAAGTCTGCGCCCTATTAAGCTTAACGATATTGTAATTTTAATGCGTGGCGTTAAAGGACATTCTGATAAATACATTGCAGCCTTAAAGGATTGCGGAATTCCTTCCTACGTGGCTGAGGAAACTGGCTTTTTCGACAGGGAGGAAATCGATACTGTTTTATCTATGCTTAATGTAATAGATAATCCTTTCAACGACATTCCATTGGCGGCAGTGCTTCATTCTGCAATGTTTGGCTTTTCTTCTGAAAGATTGGCGCAGATTAGAGCTACTAGCCCAAAGGTTTCCTTGTATGAATGTATCTTGGAAAAATATAAGGCAGATAATGATGAAGATATTGCAGCCTTTTTAGATGTACTAAATAAATTTAGAGATGAGGCAATCGACACTCCGATTCATGAAATCATAGAGCATATTTTGGAGGAAACAGATTATCTAATTTATACTAAATCTTTGCCAAATGGCAGAATGGCTGCGGCAAATCTAAACAAGCTAATAGATGAGGCGGTAAGCTTTGAAAGCACAAGCTTTAAAGGCTTGTCCAGATTTGTTAGCTATATCGAAGGCTTAAAGACCTATGATGAGGATTTAGGTCTTGCAAAAACTGTTTCTGAAAATGATGAAGCAGTTAGAATTATGACTATTCATAAAAGTAAGGGCTTGGAATTTCCAGTGGTATTCCTTGCAGGCTGTGGTAAACCATTTAAGAATGAAGCAGGTTCCTTTGTGTATGACGATAAGCTAGGGCTTGCTCTTAACTATCGTAATCCAAAAACACGAATCTCCTACAAAACACCATCCTTTAACGTGGTTAAATATCGTATGGCCGCAGATGCCAGAGGAGAGTATTTAAGAATCCTTTACGTAGCACTTACAAGAGCTGTGGACAAGCTGATAATCACTGCAGCTATCAAGCCAAATAAAGATAAATCAGTGATAGAAAAGCTAAGCGAATATGATGGAGAAACTGGTCTTCTTGATACCAATACAAAGCTTAAGGCATCTTCAAGCATAGAGCTGATTATCAGATCATTAAATGCTTCAGGTTACCACTACAATAAGCGAATCATTGATTGCGAGGATCTGTTTATAGATGAGGTGGAGCGTTCTGTTAAGAAGGAACAGGTAAGGGCTGCACTTGAAAAGCTCATTGATGCTGCAGGTGATGGGGCAGGTAATCCTATCGTAAATACGTTATCCTTTAAGTATGATGGCTTAAATGAAAGCGGGTATAAGAGTAAATATTCAGTTTCTGAAATTAAGCATCAGGCTATGGAGGATGTATTCCAGTTTAACGCTGATTCGGCTCCTGCTTTTATCGTTAAGGAAGAGGAAAGCTATATTCCTCTATTTATGCGTCAGCAGGATTTAAAGGAAAATACTGAAGAAGGGAAAATCCCTGTTGGAGCACTTTATGGAACTGCAATGCATAGATTCCTTGAATGCTATGATTTTGCTAATCCAAATCTAGTAGATTCCTTTGATGAGCAGCTCAGTTATATGAAGCAAATTAAGTGCTTATCGGAGGATGAATTTGGAAGAATTAATCTTAATAAGCTTAAGAAGTTTTTGAAGGATGATTCTGCAAAGCGTATGTCCATGGCAGCAGCAAATGGCAATCTATACAAAGAAAAGCCTTTTGTTTACGGCAGTGATGCAAAGAGCTTATTTAATGATGATGCTTCCTCTAATGAAATGATTCTTGTGCAGGGAATCATCGATGTGTTCTGGGAGGAAGAGGACGGAATAGTTCTTTTGGATTATAAGACAGATAAGGTAGACGATGAGCAGCAATTGGTGCTAAGATATGAAAGGCAATTAGAGCTATACAAAAATGCAATAGAGGCTTCCTATGGAGTTAAGGTAAAGGAAGTTTTAATATATTCATTTGCTCTAGAAAGGAGTATAAATTTATGTACGACAAAATAACAGTAGAAACATTTTTGGAGAATCAGCTTCAGCTTTTTCCAGAAAAGGTAGCAGATAACTATGAAGAAGCCTTAGAGTTTCTTGAGGACGTATGTGCAACAGTTTGCAAGAATAAAAAAGAGGTTATCACATACTTAGAGGATGGTATGGATATTGGCGGTATGTCCGAGGAGGAAATCCTATCATCAGAGGAAGTTTTCCCACTTAAGGATGGAAGATATTTAATAGTAGAGGGCTAGTATGGAAAATAAAACAGCCAGAATAGATTCTTTACAGGCCCTTAGAGCACTGGCATTTATTGGCATATTTTTAGTTCATGCCAAAATTGCCTGGGGCTGGTCTAGGCTTGGAGTATCTATATTCTTTTGTATGTCGGGCTTTCTCATGACATATATTTATTGGGACAGGCAGCTTCCTGGTAATATTGTAGATGCCCTAAGGTTTTCACTAGGCAAGATTAAAAAGCTATATCCACTCCATATTATCACTATGATAGCAGTAGTGTTAATAGAGCTTTGGATTTATAGGACTAATGGTGTGCTTCGTGAAGCCATTTTCGGGTTGCTTAGGAATATTGCTTTAAATATTTTCTTGGTTCAGTCCTGGTATCCAGACAGCACCGTAAATGTTGCATTAAATGGTGTGGCTTGGTATCTTTCAGTGGCACTATTTTTGTATATCAAATTTCCATTTTTGCTTAAATGGATGAAAAAGAGAAAGCTTCCAGTTCTTGTATTTACTGCAATATTATTAATAGCTTTGCAGATAATTTTGGCATATCCTTTCGCTTTAAGATATGGGGCAGAGGGTGTAAGATACAGATGGTTTATGTACTGCTTTCCTGCATACAGGGTAGTAGATTTCTTCTGCGGCTGTGTTCTTGGAAGAATCTATATGCTTACCTCAGAAAAGGAAAACACTGATAACACTATCGTATATACGATATTAGAAATATGTCTGTTAGCTTTTTCAATATGGTTTTCATTATGGCTTGGGGCAGTAGAGGAAAGTCCTGTAATGCTTGCCATCAAAAACTGGTCAAGCGGATATATCGTAATGGCACTTCCTTGGATATGGGTTTTTGCCATGAAAAAGGGTTTACTGACAAAGCTTATTTCTAATCCTGCCATGATTGCCTTGGGCAATATTAGTCCACAGGCATTTTTGATTCACTATGTAATAGTAAGATTTGTCAATGCCTACATGGGGCTTCACCAGATTCCATTTACCACCTTGCGCACCTGGGAGCTGTTCGTGCTGGAATTCATAGTGACAATACTGGCTTGTGTAATTTATTTAAGAATAAAAAAGAGCAGGCTTTTTTCTTAAGCTTTACTCGGAGGACAATATGAAGTTATTAAAAAGATTTATGGCTATCGTATTTACGATATGCATTTGCGTTACCTTTTCAGGCTGTGAAATAAATGGTAAAACTATTTATTTTGGCGGCTCAAGTGGACGCAACACAGTATTCAAAATAGGTGATATGAAATGCTCTAAAAAAGAGGCACTTGTATATCTTTTAAATGAAAAAAATATTTATGGTTCGGTAAATGGTGTAAACCTTTGGTCTGAGGATTATGATGTAGACACTATGGTTGGCTCTATAAAGGATTTGACATTAGAGCATCTTACTAGAGTTTATGTACTTAATCTGTATGCCAAGGAGAATGAGATAGCGCTTTCGGATGCAGAGCAAAAAGCCTGCGAGGAAGCAGCTGCTACCTACTATAAATCTCTTAATTCAAAGGAGCGTTCTTTTACTGGTGCACATAAAAAGGATATCTACAATATGTATTTACGATATGCCATTGCATCAAAGGTATATGAGAGCCTTATGAACTCTGTTGATGATGAGGTTTCAGAGGATGAAGCAAGGGTAATGGAGGCCTTTGTTTTGTATGTATCTGACGAGAAAAAAGCAAATGAAATACAGGGTATGATTGATTACGGTTATACCTTTGAAAGACTTGCATCTTCTTACACAGAGAAGGATTATTATCAGGCTACTTTTGCAAGAGGAGAATACCCAAAGGAAATAGATGAGGTGGTATTTAATCTTGATACAGATGAAATATCAAAGGCTATAAAATCAGATGATGGCTACTATTTTTTCCAGTGCTTGGACAAGTATAACGAAGAGCTTTCAGAAGCTAATAAAGAAGTCATTATTGAGAATCGACGTAAGCAGGTTTTAAGTGATATTGTGTCAGATTTGGAGGAGAGATATTTCTCTGATATGAACACAAAATTATGGGATGAAGTTGAGTTTCCAGAAGACACTTCTGAGCTTACAAGTGGAACATTTTTTGAAACATTAAATAGCAACTTGTAAATGAATAGTGACAATAAATTGAATATTTATTTTTTATCAAGGCGCAGACATATTCTGCGCCTTAATATTTGCAAATTATACTAAAAAGAAAGGAGAATTAATTTTTTATTAGTAATTTGGTAGAAAATTAGCACAATACACTAGTAATTGTGAAGGCAAATGGCTATAATATGACTTAAATAAAAAAATAAAAGATTTGCTCATATAGGAGGGTGAAAAAATGGTAACAAACGCAAAGGTAACAGTTGATGATGTAAAGAAGTCAGCTGCAACAGCTGCTAGTACAGTTAAGACAGCCGCAGCGAATGCTACAGTAGCTACAAAGAAAGCTGTTGAAGAAGTTAAGAAGGAAGCAGCAGTAGCTTCTAAGAAAGCAACAGCAGCTAAGGCAACGGCTACAAAGACAGCAACAGCAGCTAAGAAGACAGCTACAAAGACAGTTAAGAAGGCTCAGGCAAAAGCTAAGAAGACAGTTGCTACAACAGCTGTAATCCAGTACCAGGGCAGAGAGTTTTCTGAGGCAGATTGCTTAAAGAAGGCACAGGCTCAGTTCAAGAAGGATTACAAGAAAGAGGCTCTTGAGGAGATTAACATCTACATCAAGCCAGAGGAGAACAAAATTTATTATGTAGCAAACAAAGACCGTGTTGGTTCTGTAGATCTTTAATTTTTTATTTTGTGTTGGAACGTAACAAGCTGTATCGTATATACGATACAGCTTGTTTTTTTAGTTCTCTTTAATTTCAAATGAATAATCTTCAAGGTTTGCAATAAGTTTAATTGCGTGACCATCTTTTTCCCAACCAAGTGTGAGATTAGTTCCATCAGAATTTGCAGTAAAGTTTGAATCAAATCCAAATGCTGGATGAGTATTTCTAAGACGAAGTAATTCTAACTGCTTCTTTACAACATCCTTCTTAAGTGACTCTTCGATGTCAGCCATTGAAAGGTTGGTTCTGTTAATTTCCTTGTGACCACCTTCACCGGCACGCTTAACTGCTTCGTGATCATTCTTACCAACGAATAAATCTAAATACCAAACCTGAGGCTTACCTGGCATGAACATTTGAATAGCTCTTGCAAGAAGCATCTTTTTATCATCCTCACCAAGTGCGCTGTAGTATGTTGCGTTAACCTGATAGTACATATTCTTGGCACCGTGAAGATCCTTTACGTAACCACCACGACCTACGATTGTATCAATTAAATCTTGAATATCGTTTTCAGGAAGCATTCCCTTTAAATCTAGAAGAGGTATACCATCATGGCAACCTAACATATTTACAACTCTGATGTTTTTATCTACAAGCTCCTTAGCCCACTTAACAAGTAAATCAGCTGACTGACGCTCTAATGTGTAGATAAGTAATCCTGGAAGGAAGAAGTCGTAAGTCATATATCCCTTTGAAGCTATTGTTTCATAGTTTCCTTCTCCATAGCTTGCATGAATTTCTGGAAGTAAAGAAAGGTTATATTTATCAGCAAGCTGCTTAACCTTCTCAAGTACATCCCATGTATCAGGCTCGTTTAAGAAATTCTTCTTTCCTGGTTCCTTTGGTGCATAAGCAAATGCATCAAGACGAACAATTTTTGCACCGTAGTTAGAAAGTGTTTTAAGAGTATTGTCATAGTGCTCCCAAACTAAATCAGATTTTATATTTAAATCCATCTGACCTAAGTAACGTCTGTTAGATTCAAGATAATCTACAATAACATCCTTGTATTTTGAAAGCTCTTTGAAATCAATATCCTTTGGAGCTACCTTTGCATCTATTGCATCAGAAATAATGTGTGAAAGCTTAACAGCAGTAGAGTACTGCACCTCAGCAACATCCATTAAATCCATTACATCAGGCTTAAGGTAACGTACCTCCTGATAGAAGGTATTCCAGTAAGGAACATCCTTGCCATCTGGCATACGAACCATAAGAATTGGAAGACCAGGCTTTCTGAAAAACATATCCTTGATATATTTTTCATCTGGCTGAATGTAACCACCCTCTGTCATTTCGCCATAGCCATCCCAGAACTTATTCCAGTTGATAAAGAAATCAGCGTATTTAGATTTTTCACCGTTCTTAATTAAATCCTGGAATTGAGGAGAAAGAACAGAAGCGTGGTTTAATATGAAGTCAAGCTTTAAATCAATTCCTAAATCCTCAAGGTGAGATAAATCATCAGAGGCTACAAGCTCCTTATTAAGACCGTAGTCTATTACAGAAAAACCTCTGTCTAAATCTGTATTATAGATACTTGGCAAAATGTAGAAGGACTGGAATGTATCCTTAAATTCTGGCTTGCTAAGTACAGAAATAATATCAGAAAGATTTGCGCCCATGCTATCAGGATAAGCATTAAGCATAGGTCCGTTATCGGTACGTGTGTTACTCATTTGAAAAACTCCTTTATAATTAGTCCATTAATTGTTTAAATGTATCAAAGTCGATTAACTCACCAGCTTTTGTGATGATGATTTTAGCCTTGTGAGCCTGCTCCTTTAACTTGTTCTGCTCAATCTCAAGTACCATCATAGTAAATGGTGCATCTAATTTGCCATCACGGTTACGTGAGCGTCTGTGCTCTAATGTTTCAGCAGGAGTACTGTTAAGAAGAACAGGGATGTTTACGTTGTTAAGGTTGTCGCTGTTACCGTGTGTCCACTCAAGGATAAGCACAGATGTCTCAGACATATCAACCTCATCATACCAAAGTGTAGCCTCATCACGACCCATTCTCTTAAGCCAAAGCTTATCAGCACCATTTAAGAATGCATCAAGAATAGTATCAACCTCGCCAAAGTCAATTTCAGAATTTGTTCCAAGGTAGTTTGTTAAAGCTGTTTTACCACCATTAAGGTAGTGTTCAAACCAGTCATACTCATTTACATGTGCAGCGTTTGCATCATCTTCATCCTTCTGAAGCTTAGATATTGTCTCGAATACCTTTGCATCGCAGATACCAGCATCTGCAAGTGCACGCATACCACCTTCTCTAAAAGTATGTAGACGTTCTGCATCATTGTACATAGGAATACGGTGAGGGTAGTTGTCACCACTCATTGTGTAGCTCTTAACACCAGCCTTTGTAAGCATATATGAAAGGATAGAAGCAATTTCGCTTTTTCCAACGCCTGAACCACCACATACACATACAGTTGCACGATGATATGGGTTTGCGCTTGCAGCCTTTTGAATTTCCTTTACAAGCTCAGGGAAAATTGTACGAGCCTTTTCAATGTGAGACTCACCAATTTCAATCTTGTCACCAGGCATATCTCCATTTGGGATATCAGCTGGGATATCAAGAGAGCAAATTGAATCAACCTGCTCTGTAAGCTTTTCGATTCTTGCTAAATCAATAGATACTGTTTCATAATTCTTGTTCATAACCTTACCTCTTTTGTGAAAATGATATAAAAATATATGTGTAACTTTGTAAACATGCGCATTATTGACAACTTATGCGCATAAGTGATATATTGACATCACAATACAATACAATTCAAATTTTGTAAAGAGGTTTTTTAATGATAACTATTAAAGAGATAGCTCAAAGGCTCAATATGTCTACAACTACGGTATCTAACGTAATTCATGGAAAAGAAGGGGAAGTCTCTGAGGAAACTAGAAAAAAAGTGCAGGAATTTTTAAATGAGGTTGATTATGTTCCAAACATCAACGCCAGAAATCTTGCACAAAATGAATCTAAGATAATCGGACTAGCCCTTAAGGCCAGAGTAGATAAATATGAGAATCTTATTATGGACCCATTCGTATCAGAGCTTATCGGTGGTATAGAAGAGACAATCAGAAACGCCGGATACTTCATGATGCTTTATATTTCAAGGGATACAGAGAAGATTATGAGACATGTTTCTACATGGAATGTTGATGGTCTTATTCTATTTGGTATGTTGGATGATGACGGAGTGCGTGTCAGTGAAAAGTACAAAAAGCCTATCGTATGTATAGATACATACAGTATGGAAGGCTTGAAGCATTTCACTAATGTAGGTCTTGATGACTTAGGTGGAACCTATGAAATGGTTAAATATATGATTTCCTGCGGTCACAGGAAAATAGCATTCCTTTCAGATAATACAAACGGTGTAGATTTAGCCAGATTCCAGGGCTACATTAAGGCTTTAAAAGAAGCTGGCATACAGTTTGAGCAGGAGGATTTCTTAAAAATCAGACCTGCAAGTGCTGAAATTGAAGAAAGTTTGGATGAGATATGCATTAAGGCTATGAATTATACAGCGATTATGTGCGTATCAGATCTTTATGCCGTTACATTAATGTCTGCATTAACAGACAGAGGAATCAGAGTGCCAGAGGGAATTTCTATAGCTGGCTTTGATGATAATATGCTAGGAAGCTTATACCGTCCAGCCCTTACAACTGTTCATCAGGATGTTAAAAATAAGGGTATTATTGCAGCTGAAACACTGCTTAAAAAGGTGGCTGGAGAGGAGACAGCAGCCCAGATTACACTGCCTACAAAGCTTGTAATTAGGGACACTGTGACAAAGCCTAGAAGGCTTCCACTTTACAATGGTTCAAAAAATTAAAAATGGTACTTGACCAATCATAACTGTTATGGTATGTTTTAGTTACAACAAACTTATGCGCAAAAGTTGAACGGAATAGAGATGTCGGATTGTACAATATGCACAACAAAACGTCTCAATATTCTACACAAAAAGAAAACGTTTTAACGTATTAGGAGGGAATATTAAAATGAAGAAGAAGTTACTTTCTACTCTATTAGTTGGTGCTATGGCAGCAAGCCTTGTAGCTTGTGGACAGCCTAACACAGATCAAGCTAATACAAACACAGCAGATGGTACTGCAACAACAGAAGGTTCATCAGTTAGACTTCTTAATGGTAAGCCAGAGATTGATGCTCAGCTTCAGGATTTAGCAAAGCTTTACAACGAGGAGACAGGCAACACACTTGTAGTTGAGACAATTGGTGGCGACACAAACGCAGCAGACGAATTAAAGAAAATGTATCAGGCAGACAACATGCCAGATATCTTCGTAATCGAAGCAAACCAGGCTGATACTTGGGACGGAATGCTTGCAGATCTTTCTGGTTCTGCTTGGACAGACAAGACTGAGTTCGAGCTTGAAAACGATAAAATGGGAACAATCGGTTTCCCTTACACAGTTGAGGCAACAGCACTTGGCTACAACGCAGACGTTCTTGAGGCAGCAGGCATCGATCCTTCAACACTTACAAGCCCAGCAGCTTATAAGGAAGCTTTCGAAACACTGGACAGCAAGAAGGATGAGCTTGGAATCAAGGCAGTTCTTGGTTGGTGTGCAGAGCCAGCTAACTTAGGTTGGAGTTCAGGTACACACGTATTTGGTCAGTACTTAGATGCAGGTCTTAAGGCTGATGATACAACATACATCGACCTTTTAAATGACGGTGGACAAATTGATAAGGACAGAATGAAGCACTTTGCTGAGTTCATCGGAATGATGAATGAGTACTCTGATCCTGAACTTTTAGTAGATGGTACATATGATGCACAGGTTGCTGGATTTACAGCTGGTGACTATGCATTCATCACACAGGGTAACTGGTGTGTAACATCACCTGATGATGTTGACTTTGAATGTGGATTTGCTCCATATGCATTCGAAGATGGTATTGACACAATCATCGCTGGACCACCAAGCTACTGGGTAGCATACAATGATGGTAATGTTGATGGCGCAAAGGAATTCTTTGACTGGTGCTCAGGTGACTCTGCTCAGAACATCTTAGTAAATGATGCAGGTCTTGTTTCACCATTTGATGATTGCCAGTATGAGGCAGTTAACCCATTCTATAAGAGCATGAAGAGCTATATCGATGCTGGTAAGTTCAGCGGATGGCACACAATGCTTAAGAAGGATGGTCTTCAGAATGTTACTTGCCAGGTATTTGCAGATTATGCACAGGGCAAACTTGACGCTGATAGTTTCGTATCTACAATTGAAAGCGTAATTAAGGATTACTACGCAAACTAATTGAGGTATTATTTAGGGGCAGGGCGTTTTAGCACTGCCTCTATTCTTTTAAAGAGACATACGAAAGGGGAAAATTATGGGCGAGTTCTCGGCAACTAGAAAAATCTCATCATTCGGCTGCATGATTGCAGGTATCGTGCTTATGCTGATGGGCCTATATTTAGCTATATCAAAAACAGATGCTCTCGGAATTCGAGGAATGTTACTAATTATTGGGTGTGTTGTATTTTTTGTTGGATTATATTTCTTCCCAACATTAAAGCATCACAGAGGTATTATTAATTTTATGTTTTTGTTCCCATTGCTATTTGCATTTGCGGTAACAGTAATCATCCCACTTATTCTTGGTGTAGGATATTCATTTACAGATTGGGATGGTATTAGAATCAGAAATGTTGTTGGTCTTGAAAATTACATTAGAATGTTCAAGCAGCCACAGTTTATCTGGTCAATTTTAGTCACATTTTTATTCGTAGTATTCAACATTATTTTAGTTAATTTAGTAGCTTTTATGTTAGCTCTTCTTTGCACATCTAGGCTTAAGGGCTTAGGCTTCTTTAGAGCAGCATATTTCTTACCAAACCTTATTGGTGGTATCGTATTAGGTTATATTTGGCAGTTCATTTTCTCAAATGTTGTTACCAAATTTACCACAGCTTTATTTGATTCCAGATATTCAATGCTATCTGAAACAAGAACAGCATTTATTGGAATCATCATTGTTTACATTTGGCAGTACGCAGGTTATATAATGCTTATTTATATTACAGGTCTTAATACGGTGCCAGGAGATGTTATCGAAGCATCATCTATCGATGGAGCAACACCTATCCAGACACTTTTCCAGATTAAGATCCCTATGATTGCACCAACAATCACAATCTGTACATTCTTAACACTTACTAGTGCATTCAAACAGTTCGATGTTAACCTTGCATTAACAAATGGTACAGGCTCTGTTTCAAGCTTCCTTGGAAGCTACCTTACAAAGGGTACTCAGATGCTTGCTCTTAACATTTATGACACTGCAGTTATTAACAACGAATATGCATTTGGTGAAGCAAAGGCCGTATTATTCTTCATCATCCTTGCATTTGTATCTATCGTACAGGTACGTATGTCTAACAAGAAGGAGGTAGAGCTATAATGAAAATTAAAGAGAAGACCTCCAGGGTTGTTATAAAGACAGTAGTAGCACTGCTTGTTGCAGTATACGTATTGTTCCCATTTTTCCTTGTTGTGATTAACTCATGCAAAACAACAAACGACATCACAGCAAACCCAATTGGATTAAATGGTGTATCTATTTCAAACTTAATTACTAACTTATCAGATGTAATTAACAATACACACTTTATGTTCTGGTCAGCATTTGGTTGCTCAGTAATCATCACAGTATTATCTTTAGTGCTTTTAGCTTTACTTGGAGCTATGGCTGCTTGGGTAATCTGCCGTAACAAGACAAAGTGGTCAGTAGTTATTTACTTTACATTTATTGCATCAATGATTATTCCTTTCCAGGTAGTTATGCTTCCACTTATCTCTACATTCAGAGATGTAGGAAAGTTCATTGGTATCTCAATGCTTCAGTCAATTCCTGGTATCATTTTTGCTTACCTTGGATTCGGCGGCGCTATGACAGTATTTATTCTTAATGGTTTCATTAAGGGTATTCCAATGGAGCTTGAAGAGGCAGCTTCAATCGATGGATGTTCACCAGAGCAGACTTTCTTCATCGTAATTTTGCCACTTCTTAAGCCAGTTATTACAACAGTAACTATCTTAAATGGTATGTGGATCTGGAACGATTACCTTCTTCCATCAATGATGCTTGGACAGAATGGTGTAGTAAAGACATTACCAGTTGCAGTACAGGCATTCGTAGGTTCTTACGTTAAGCAGTGGAACTTGATTTTGGCAGCTGCTTTACTTGCAATTGTTCCTATTCTTATCTTATTCTTCATCGCTCAGAAGCAGATTATGGAAGGTATGATAGAAGGCGCTGTAAAGGGTTAGTATTAGTACATATAGCCGAGAATTTCATAAAGAATGAACATTATTAGCACTCATTGCGAATGAGTGCTAATTTTTTATTGACTTTGGGTTTTTGTAGTATTATCATACTCATTAGTAAGACAAGTGCTGTAATTAACAGCACTTAAGATATAGAAGGAGTGAGGAAAATGAGTAACAAAAAAGGTAGTTTATCAATTACAAGTGAAAATATTTTTCCAGTGATAAAGAAGTGGTTATATTCTGATCACGACATTTTTTATAGAGAGCTTATCTCAAATGGTTGCGATGCTATCACAAAGCTTAAAAAGCTTGATATGATGGGAGAGTATTCACTTCCACTTGACTATAAGGCAAAGATTCAGGTTATCGTTAGCCCAGAGGACAAGACTCTTATATTTATTGATAATGGTCTTGGTATGACATCAGAAGAGGTTGATGAGTACATTAATCAGATTGCATTCTCAGGTGCAACAGATTTCCTTGAGAAGTATAAGGATAAGGCAGATAGTGATCAGATTATCGGACACTTCGGCCTAGGTTTCTATTCAGCATTCATGGTAGCTGATGAGGTTCACATCGATACACTTTCATATAAGGATGGCGCTACAGCAGTTCACTGGGAGTGCGATGGCGGCACAGAATTTGAAATGGGCGATGGTGATTGGGACCAGGTAGGTACAAAAATCACATTGTTCTTAAATGAGGATTGTCTTGAATTTGCTAATGAATACAGAGCACGTGAAGTAATCGAAAAGTACTGCTCATTCATGCCTACAGAAATCTTCCTTTCAAAGAAGGATGCTCCTGAAGAATACGAGACAATCGATGCTGCTGATAAGCGTGATACAGATAAGGTTATCGAAGAGATTCATGAGGATGCTAAATTCGAAGAGAAGGAAAAGGAAGATGGTACTAAGGAGCAGGTAGAGGTTTCACCTGCAAAGGACAAGCTTAAGATTGTTAAGCGTCCAGTTGCTCTCAATGAGACACATCCACTTTGGACAAAGAATCCTTCAGAGTGTACAGAGGAAGAATACAAGGCATTCTATCGTGACGTATTCCATGATTACAAGGAGCCACTTTTCTGGATTCACCTTAACATGGATTACCCATTCAACCTTAAGGGTATCTTATACTTCCCTAAGATTAATACAGAGTACGATTCAATCGAAGGTACAATCAAGCTTTACAACAACCAGGTATTCATCGCTGATAACATTAAAGAGGTTATCCCAGAGTTCTTAATGCTTCTTAAGGGTGTGATTGATTGTCCAGACCTTCCACTTAACGTATCTCGTTCAGCACTTCAGAATGATGGCTTTGTTACAAAGATTTCTGAGTATATTACAAAGAAGGTGGCTGATAAGCTTACTGGAATGTGCAAGACAGATAAAGAAGCTTACGAGAAATATTGGGATGATATCGCTCCATTCATCAAGTTTGGTTGCTTAAAGGATAACAAGTTCTGCGATAAGATGAACGATTACATCTTATTCAAGGATATTAACGATAAATACATCACACTTCCAGAGCTTCTTGTTAAGGAAGAGGAAAAGGCTACTGATGAAAATGGCGAAAAGGTTGAGGCAGAGGTTGTTGATGAAAACAAATCTGCTGATGAAACAAAGGAGCCAGAGGATAATAGAAAGACAGTTTACTATGTAACTGATATGAATCAGCAGGGCCAGTATGTAAGCATGTTCAAAGAGCAGGGCATGAATGCAGTTATTCTTGATCATGCTATTGATACTTCTTTCATTACTCAGCTAGAGCAGCGTAATGAGAATTACAAGTTCTGTCGTATCGATGCTGATGTTACAGATTCAATGGTTGAAGAGACATCAGAGGATGAGCTTAAGGCTGAGACAGAGACACTTACAGAGGTATTTAGAAAGGCACTTAACAACGAAGGCCTTGAGGTTAAGGTTGAGAAGTTTAAGAATAAAGAGCTTTCTTCAATGCTTACTGTATCAGAGGAGAGCCGTCGTATGCAGGATATGATGAAGATGTACGCTATGGGCGGTATGGATATGGGCATGTTCGGTTCGGCTTCAGAAACATTAGTGCTTAATGCTAATAATGATTTAGTAAATTACATCCTTAACAATAAGGATTCTGAGAATGCTCCTGTATTTGCAGCTCAGCTTTACGATCTTGCTAAGATTGCAAATGCTCCACTTGCTCCAGAAGCAATGGCAGAGTTTATTGCTAGATCAAACAAGATTATGACTCTTCTTGCAAAATAGAAGTAATGTCAGAATAGTTATACAGAAAATCGTGATTTTATACTTGCATAAAAATATAACGGCAGACGGAAGCGTCTGCCGTTTTTTGACTATAAAATAAATTGAGTCTGAATTATCTTAATTTTGTTTCAGTGTGTGATGAATTTGTGAATAAATCATTGAAAAAGTATGAAGAATCCGTTATCATATTTTTTAGAGAATTATGATTATGGGGGGCGGTTATGGCAAATTCTAATACAAAAAAATGGTGGAAGAATGCTATAGTATACCAAATATATCCACGATCATTTTGTGATAGCAATGGGGATGGAATTGGGGACATTCCTGGTATCATTTCTAAACTTCATTATCTTAAGGATTTGGGCGTAGATGTCATCTGGTTAAGCCCTGTTTATCCCAGCCCTAATTATGACAATGGTTATGATATTTCTGATTATAAGGGCATTAATCCTGAATTTGGAACTATGGAGGATATGGAAAAGCTTATCAGTCGTGCTAAAAGACTGGGAATAAAAATCATTATGGATTTGGTTATCAATCACACCTCTGATGAGCATGAATGGTTTAAAAAGGCTTTAGCCGGTGATGAAAAATATAAAGACTACTATTATTTCAGATCTCCTAATGGCCGCAAGGCTCCTAACAACTGGGGTTCCTTCTTTGGAGGAAAGGCCTGGAGCAAAACAGAAAATGGTGAATATTACCTACATCTGTTTAGTAAAAAGCAACCAGATTTGAATTGGCATAACCCACAGGTTTATGAAGAAATTACCGATATCATGCGCTTTTGGCTGGATAAAGGAATAGCAGGCTTTAGATGCGATGTTATCAATATTATATATAAGAAATCCTTGGAAGATGGCAAGAGACGATTTGCTCTTACAGGTAAGGAACATTACCTTAACACAGAAGGCTGCCATGAGTTGATTCAAAGATTCAATTCAGAAGTTTGGAGCAAATACAAAACCTTTATTGTAGGTGAAACCGTATTTGTGACACCTAACGATGCCAAGCTTCTTAGTGATGAAAGCAGAAAAGAGTTAGATGCAATTTTCTTTTTTGAGCACATGGATGTAGATAGCAGAGGAATTAAATGGTTCAAAAAAGCCTATAAACCATGTAAGCTCATTAAGATTTTGGATAAATGGCAGCAGGCCTTGGAGGTTCCTGCCAACTATCTTGAAAATCACGACCAGATACGTTCAGTTAATCATTTTGGAAACACGGGTAGATTTTGGGCAATGAGTGCCAAGCTTTTATGTGGTCTAAATCTTACCCTTAAGGGAGTTCCTTTTATATACGAAGGTGAAGAAATTGGAATGACTAACGGTGATTTCAGAGGCCTTAGAGATTTAAAGGATATTGAATCATCAAGCATAAATCAATCTATGAAGAAGTTGTTGCTGGTTCATTCAATAAGAAGAAAGCTTATTCTTCGCACCACTAGAGACAACGCCCGCACGCCTGTTCAATGGGATTCATCAGAAGGTGCCGGTTTTACCACTGGAACACCTTGGTTAAAAATCAATGCTAATAAAAGCTATATAAATGTAGAAGACGAGAAGGTAGATGAGGAAAGTATACTAAATTTCTATAAGCACATGATAGAATTTAGAAAAAATTCTCAAGCTCTTAACGAAGGCTCCTACCGCAGGGTAGCATCACCAAGTGATGTATACATTTTCACTCGCGAATCCATCGACCAAAGACTCTACATTTATTGCAACCTATCCAGCTACAATAGAGCCGTAGAATTCTATGGAGACAAAATAGTCTTCGGAAACTACAATATAGAAGAAGTAGAAAACAACTTCCTGAAACCCTACGAATTCCGCATCGTAGCATCCAACATATAAAATAGCCTTCCCCCTTTGGGGCTCAAGAGGTCCAGTGGACCTCTGCTCTGAGCCGACCGGAGCGGCAGCGGAGAAGAAGGTGTCTGCGCAGCAGACGGATGAGGGTCAACTATATGAATTCCCTCATCAGTCACCTGCGGTGACAGCTTCTCCCGGAGGGAGAAGCCTTTTTTATGCTTTAGCTAAATTCTTATTTGCTGTAGAAAGCATAAGCTTGATTCGGTTCAGCTGGTTAACTTCAGATGCACCTGGATCGTAGTCGATGGCTACGATGTTTGCTTCTGGATGCTCATGGCGGATGCGTTTGATTACACCCTTACCTACTACGTGGTTAGGTAAGCATCCGAAAGGCTGGATGCATACGATGTTGCTTGCACCAGTTTCGATAAGCTCAAGCATTTCACCTGTAAGGAACCATCCCTCACCAGTCTGGTTACCAATTGATACGATTTCTTTAGCATTTGCTGCAGTATCTGTAATGTATGCTGGAGCAGTGAATCTCTTAGACTTGTTAAATTCATCTCTAGCAGCGCTTCTGAGCCACTCAAAGAACTTAATTCCAAGATTGCACATGAACTTAGTCTTGCGGCTAGCACCAAGGTTTTCTTCCTTAAAGTTTGCATTGTAGAAACTGTAAAGAAGGAAGTCTGTAAGGTCTGGTACAACTGCCTCGGCACCTTCCTGCTCAAGTAATTCAGCAAGCTGATTGTTGGCTGCTGGAAGGAACTTAACAAGGATTTCTCCTACGATACCAACACGTGGCTTCTTAAGTCCTTCTATAATAGGAAGATTATCGAAATCGCGAATCATTTCGCGGCACATTCTCTTGAACTTGCCATGAGAGAGTACCTTTGTGTTTGAAACAAATTCAACAATCTTCTTTCTCCACTTTTCGTGAAGCTCGTCTGTAGAACCAGGAACTGCTTCGTAAGGACGAACGCGGTATACACAGCGAAGTAAAATATCGCCAAATGTAAGAGCGTAAAGTCCGTGCTGGATAAGGCTAGGTGTAAGCTTGAATCCAGGGTTTGGCTCGAAGCCGTTAAGGTTCATTGAAATAACTGGAACATCAGGATAGCCTGCCTTAGCAAGGGCACGTCTGATGAAACCGATGTAGTTGGAAGCACGACATCCACCACCTGTCTGTGAGATGAGAAGAGCAGTACGGCTCATATCAAACTCACCTGAATCGATAGCAGCCATAAGCTGTCCGATTACCATAAGTGAAGGGTAGCATGCATCGTTGTTAACATACTTAAGTCCCACATCTACACATGTACGTGTAGGGATGTTTGGAATCACAAGATTGTAACCAGCTGCGTTAAATGCAGGCTCGATTAAATCAAAGTGGATAGGTGACATCTGTGGGCAGAGGATTGTGTAATTCTTCTTCATTTCCTCTGTAAATACTATACGGTTATAGCTAGCTGGTACGATTTCGCGTTCAGCTTTCTTCTTTTTCTTAACACGAAGTGCAGCAAGAAGAGAACGAACTCTGATACGAGCGGCACCAAGGTTGTTAACCTCATCAATCTTAAGGCAAGTGTAAATCTTACCAGAATGAGTAAGGATATCAGCAACCTGATCAGTTGTAACGGCATCAAGACCGCAACCGAATGAGTTAAGCTGAATTAAATCTAAGTTGTCATGCTTCTTAACATAGTTAGCTGCTGAGTACATACGAGAGTGGAACATCCACTGGTCCATAACGATAAGAGGACGCTCAACCTCACCAAGGTTTGAAATAGAATCCTCAGTAAGTACTGCAATGCCGTAGCTGTTAATAAGCTCTGGAATACCGTGGTTAATCTCAGGGTCTACGTGGTAAGGTCTTCCTGCAAGAACGATACCGTGCTTTCCTGTTTCCTCAAGATACTTGAGAACCTCCTGACCCTTAGCATACATATCATTTCTGAAATGCTCCTGCTCAAGCCAAGCAGCATGTGCGGCAGCCTTAACCTCAGCAGCTGAAATATCGAATTCATCCTTAAATACCTTCTCAAGCTGAGTTGTAAGAATCTCCTCAGAAGAGAATGCCATAAATGGATTAAGGAAACGAACCTTGCCAGTTGTGATTTCGTCTACATTGTTCTTAATGTTTTCAGCATAAGATGTAACGATAGGGCAGTTGTAGTGGTTGTTTGAATCTGGGAACTCATTTCTTTCGTATGGAATACATGGATAGTAAATGAAGTCCACATTGCCTTCGTTAATGAGCCACTGAACATGACCGTGTGCCATCTTGGCTGGGTAGCACTCTGACTCAGATGGGATTGATTCGATACCCATTTCGTAAACCTTACGGTTTGAACGAGGAGAGAGAACTACTCTAAACTTAAGAGCCTTAAAGAATGTAGCCCAGAATGGGTAATTCTCGTAAAGGTTGAGTACACGTGGAATACCAACAGTACCACGAGTAGCTTCTTCCTCTGAAAGAGGCTCATAATCAAATAATCTGTTGTATTTGTATTCGTAAAGGTTAGGGATGTTTTCCTTATTTTTAACACCGCCTGCACCCTTTTCACATCTGTTACCAGTGATGAATGAACGACCGCCAGAGAATCTGTTGATTGTAAGTAAGCAGTGGTTCACGCAACCCTGACAACGAGTAAGCTTTGTATCGAATGTAAGATTGTTAATCTCATCAATGCCAAGTGTAGTAGTGGTAGGATTTTCCTCGTAGCGCTCCTTAGCGATAAGGGCACAACCGAAGGCACCCATGATACCTGCAATATCAGGACGAACTACATTAACACCTGCAACCTTTTCAAGGGAACGAAGAACAGCATCATTGTAGAATGTACCACCCTGAACAACGATGTTCTTACCAAGCTCTGATGCATCAGAAAGCTTGATAACCTTGAAGAGTGCGTTCTTTATTACAGAGTAAGCAAGACCTGAAGAAATATCAGCAACAGATGCGCCTTCCTTCTGTGCCTGCTTAACCTTTGAATTCATAAATACGGTACAACGTGTACCAAGGTCGATTGGGTTCAAAGCAAAAAGTGCTTCCTCGGCAAAATCCTGAACTGTGAAATCAAGTGATTTAGCGAAAGTCTCAATGAAAGAACCACAACCAGAAGAACATGCTTCGTTAAGCTGTACGCTATCAACTACGCCGTTTTTGATGCGGATACATTTCATATCCTGACCACCGATATCGAGGATACAATCTACATCAGGGTCGAAGAATGCTGCAGCATAGTAGTGAGCAATTGTCTCAACCTCGCCATCATCAAGCTGAAGTGCAGCCTTAAGTAAAGCTTCACCGTAACCTGTTGAGCAAGAATGTACGATATGTGTATCCTCAGGCATGATAGAGTAAATCTCTTTAAGTGCCTTAAGTGAAGTAGCTAGTGGGCTACCGTTGTTGCTTGAGTAGAAGGAATAAAGAAGTGTTCCATCATCACCAACAACCGCAAGCTTTGTAGTAGTAGAACCAGCATCGATACCAAGGTAAACATTACCATGATAGTTAGCTAAGTCGCCCTTTTTAACCTCTGCCTTTGCATGTCTGTCCTTGAAGGCTCTGAAATCATCTTCACCATCAAATAATGGCTCAAGTCTGGCAACCTCAAAGTCCATCTTAATTCCTTCAGAAAGCTTGTCGATAAGGTCGTCCATAGGAACGTTGTTTTCTTCCTTTGAATTAAGAGCAGAACCGATAGCTGCAAAAAGATGAGAGTTATCAAGAAGGATAGCGTGCTCATCATCTAATTTAAGTGTACGGATAAATGCTTCTCTAAGCTGATCCAAAAAGTGAAGTGGACCACCAAGGAATGCAACGTGACCGCGGATAGGCTTACCACAAGCAAGACCTGAAATAGTCTGGTTAACAACTGCCTGGAAAATAGAAGCAGACAAATCTTCCTTAGAAGCACCTTCGTTGATAAGAGGCTGAATATCAGTCTTGGCGAAAACACCACAACGGGCAGCTATAGGATAGAGTGCCTTATAATCCTTTGCGTATGTATTAAGACCTGGGGCATCTGTCTGAAGTAAAGAAGCCATCTGGTCGATAAATGAACCTGTACCACCTGCACAGATACCATTCATACGCTGTTCTACATTACCATTCTCAAAATAGATGATTTTGGCATCCTCACCACCAAGCTCGATAGCAACATCTGTTTGAGGAGCATAGTGAGTAAGGGCAGTAGAAACTGCAATAACCTCCTGTACAAATTCCACGCCAAGGTGCTTAGCAAGTGTAAGTCCGCCTGAACCTGTAATCATAGGACGAACCTGAATCTTACCAAGTGATGACTTGGCCTGGGTTAATAAATCGGTGAGAGTTTGCTGGATATTAGCAAAGTGTCTCTGATAATCTGAAAATAAAAGATTGTCATCGTCATCTAAAACTGCAATTTTAACCGTTGTAGAGCCGATATCAATGCCCAGTTTAAATAATTTGTTTTCCATAAAAATCTTTTCTTTCTTATTAAAATGTTTTTAATTCAACATGGGCTATTATAAATGTAGACTCAAAAATATACAATAAACAAAAGCTTAAATCTGTTAAAAAATGAGAAAATATATTTAGATAGAAGTGTTTTATTAAGTGTTTGAGGTGATATTTTTTCTGAGGTTATCCTTGATGGCACGCATAGTTTCAGTCATAAATATTAATTCTTCATGAGAACAATCATTCAATAAATTAGATGCTGTATTTGAATATGTACTAGTGGCATTTTGAAGACTGTCACACAATAAATCATCTACTGTAACACCCAGTGCATTGGCAATATTAACTATAGTAGGTAGACTCAGCTTAGTAGCACCTCGTTCTATATGAGAAATGTTTGAAGGTTCTTGATTTGAGAGTTCAGCTAAAGCCTGTTGTGTAAGCCCCAATTCTTTTCGCAAACGTCTGATTCTAACACCTATAGCATTGTAATCTAGTTCCATACTTACTTACCTCTACGTATTTAATCAAATTTAGTGTATATCTTAAAAGGATTCGTGCGAATAACACAGATATCCTAAAAGGACACAAAATAATATCTATATTGCGAGCTATAGAATGGAGTGATATCATAATTTGTGTCCGAATAGGATATATAGTAATATCGGGTAACAAATTATTGAATAATGGAAAATCATTGGCCTGAATTGAATTAGAGACATTAGTCTAATTATAAAGACAGTATTGAGTGTGATGGGAGAAGAAGTGCAGTGAATGATTCATCTATTAGAAAGTTTTTTTATTTATTATATTGGGCTGGAGTGCTGCTAGGCGGTATTTATATATTTAAATGCGTGATAGGGACGATAAATTACTTTGTTATTATATCTTTAATTGGTGGTTGCATTATTGGAATTATTAAATCACAAAGTCAGGATGATTATCTTAAACAAACAATTGCGCTTAAAACTGATAATAGGGTATTGGTTTATGATTATTTAAGATGTGTTGCTTCTATTATGGTCGTTGCAGTACATAAAATTGGCGCTGATTTAGCAGTTGCTGCTGAAATTCAAGAGAGCAATTTATATAGAAACTTGGATTTTACTCGGCTGCTATGTTGTAGTTGCAACGTGATTTTTGTTATGCTTTCGGGGGCATTATTATTACAATATCGAGATGAGAAAATGATATTCTTTATAAAAAGGAGATTAAGCAAGATAGCAATTCCGCTTATATTATATTTTTATATTTATTATTTATTCTTTTCAGCTGATGGAAATATTGAAAAAGTTTCAATTGGTGTACTTATTGGTAGAATAATTTCAGGAAAAGTTGGAAGCGTACATGCTCTGCATTTCTGGTTTATGTATGTTTTACTATTTTTATATATTCTTTTTTTCTTTTTAAGGTATATGCTAAAAGACATTTCTTATATGTTACTTAGTAAAATGATTATTTTTTTATTCGTACTATCGATTATTGAAATCTGTATACCAATTGAATTAATTGATATAAAAGCTTGGAATCTTCTTGGATGGTGCCTTATCGCAATTATGGGATTTTGGTTTACTAAGGATGAAACACGAAAATATGATAAATTATTTATTATAGCTGGAATAGTTTCGGCTATAGCAATGTGGGTTATATATATTAATGATTCAGACTCCGTATTTATAAGTAGCAATTTTTCAGTTTTACGTTATTTTGTTGCCTGTGGATTATTTGCATTATTATATAATTTACAAAAGCATTTAAAAAATTATTTTTTCATTAGATTTCTAAGCAAGTATAGTTACGGAATGATTTTAATTCATCACATATGCATAGGTATAATTACACCCAAATTGGCACCGTTTAGTTCACTAACTCATAAAGGGGTAGGTGCTATAATATCTATACTTGGTGTTACTATAGTTTCACTTATAGTAGCTTTTTTTATAGAGAATACATTTGTGGCTTTTTATAATGGCATTTTTGATGTTTCATTAGTGAGAAAGATTAAAAAATCTAAATAAAGTAAGAGGTCATTTTTAATATTTTTGCTAGATTTTGAGCTGTTGTAAATTGTAAAATTTCCCTCTTTACAAATTGGAATACATGTTGTAATATTTCATAGTAATTGAGCGTTTATTTTTTTGGAGGAATTCCTTCAAAAAAAAAACGCTTTTTCTATTTTCAGGAGGAAATATGTCACATTTATCTTAATTAAGATTTCTATTAATGATGTAATCCAATGAATAATAAAAATTAAGGAGTGTAAAATGACAAAGCATGTATTTGTAACTGGTGGTGTAGTATCAGGCCTAGGTAAGGGTATCACAGCAGCATCTTTAGGACGTTTATTAAAGATGAGAGGTTATAAGGTAGCTTCACAGAAGCTTGATCCTTATATGAATGTTGACCCAGGAACAATGAGCCCATATCAGCATGGAGAGGTATTCGTTACTGATGATGGAGCCGAGACAGACCTTGACTTGGGACACTACGAGAGATTCATCGATGAGAGTCTAAACAAATATTCTAACCTTACTTCTGGTAAGGTATATTGGAACGTTCTTAACCGTGAAAGAAAGGGCGAATATCTTGGACAGACAGTTCAGGTTATTCCTCATATCACAGAAGAAATCAAGCGCTTCATCTATATGGGTGCTGAAACATCTGATTGTGATGTTCTTATCACAGAAATCGGTGGAACAACTGGAGATATCGAGTCTCAGCCATTCCTTGAGGCTATTCGTCAGGTTTCGCTTGAAAAGGGACGTGAGAATTGCTTGTTCATTCACGTAACACTTGTACCTTGGCTTTCTGGTTCAGAAGAACACAAGTCAAAGCCAACACAGCATTCTGTTAAGGAGCTTCAGTCACTTGGTATTGCTCCTAATATCATTGTATGCCGTGTAGACCATCCACTTGAGCAGTCTATCAAGGATAAGATTTCATTATTCTGTAATGTTAAGAAGGACTGCGTAATCGAAAACGACACACTTGATTGCCTTTACGAGGCTCCACTTATGATGCATAAGTATGGATTAGATGATGTTGTTTGCCGTGAGCTTGGTCTTGATAATCCTGCTCCAAAGATTGAAGAGTGGGAGAAGATGGTTGATACTATCAAGGGCCTTAAGAAGACTACTAGAATTGCAATCGTAGGTAAGTATGTTGCACTTCATGATGCATACCTTTCAGTTCGTGAGGCACTTTACCACGGCGGTTATGCAAACGATGCTCACGTTGAAATTGAATGGGTTGATTCAGAAGAAATCACAAAAGATAATGTTAAAGAAAAGCTTGGAATGTGCGATGGTATCCTAGTTCCAGGTGGTTTCGGTGATAGAGGTGTAGAAGGAAAGATTGTCGCTTGTCAGTTTGCTCGTGACAATGATATTCCATACCTTGGTATCTGCCTTGGTATGCAGGTTGCTGCAATTGAATTTGCACGTAACGTTTGCGGACTTGAGGATGCAAATTCAAGAGAGTTCAACAGCACAGGTAAGCATTGTGTAATCGACCTTATGGAAGAGCAGATGGCTGTTCTTAGAAAGGGTGGTACAATGCGTCTTGGAGCATACCCATGTGCAGTTCGCAAGGACACAAAGCTTTTTGAAGCTTATGGAAGTGAAAACATTTCAGAACGTCATAGACATAGATTCGAGTTTAACAATTCATATAGAGAGCTTATGACAGAGAAGGGTCTTACAATTTCTGGAACATCACCTAACGATGAGGTTGTTGAAGCTATCGAGGTTTCATCAAATAAGTTCCATGTTGGTGTACAGTTCCATCCAGAATTTAAGAGCCGTCCAAATAAGCCACATCCATTATTCTCAGCATTTATTAAAGCAAGCCTTAAATAATAAGCCTTCCCCCATTGGGGGAAGGTGCCCCGAAGGGGCGGATGAGGGCAATATATCCCCCAAGCAGCGGCTGGGGTCCTAAAACAGTTTCTAATTATAAAAATTAGATATAAATTTAAGATTTGCCTGCAATAAACAGGCGGACCAGGAGGAGAATTTAATATGTTAGAGAAAAGATTCAAACTTAGCGCTAACAACACCACAGTGAAGACAGAGATCATCGCTGGACTCACAACATTCATGACAATGGCATACATCATTGCCTTAAATCCAAACTTGCTTACCAACTACGGTGCAGGCGGACAGGAGCTTTGGAACGGCGTATTCCTTGCTACCTGCCTTTCATCAGCAGTTGCAATGTTTGTTATGGCATTTCTTGCTAACAAGCCATTTTGTTTGGCACCAGGTATGGGACTTAACTCATTCATGGCTATCGTAATTGGTAACCTTGTTGCAATGACAGGCATGGGATATGTTGAATCATTCCAGGCAATGCTTTGCATCATCCTTATCGAAGGTTTAGTATTCCTTGTTCTTTCACTTTTAGGTATTCGTGACAAGATCGTAGATGCTATTCCACTTGGAATCAGACTTGGTATTTCACCAGCAATCGGTCTTATGCTTCTTAACATTGGCTTTGGCTCAAATGTTTACATTGCAGATTCAAACTTCAATCAGTTCTTTGTAATGAAGGATTTCTTTGGAGCACTTACAGCAGGATATGCTAAGCAGACTATGACAGATGCTTATCCAATGATGGTGCTTTCAGCAGTTACTATGTTTGTAGGTCTTTTCATTATCGTTGTTCTTGCATCAAAGGGAATTAAGGGTGCAGTTATTATCGGTATGCTTGCAGCTTCGGTAATTTACTGGATTGGCGATGCAGCATTCCTTGGAAACAATCCATTTGCTTCACTTGCTACAGCATCATTTGTTCCTGCATTTGGTGACATGGCATCAACAACATTATTCAAGTTCAACTTTGCAGGACTTGCTCAGATGGGTTGGTTCACAGCAATCACACTTGTTATTACATTCTGCGTTATTGATATGTTTGATACAATCGGCACACTTGTTGGTACTGCATCACGTGCAGGCATGGTTGACCGTGAGGGTAATATGCCAAACATGAAGGAAGCACTTCTTTCAGATTCAATTGGTACAATCGTAGGTTCATGCACAGGTACATCTACAGTTACAACATTCATTGAATCTGCATCAGGTGTTGAGGCTGGTGGACGCACAGGTCTTACAGCACTTACATGCGGTATTGCATTCCTTGTTTGCATTTTCCTTGCACCTATCGCTGCAATCATTCCAGCAGCAGCTACATCAGCAGCACTTATCTATGTTGGTGTGCTTATGATGACAGGTCTTAAGAAGGTAAACTTTGATGATCTTTCAGTTTGTGTACCAGTTACAATCATGCTTATCGCTATGCCAATCTCTGGCTCAATCGGACACGGCATCGGTCTTGCAATGATTTCATACACAATTATTAAGGTATTTACAGGTAAGGCTAAGGAAGTTTCAGCACTTACTTATGTAATTTCAGTATTATTCTTAATCAAGTTCTTCTTGGCAGTATAAGAGGATAAAATAGGAACAGCTGCAATACAATTCGTATTGCGGCTGTTTTTTTTCAGAAAATAATTGTTGACAACACATTAAGTAAATGGTATATTTACCTCAACACAATAAAGTATTAAACCGATGAGGGAGAGGAGTACCTCTTCGTGATTCATTAGAGAGAGCCGCGATGGTGGGATGCGGTATGATAGCGATTTGGGAATGGACTCCTGAGGGCGTGAGGAAATGATTAAAATCAAAGTATTGCACGACGTAAGGCTTACGTTAGTAGTCAGGGATATGATGGTATCCTGTTAAGAGCATGGGTTTAGCCTATGAATTCAAGGTGGCACCGCGGATTAGATTATTCGTCCTTGATAGAAACTAGAAACTGGTTTCTATCAAGGACTTTTTTTATACAAAAGTATGATAGAAACCCTCATCAGTCAGCAACGCTGACAGCTTCCCACTAAAAAGGGGAAGCCTTTAATAGGAGGTAAACATGATTAAAGAGGCAATTGTAAAAATCGTAAACAAGGGAGATTTAACTTATGAGGAGGCTTACACAGTCATGAATGAAATCATGGGTGGGGAAAGCTCTCCAACACAGAACGCGGCTTTTCTTGCTGCACTTTCTACAAAGAGTGCCAAGGCAGAGACTACTGATGAAATTGCAGGTTGTGCTGCCGCAATGAGAGAGCATGCTATAAAGGTTGAAACAGGAATGGATGTTTTTGAGATAGTTGGAACAGGTGGGGACAATGCTCATAGCTTTAACATTTCTACTACTTCGGCACTTGTGGCAGCTGCAGCAGGAATGAAGGTGGCAAAGCATGGTAACAGAGCTGCTTCATCACTTTGCGGAACGGCTGATTGCTTGGAGGCACTTGGAGTAAATATCAATCAAAGTCCTGAAAAATGTGTGGAGCTTTTAAAGGAGGTTGGAATGTGCTTCTTCTTTGCTCAAAAGTATCACACATCCATGAAATACGTGGGAGCAATCAGAAAGGAGCTTGGTTTTAGAACAGTATTTAACATCCTTGGACCTTTGACAAATCCAGCTACACCTAGTATGCAGCTTCTTGGAGTTTACGATGAGTATTTGGTAGAGCCACTGGCTCAGGTACTTATAAGCCTTGGGGTAAAAAGAGGAATGGTTGTGTATGGTCAGGACAAGCTTGATGAGATTTCGCTTTCAGCTCCAACAAAGATTTGCGAGATAAATGATGGATGGTACAAAACATATATTATTGAGCCAGAGGATTTTGGATTTGAAAGATGTACAAAGGATGATTTAAAGGGTGGCACTCCTGAAGAAAATGCAAAAATAACAAGAGATATTTTAAGTGGAGCTAAGGGGCATAAAAGAAATGCAGTGCTTTTAAATGCAGGAGCAGCTCTTTACATCGGAGGAAAGGCAGATAGCTTTAAGGATGGAGTAAAGCTTGCAGCTGAAATAATCGATTCAGGTAAGGCTTTAGAAACACTTGAGAAGTTCATAATAGTTAGCAATGAACTATCAGAAGACAAAATTGATGAGATTTCAAAGGCTGTGAATGGAGCTTGTTAAGGAGATGCCATGAATATACTTGAGCAATTGGCAGAGCATGCAAAACAAAGAGTCGCTGAGAAAATGAAAAATAAGTCACTAGAAGAAATAAAAAAAGAAGCATGCAATATGCCAAGGGGAAATTTTGAATTTGAAAAGGCACTTCGTAAAAACGATATAGCTTTTATCTGTGAGTGCAAAAAGGCATCCCCATCAAAAGGAGTAATAGCAAAAAGCTTTGACTATTTACAAATAGCAAAGGATTACGAAAAGGCTGGGGCGGATTGCATATCAGTATTGACTGAACCAAAATGGTTTTTAGGAAGTGATGATTATCTTAAAGAAATCGCAAATACGGTAAAAATTCCTTGCATAAGAAAGGATTTCACCGTCGATGAATATATGATTTATGAAGCAAAGCTACTAGGGGCAAAAGCAATCCTGCTGATATGTGCCATATTAGAGCAACGTCAAATAAAAGAATATATTGAGATTTGCGATGAGCTTGGAATCAGCGCCTTGGTGGAAGCACATGATGAGGTAGAAATAGAGATGGCGATTAAGGCAGGTGCCAGAATAATAGGTGTAAACAATCGTAACCTAAAGGACTTTTCAGTGGATACAGGCAATAGCAAGCGCCTAAGACAATTGATTCCAGAAGACATAATCTTTGTATCAGAAAGTGGAATAACCGCTAATGAAGATATAAGAGCTTTACGAGGAGCAAAGGTAGACGCTGTATTAATTGGTGAAACACTTATGAAGGCAGAGGACAAAACAGCTAAGCTAAATGAATTGAGGAGGATTTAAAATGACTACTATTAAGCTATGTGGACTGACAAGAGAAGAAGATATAAAAACTGCAAACAAGCTAAAGCCAGAATATATCGGTTTTGTTTTTTATGACAAAAGCAGAAGAAACGTGACTAAAGCAAAAGCAAAGCAGCTTAAAAGCATGTTAAATCCTGAAATTAAAGCTGTAGGTGTTTTTGTAGATGCTCCAGCCTCACAGGTGGAGGAGCTGTTTGACGAAAATATAATCGATGTGGCTCAGCTTCATGGCAACGAGGACGAGGATTACATCAAGGAGCTTATGGATAACAACATTCCAGTAATCAAAACCTTTAAGGCCAACTCTCCAGAGGAGCTGATTAAGGCTGAAAAATCAAACGCCGATATGATAATGCTTGATGCGGGAAATGGTGAAGGAGTTCCAATTAAGGATTTAAAGCTTTTGACATTTATAGACAGACCTTTCATTCTTGCAGGAGGATTAAACCAGGAGAATGTGGCTTCTGCAATAGAAATCACAAAGCCATTTGGAGTAGATGTAAGCACAGGAATTGAAACAAATCATTTGAAGGATGAGGAAAAGATGATTAGCTTTGTCAGTGCAGTTCGTAAAGACGGTACAAGTTCAAAGAGCAAAGGACGCTTTGGTGTTCACGGCGGTCAGTATATTCCAGAGACACTTATGAATGCAGTAAATGAGCTTGAGGAGGCATACAACCATTACAAGGACGACCCAGAATTCAACAAAGAGCTTACTGATTTACTTAACAACTATGCAGGAAGACCAAGCCTTTTATACTATGCTAAAAAGATGACAGAGGACTTAGGCGGCGCAAAAATCTATCTTAAAAGAGAAGATTTGAACCACACAGGAAGTCACAAGATTAACAACGTACTTGGCCAGGCACTTCTCGCTAAAAAGATGGGAAAGACCAGACTTATTGCAGAAACTGGCGCAGGCCAGCACGGCGTTGCAACAGCAACAGCTGCAGCACTTCTTGGAATGGAATGTGTTGTATTTATGGGAAAAGAGGACACAGAAAGACAGGCCCTTAACGTATATCGTATGAAGCTTCTTGGAGCAGACGTTATCCCAGTTACATCAGGAACAGCCACACTTAAGGATGCAGTTTCAGAGGCAATGAGAGAATGGACAACTCGTATTGATGATACACATTATTGCTTAGGTTCTGTAATGGGACCACATCCATTCCCTACTATTGTAAGAGATTTTCAGGCAGTTATTTCAAAGGAAAGCAGAAGACAGATTCTTGAGTTAGAGGGAAGACTTCCGGATGCAGTTATCGCATGTGTTGGTGGTGGAAGCAATGCAATTGGTTCCTTCTATCACTACATCGAGGATGAAGGAGTTCAGCTGATTGGTTGCGAGGCTGCAGGACGAGGCATTGATACATTTGAAACAGCAGCTACAGTAAACACAGGAAGAATCGGAATTTTCCATGGTATGAAATCATATTTCTGCCAGGATGAATATGGACAGATTGCTCCGGTTTACTCTATTTCTGCAGGCTTAGATTACCCAGGGGTAGGTCCAGAGCATGCACATCTTCATGATATTGGCAGAGCAAAATATGTGCCAGTTACAGATGACGAGGCAGTAGATGCCTTTGAATACATCGCAAAAACAGAAGGAATCATTGCAGCAATCGAATCCAGCCATGCTATCGCATATGCGAAGAAGCTGGCCCCAACAATGAATAAAGATCAGATTATTATCGTTACAGTTTCAGGCAGAGGAGACAAGGATTGTGCAGCAATCGCACGCTACAGAGGGGAGGATATCCATGAGTAAAATAGCAGAGGCATTCAATAATAAAAAGGCATTCATTCCATTTATCACATGTGGAGATCCTGATTTAGAAACCACTGAAAAGATTATTGTAGAGCTTGAAAAAAATGGAGCAGATTTGATTGAGCTTGGAATCCCATTTTCTGACCCAACAGCAGAAGGTCCTGTAATCCAGGGCGCCAATATCCGTGCCTTGAAAAATAAAATAACAACAGATGATGTTTTTGACATGGTAAAAAGGGTGAGATATAAGGTGCAGGTTCCACTTGTATTTATGACATACGCCAACGTTGTCTTTTCCTATGGTACAGGTAGATTTTTCGAAAAATGTAAAAATGTAGGAATCGATGGAATCATTTTACCTGACGTACCTTTTGAGGAAAAAGCAGAATTTGAAGAAACAGCTTCAAAATATGATGTGGATTTCATTTCAATGATTGCTCCAACCTCAAAGGAGCGAATCGACATGATTGCAAAGGAAGCCAAGGGATTTATATATGTAGTATCCAGCCTTGGTGTTACAGGAGCAAGAACAAAGCTTGATGAAAGTATAGCTAATCTTGTTGAACAGGTTAGGAAGAACACTGATGTGCCATGTGCTGTTGGTTTTGGTATTTCCACCCCAGAGCAGGCTGCAAAAATGGCAGATATTTCAGATGGAGCAATTGTAGGCTCGGCCATCGTAAGGGTGATTGAAGAATATGGAAAGGATGCACCATCGAAGGTAGGCAGCTTTGTTAAGGAAATGAAGGAGGCTTACCATGCATCCTAGTATTGATGAGGTTATAAAACTTGCCCAAAATAAAGAGTTTAAAAGAATTCCAGTGATGCTTGAAATGCTTTCTGATGAGTACACTCCAATAGAAGTGATGCGAATCATAAGAAATGCATCTCATCAATGCTACTTATTAGAGAGCGCTAGCCAAACAGAGACCTGGGGACGATATACATTTTTAGGCTTCAACCCAAAACTGGAAATCACCTGCCAGGATGGACAGCTTCTTATTAAAGAGAACAAAGCTGGCAACAAAACTCTTGTAGAAGAAAGAAAGGTAACCCATCCTAACGATACCTTAAGGGAAATCTTATCAAAATATAAAACCCCAAGGCTAGAAGGCTTTCCTACATTTACAGGAGGTCTTGTAGGATATTTTTCCTATGATTATATAAAATATGCCGAGCCAAAGCTGGGACTAAAGTGTGACAAGCAGGACGATTTCAAGGACATGGATTTGATGCTCTTTGATGATGTAATAGCCTTTGATAATTTTAAGCAAAAAATCTATCTAATTACCGGGGTGATGGTAGAAGATGGAGATATAGCTGAAAGCTACGATAAGGCTATGCTTAGGCTTATGGAGATTAAATATCTTCTTCAAAATGGAGTAAAGAAAATCTTCGAGCCAATTCATCTTAAGACAGATATTAAGCCTAAATTTACAAATGAAGAATATGGACAGATGGTCATAAAGGCCAAGCATTATATCAAAGAGGGCGATATTTTTCAGGTAGTGCTTTCAAATCCCCTTACGGCCAAGGCTTCAGGTAGCCTGTTTGATACCTATAGATTGCTTCGCGCCAGCAATCCTTCTCCTTACATGTTTTATTTTTCAAGCTCTGATATTGAGCTTGCAGGAGCCTCTCCAGAAACACTTGTAAAGGTTGATAATGGAGTAGTCAGCACCTTTCCACTGGCAGGAACCAGACCAAGAGGCAAGGACAGCGCCGAGGACAAGGCTTTAGAGGAAGAATTATTGGGGGATGAAAAGGAACGGGCAGAGCATAACATGCTGGTGGACTTAGGCAGAAATGATATTGGAAAAATAGCAAAGCTTGGTTCTGTAAAGGTAGATAAATACATGGAAATAGAACGCTTTTCCCATGTAATGCACATAGGCTCCACTGTGGTAGGACAGCTATCAGTGGGGAAGGATGCGATAGACGCAGTAGATGCCATCCTTCCAGCAGGAACTCTTTCAGGTGCTCCAAAATTTAGAGCCTGCCAGATTATAGATGAGTTAGAGCAAAGCAAGCGAGGCATTTATGGTGGTGCCGTAGGTTATCTGGATTTTACGGGAAACCTTGATGTGTGCATCGCAATCAGGCTTGTATATAAAAAGGATGATAGTATTTGCATCCGTTCTGGAGCCGGAATAGTTTATGATTCCGTACCAGAAAAAGAAGCGATAGAATGTATCAACAAGGCGAAGGCAGTGGTAAATGCGGTGAAGGAAGCTGAGGGAGGTTTTAGATGATTCTACTTATAGATAACTATGATAGTTTTTCCTACAATCTTTATCAGCTGGTAGGAAAGTTCAATCCTGATATAAAGGTGGTTAGAAATGATGAGCTACGTCTATGTGATATAGAAAAATTAAATCCAAGTCATATAATCATTTCGCCTGGTCCTGGTCGACCTATTGAAGCAGGAATTTGCGAGGATGTAATCGCCCACTTCAAAGGAAAGCTTCCTATATTGGGTGTATGCTTAGGCCATCAGGCTATCTGTGAAACCTTCGGTGCAACTATATCTTATGCAAAAGAGCTGATGCATGGCAAGCAGTCAAAGGTAGCTGTTGATACAAGAAGCAAAATATTCGAAGGGCTTCCAGAGGAAATAAAGGTTGCCCGCTATCATTCACTAGCTGCTGAAGCAGATACCTTACCAAGCAATCTACAGGTAATTGCCACAGCAGAGGATGGTGAGATAATGGCGGTAAAGCATAAGGATTATGACATCTACGGCCTGCAGTTTCATCCAGAATCAATAATGACTCCAGAGGGTGAGAAGATGTTAGAAAACTTCTTGGCTTGTTAAGAATATTTAAACGGTAAAAATATTTTTTAGAATTCGTTATAAAATATAATTATATCTTGACTTTAAATGCGACTGAACATATACTTTTATCATTAGATTTGATAAATGCGTTTCAGGCGCATTTATTTTTTGGCCCTCATGCTTTAGCACTTAAAAGCGATAATGCTTTAAATCAATATATTAAATTACGCTTTAAAAAATATCCGGGGCATATTCTTTATATAATTTCGCTATAAGCTATCTATTTTTTCTCAGGTAGATAGTTTTTATAAATTCTATTAAAGGGAGGTAAGAACATGAGAAAAAGCTGGATACCTAAGAAGGTATTGTCAGTGATTATGGCAGCAGCACTTGCTATGTCGCCAACAGTCACTGCAGTAGCTAGTCCAGTAGAAGAACAGGTAGATGAGACAGTTGTATCTGAAACAACTAATGACAAAGCCGATGATACTCAGTCTGAAGCAGAATCAGAAGCTGAAGAAGCAACAGAAGATTTACCAGTCTTCGAAAAGGTAGACCCTAAGGAAGAGGGGCTCGAGGATCTTACAGAAGTTCTTAATGGTGAGGATGTTGAAACACCAAATGAGGAAGTGGATCCTAACGAACAGACTAGAGTAATTATTGTAATGGAGGGCGACAGCGTCCTTGATAAGGGGTACGACACAGAGGATTTAGCTGAAAATAAATCAGCAATGCGTGCCGCTGACAAAATTGAAGCAGCTCAGGAGAAGCAGGTAGAAAAGATTTCTAATGAAGCTTTAGATGGCGAAGAGTTGGATGTAAACTTTAACTTCTCAATCCTTACAAATGCTATTTCAGCAGATGTAGCTTTTAAGGATATCGAAGCTATCGAAAAGGTAGATGGTGTAGAGGCTGTTTATGTTGCATCACAGTATGAGCCATGTGTAGAGGCAGAGCCAAACACAATCACATCTGGTGATATGGTTGGCAGCTACGAGACATGGGCTACAGGCTACACTGGTGCAGGTACTCGTATCGCAGTTATCGATACAGGTATCGATATCGATCATCCATCATTTGATGCAGATGCATTTGATGCTCATTTAGAGGAGACAGCAGAGGCAGCTAGCAAGAGCGTTTCTGATTACAATCTTCTTAATGCAGACGAAATTGAAAATGTCCTTCCAAATCTTAATGCTACAAAGCAGTACGAAGGACTTACAGCAGATGAACTTTTCAATAATGACAAAGTTCCATTCGCATTTAACTATGTAGACAAGAATCTTGACATCACACATGACAATGATGAGCAGGGTGACCACGGTACACACGTATCTGGTATTGCTACAGCAAACTATTATGTAAAGAACGCAGCTTCAGCTACTGGCTTTGCCAGAGAGACAGCAGGAGTTGTTGGTATCGCACCAGATGCACAGCTTATCTCAATGAAGGTATTCGGTACAAACGGTGGTGCTTACACAGATGATTACATGGCAGCTATCGAAGATGCACTTCTTCTTAAGGCAGATGCAATCAACTTAAGTCTTGGCTCATCAGCAGCTGGTAACTCATCTGATGAAGAAGAGTATGTAAATGAAATCTTCAAGAAGCTTGAAGGTACAAGCACAGTTGTTTCTATTTCAGCTGGTAATGCAGGTCGTTGGTCTGATAGCTCAACCTATGGCGTGAACCTTTCAAAGGATGTAAACCTTGATACAGTAGGTTCACCTGGATCATACACAAACGCATTTACAGTAGCATCAGCAGTAAATAGCGGTATGACAGCTAACAACTTTACACTTTCTGATGGAAAGAACATCTTCTATACAGATGCAAATGATACACTTGCTCCTCAGTTCTTAACACTTGATGTGTCAGAGGACAAGAGCGGTACAGAGTATCCATTCGTATTCCTTAACGCTAAAGGCGAGCCAGCTGATTACGAAGGCGTTGATGTAAAGGATAAGATTGTATTTGTATACAGAGGTGCAATCACATTCGGTCAGAAGCAGATGAATGCTGAGGCAGCAGGCGCAAAGGCAATTGTTATTGTTAACAATCAGCCTGGCACAATCACAATGACAATGCAGGGAAGCACAGCTGTTATTCCAGCAGTTTCTATCAAGCAGTCAGAGGGTGAAGCAGTTGCTGCAACAGGTAAAGAGGTTGCTGAAGGCGTATACGAAGGAACAATCAAGATTAACACAGCAGTTGCAACAGACAGAGATGTTCCTGGCGGATATACAATGAGTGATTTCTCATCTTACGGTGTTCCAGGTTCACTTGATCTTAAGCCAGAAATTACAGGCCCAGGTGGAAACATCTACTCAACAAGAGACAATGGTACATACGGACAGATGTCAGGTACATCAATGTCAGCTCCATCTCTTGCAGGTCAGAGTGCTCTTGTACAGCAGTACATCAAGGAAAATGACCTTGCTGCAAAGAACGACATTTCAATTAGAACACTTGCACAGTCACTTATTATGAGTACTGCAACACCACTTTATGAGGATAACGATAAGACAGGTCTTGAGTATTCTCCTCGTTCGCAGGGTGCTGGTCTTGCAAATGTTCAGGACGCTATTTCATCACCAGCTTACATCTTAGTAGGCGACAAGGAAGGCAATGACGGTAAGGTTAAGGCAGTTCTTGGTGATGACCCAACAAAGTCAGGTAACTACTCATTCTCATTCGATGTTTATAACATGGACGAGGATGCACAGTATTATGTACTTGATTCAACAGTACTTACAGAAGAGCTTTATGACAGAAACGGTACAACTTACATTTCAGGAAGCTCACACAAGCTTAACCCAGAAGTAACTCTTACAGCTGATGATACAAAGCTTGTTTACGATCTTAACGATGATGGCAAGGTAAACAACAAGGATAGAAAGATTCTTCTTCAGGTTGTTAACGGTTCACGTGACGTTGCTATCGTTGAACAGAATCAGGAATACTATGATTTCAACAATGACGGACTTGTAGATACAAAGGATGTTTACGCTTTATCTAAGCAGCTTAAGGGCGGTGAGGCAGTAGCTGATCTTGCACTTGAAGTAGTGGAGGTAAAGGATAGCACAAAGGTTAATGTAGCAATCAACCTTTCAGACAGCGATAGAGAATATTTAGCTGGCTTCGAAAATGGTATGTATGTAGATGGTTTCATCTATGTAAAGGGTGGCGTTGACATGTCAGTTCCATTCCTTGCATTCTATGGAAGCTGGATGGATTCATCAATGTTTGAGGATTTTGATTTTGAGGAGTATGTTCACAATTCAGAATACGCTGCAAATGCTGCAACATATTCAGGCATTTCAAAGACAAACTTCCTTTCAATCTATCCACTTGGAATAGATAACGAGAAGTATTACATTCCAAATTACTTTGCAGATGATGCTAAGTATATTGCAGATAGAAATGCAATCAGCTCTGAAAATGGAACAAAGCTTGGTGCACAGTATTACTCATTAATGCGAAATGCTGGTAGATTGATTCTTACAATTACTGATAAGAATACCGGAGAGAAGTATTTCGAGCATATCGAAAAAGACCAGTACGCTGAGTTCTATAGCGCAAGCAAGGGAAGATGGCTTGAGAACATTGCAGCACAGGATCTTAACTGGGCTGGTACAGATGCTAATGGTAACCCACTTGCAGATGGTACAGAGGTTGAGATTTCACTTCAGGCAATTCCAAGCTACTACAATGATGTAGAAGATGTTTCTACACTTAATGCTCCTGGTATGTTTATCAAGACACCAATGGCAATTGATAACACAGCACCAGTAGTAACAGACGCTGTTAAGACTGAGGATGGTAAGTACTCTATCACAGCTTACGATAACCGCTACACAGCATCAGTTCTTGTAATCGCTAGCGATAAGAAGACTGTAATTGGCAAGTACGCTGTAAATCAGGAAGAAGCAGATAAAGATATGGAAATCCTTATCGATGCTCCAGATGATGTATTCTACGTAGAGGTATATGATTACGCTCTTAACGGATCAGTTTACAGATTCAACAACACAGGACATGCTGATACAAAGTTTGTAACAGATATTACAGTTGACAAGGATGAGGTTGAGCTTGAGGTAGGAAAGCAGACACAGGTTAAGGCAACAGTTGGTCCTAAGTGGCTTGCAGAAAACTACAATCTTGTTGAATGGTCAAGCGATGATGAAAGCATTGCTAAGGTTTCAGCAAACGGTGTTATCACAGCAGTTGCAGAAGGTGAGACAGTAGTTAAGGTAACAACACTTGCAACTGATAAGAAGGGTAAGCACCTTACAGCTGAAGTAAAGGTTAAGGTTGTTAAGAAGGCTGAAAAGAAATCTGATGAAAAGACAGAGGAAGAAAAGACTGAAACAACTGATGACCAGGATAAGGAAGAAGCAGAAGATGTAGTTGAAGATATTACAGAAGAAGCTACAGAGGAAAAGGCTTCCGATGAGACACCATCAGAGGATGACACTGCTTCTGAAGAAGAAACAACAGGAGGAGAAGAAAGTGATGAATAAATCAATAAAGAGAGCAGCCGTTCTTTGCATGGCAGCGCTAACACTATTTACATCTACTCCTTACACAAATGTGGCTAAGGCTGCAAATGTTACACCAGTACACACAACAGTTACATCTACTGGAAAGGCAGACAGCCAGAAGATTACATACAAGCTTACACTTGATAAGACAACTGTTTCTGATGGTAGAGTTGCTGTTGAGTACGACCCAAATGTATTAGTTCTTAAATCTGATTCTGAGGGAATTAAGTTTAGTGACGTTGATGTAAATAAGAATTACGAAAATGAAGAAGCAAAGGGAATCGCTTATGCATTCGTTAACGATTCACCAAAGACTGCAGCAGGAACACTTATGACTGTTCAGTTTACAGTTAAGGCTGGTCTTTCTTTACAGGATACTACTATCAAGACAAAGGTTCTTGGTCTTAACAATGAAGCTACAGATGTAGTTGCAGCACAGGATTTAGAGGATGTTGTATCTGTAGGTAGACCTGTACTTAAGACACCACAGATTAACAGCATCAGCCAGACAATCCTTGGTGTATATGTAAAGTGGTCTAAGGATGCAAATGCAGATGGCTACGTTGTTTACAAGAGCACATCTAAGGATGGCAAGTACACAAAGTTTGCTACAATTAGTGGACTTAACAGCCTATATGATATTGCAGTTGCAAACAACAAGACATACTACTACAAGGTTGTTTCATACCAGGGTAGTGGTGCAAATAGAGTATATTCTGAGGAGTCAGCTCCTGTATCAATCAAGGTTAAGAAATTCTTTGGATTATTTAGCTAAGAGCAACAGGAAACTTTAACTCTAAAGTAAACTTATTATTGGAGGTTCTAGTTAAGCTAGAGCCTCCTTGTCTTTTCATAAGACTTGATATACTAATAAGACCAATTTTGGCGCTTTCATTTTTTCTAGGTTCATTTCTAATAATATTTGTAAATATAACCGTAGCGTAATCCTTGTCTTTAACAAAGCTGATTTCTACAGGCTTTGTTTCATCAGCATATTTATCAATATTCGTAAATACGTTATTAAAGATTCTTAATACATCATCTGCATTTACTTTAATAGTGAAGTTTTCAGCAGGTTCCTTAAAATCAAAGCTAAATCCCTGATCCATTAGAGGAGGAGTAAGCTCAGATATAAGCTGCATAAAAAATTCCATTCCATCAAATTCCTCAAGGGCATCATCAGTTCTTTTAGGATTAGGCTCAAATGCAAGGAAGTACTCAAACAATCTATCAGACATTTCTTTTATCTGGTGGCAGGTAGTAAGTGCTGTATCCAAATATTTATCTAGTTCCTCCTGGGAATTGTAGTGATGCTCCCTTAGGATTTCCAGATATCCCATCTGTGTTGTAAGAGGAGTGCGAAGGTCATGGGACAGTGCAGTGACAAGGCTGTTATTTGCCTGCAGGGCTTTCTTTTCATTTTCCATCTGCTGAATAACAGCGACACGCATGGAATTAAGGCTGGTTGCCACGTTTGCAATTTCGTCATAGCCCTTTACAGGAATGTTGTAGTTCAAATCACCGCCTTCCAGGATGTTGATACCAGAGGTAACCTCCTTGATGTAGTGAATCTTTTTTCTAACAAGGCTAGTGATAATAGTGATGATTATTATGGCTGCTATAAATAGATTTATAATGTGGATTTTGTTGTATAAATCATATTGAAAATCTTCAAAGACATGCATTATATACTGGCCATCAGCAAAGTCTATGGTGTATTCTTTTGCGTAAGGGTTGTATTCATAGCTTTCTTCCAAATCTTCATCTGAGATATTATAGTCCGAATCTGGATCTGTATAATCCATCAAAAAATTGTAGGTGACTTTACCATTTTTTTCGATGTAGAAATATACGTAAGGGTTTTGTGTGCCCCAGGCCTGAATTGTCAAGGGGTCATCCCCATCTACATTATTTTTTTCAATATAATCTTTGAAATCCTCAATAGATTCCTCCAATCGTTTTTGCACGTATACCTTTTTGCACCATTTAGAGGAGTAGATGGCCTCATTAGCCTGTTGTAGTAGAAGAAAGATAACCAAGCCTGTTAGCATGGCAAAGCCAATGGTGAGCCATAGCTCTATATATAAAGATTTTGTTGTGAGCTTTCTTAGTTTTCTCATTGTAATTTATATCCCTTTCCCCATACAGTAAGCAGATGTGTTGGCTTGGATGGATCATCCTCAATCTTAGTTCTAAGGTTCCTAATATGAACCATAATAGTGGCATTTGAGCTGTAAAAATATGGTTCGTTCCAAATGCTTTCATATATAAGCTGCGCGGGAAATACCCTTCCAGGACTTTCTATTAAAAGGCGCAGGATTTGATACTCAAGCTCTGATAAATCTACGGCAGTTTCTTCACCAGTGGATGATGTAATGAAGACCTCGTTTCTATCTTTTGCTACCTTAAATATATCGTAGGTAAAATAGTTGTCGTTTGGGGCAGCTTCCTTTCCTTTATATACATAGTAGCGACGAAGCATGGATTTTACTCTGGCTGTAAGCTCGCTGTGAGAAAAAGGCTTCGACAGGTAATCGTCGGCACCTATAAGAAGGCCAAGTGATTTATCTGAATCAGTACCCTTTGCAGTAAGAAACAGTATTGGCATCTGATAGCTTTCTCGAATCTTTTTGCAGACATCCAAACCAGATATGCCAGGCATCATAATATCTAAAATGATAAGGTCGATGCTGTCATCTACCAGAGTAAGGGCAGTCTCTCCATCAGGAGCTTCTATAATAATGTAGCCTTCACTTTCTAATAAAATATGAAGTATATTTCTGATTTCTTCGTTGTCATCAACAATAAGTATTTTTTGATTTCCCATATTATCCTCGTAATTTAATGAAATTTACAATGCATCTGATTGTATAGTATCACAAAAACTTCAACTAAATATGAAAATCCTGTTTCTTTAGTTTTCTTTAGATTTACCTTAGGTTTTTCTTAAGAGTTTAATGGCATACTGTGTATTGTTGTTAAACAAACCTACGGAGGAATATATAAATGAAATTAAAAGATGTACTTGAGAATATTAAGTTTTGGAATAAGGAAAAACAGTATTTAGATGATGAGATAGATGAAAGCTTAGAGGAAGAACCCTCTGATGCTGACAAAAGATTTTTTAAGAAGCTGAATAAAAAGATTGTTGCGGCTATGGTTGCAGCAGCATTACTACTAAGCGCTTTCGCTGGTGTAACAGGTGTGAGACATGTGATGGCAAAGGCTGATGAAGCGGAAGAAATGCTTTCAACAGTACCTGTAGTAAAGCAGGATGTGCAAAAGACACTTTCGGCAACAGGCACAATCATTTCCGCAGAAGAAAGCGGACAGTTTGCAACAGTAACAGGAAGCTATCCTGTTGAGGAAGTATATGTAAAGGTTGGAGATGTAGTAAAGGCTGGAGATCCTCTTTATAAATTAGATATGTCTTCTATGGAAGAAACACTTTCATATCAGCAGCAGGCTTTGAATCTTCAGAATCAGCAGAATGCCATTTCACAGCAGAACGCTGACAAGGCACTACAGGATGCAAAGGATTCTGGTGCAGTTCAGGTAAACGATGCCAACAGAAGCCTGGCTCAGGCTAAGCAGGACAAGGACGCTGCAGATAGAAATCAGTCTGTAAGTAACTCTCAGCTAGATAGCAGTAGAAATGCAGAAAACGATGCTAAGCGCGCTTATGATAATGCTAATGCCACTGTTAGTTCATTGCAGCGTAAGGTAAAGGATATCCAAAAGGAAATCGATGCAGCAGATGCCACTACAAATACAGATGAGTTAAAGAAAAACTTAGAGGCTGAAAAGGCTAGCTTAAACAGTGCCATGGTAGATAGAGATAATAAAAAGACAGTTTATGACAGTGCAGTTAGCGCAAGACAGTCTGCTGAACAAAGCTTACAGTCGGCAAAGGATTCTGCAGCAACATCAGCCAGAGCCTTAGATGCAGCATCAGCTTCAGCTGCAAATACACAAAACACTGCCAACAACAATATCATTTCTCAGTATCAGGCAGCAAAGGCTAACGAGCTTTCATCAAAGGCCAACACACTTTCGGCTGAACAGGAAATTGCTAAATCAAAGGAAGAGCTTTCAAAGGCAGTAGTTCGTGCCAGCCAGGACGGAACAGTAACAAATGTAAATATCGTAAAGGGCCAGACATATTCTGGAACAGACGCAGTAGTTATCGACAATGTCACAAGCCTTAAGGCAACAGCAGACATAGATGAGGCACAGATTCCACAGATAGCAGTTGGCCAGAAGGTTCAGATTAAAACAGATGCAACAGGAGACGAAATCTTAGCGGGAACAGTATCCTTCGTATCACCCACAGCGACAAAGAATAGTACTAAGACTACAGAAGGAGAATCTTCTACAGCATCAGTTTCAAAGAGCCGTGCCACATATAGAGTAGACGTGACACTTGATAATACTAATGAAAACCTTCGCCTAGGTATGACTGCAAAAATGACATTTATTACTGCAAATGCCAAGAATGCATTAGTAGTTCCTACTACTGATTTACAGACAGATGCAGATGGCAACAAATATGTTGTAGTTCAAAAGGCTGATGCAAGTACAAAGAATGTAACAGTTACTGTAGGAATCTCAGACGATTTCTATACAGAAATAAAGGATGGCAAGCTTAAGGAAGGCGATGTAATTATCGAAGCAGGATTAGATGGAAGTGCTGATGCAGTGCTTGATGATATGGGAGCAGATGGAGGTATCTATTTTGAGTAATGATATTTTATTACAGGCCAGAGACATTAAGAAAAGCTACTATGTAGGTACTCCTAACGAGCTGGAGATTCTTCATGGAATAGATCTTGATATTAGAAAAGGAGAGTTCGTATCCATAGTAGGACAGTCAGGTTCTGGTAAAAGTACACTTATGAATATCTTAGGCATCCTGGATAGACAAACATCTGGAAAATACATACTTGACGGAGTAGATATATCAAAGGCTCCTAACAAAGCGTTATCGTCTTTACGTAATAAACATATCGGGTTTGTATTTCAGACCTATAATCTGATAGCAAGAACAGATGCTATTGCAAATGTAGAAATGCCTATGTTATATGCTGGAATTTCTGAAAAGAAGAGAAGAGCTAGGGCTATAGAGCTTCTTGAAATGGTAGGAATGGGAGAGAGAATGCATCACACACCTGATGAGCTTTCAGGTGGACAAAAGCAGCGTGTTGCCATTGCTCGTGCTATGGCAAATGACCCGGATATCATTCTTGCAGATGAGCCTACAGGTGCTCTTGATTCTAAAACAGGACGTCTTGTAATGGATATTTTCCACGAGCTTCACGAAAAACAGGGTAAGACTATTGTGCTTATCACTCATTCAAACGAGCTTGCAGCAGAAACTCCTAGAATTATAACCATCAGTGATGGCAACATCATTTCAGAAAAAATAAATGACAAGGAAGGTGTGGCATAAATGATTAAAGAAAATTGTAAGCTTGCTATCATAAGCATTAAAGCCAACAAAATGCGTGCCTTTCTTACAATGCTTGGTATTATCATTGGTGTTTGCGCCGTTATTGCCATTATGACTGTTGGTAATTCCATGACTGCTGATGTAAAAAAACAGCTAGAGGGCTATGGTGTTCAAAACATCACCATCTATGTAAATCCTATAGATTGGGAAGCAGATATTACGGAAGCAGACTACGAGAATATGAGGCTTCGACCAGAGGCTTTGCACAAGCTTTCAGAGCATTTTAAGGATAAAATTAGTGGTATATCTGTTGAAGAAGAGCTAGGCGCTGGAAGTGTAGTAATGGATGGCAAAAAGGCAAATATAAACATTACCGGAACAAGCGCAGGTTACTACAAGGCTAACAAGGTAAAGCTGATTAATGGAAACAGCTTTAATGAATTTGATTATTCAATGGGTAAAAATACAATCATTGTTTCAGATAAATTTATTGAGCAGCTTTATGGCAAGGAATACAAGCCAGAGAATTTCCTTGGTAAGGAAATTGAAATTAATATAAATGAAGAATATCTGAATGCTACAGTAGTTGGAATTTATCACTATGAACAGGCTGGAAGTGCCAGAGGTGGAAACAAAAACATTACTACTAATGCCTATATTCCACTAAAGAGGGCATGGGCTTTTTCTCATGATGAAGCATTTTTTGAGTGTACTGTAGTTGCAGCAGATGGAGTGAATGCCTCAGAGCTATCAAACCAGATAAAAGAATATCTGACAGAGGTTATGGCTAGCAACTTAGGTGATAAATTCATGGTGGACGCTTACAGCAATCAGTCTATGATTGAAGAAAATACAAAGACTATGAATCAGATGACTATGGCAATTTCAATGATTGCCGCAATCGCATTAATCGTAGGTGGAATCGGCGTAATGAACATTATGACTGTATCCATCACAGAACGTACCAGAGAAATCGGTACAAGAAAAGCCCTTGGTGCACCAGATAGTATGATTATGCTTCAGTTTATCAGCGAAGCAATTATCATATGCCTGATAGGCGGCATCATCGGTATAGTTCTAGGCTTAGTCCTAGGAAATGTGGCAGTCCACTTTATGGGCTATACACCACATATTTCATTTGCAAGTATCTATTTATCCGTAGGGTTCTCAATGGCCATAGGCGTGTTCTTTGGTTACTCCCCAGCCAAGCACGCGGCCAACATGAACCCAATAGATGCTCTTCGTTACGAATAGAATGGACGTAATATTAGAGCAAACTCATTCTCCCTAGGCCCTGGATTAACCCAGGGCTTTTTCCATGAATTTTTCATTATTAATAATGAAGCGTTCGTGAGTTCCTTTGCCGATTACGTTGTCTCCATCGAAGCAGGTTACTTCAAAAACAAGACGGCGACGGTCGATTTCTACAAGAGTGGCCTCACATGTGATAGTGTGACCAATAGCTGAAGCGCGGTCGTGGCTGATATCAACCCTTGTTCCAACGCTGCCTTCCCCATCGGCAAGCTCTGGCTGAATCATCTTCCAGCAGGTTTCCTCCATAAGAGCAAGCATTGCTGGTGTGGCAAAAACATCTAATGCACCACTTCCGAAAGTCTTAGCTGTGTTTTGTTCTGTTACTGTAGTTTTTAAGCTACCTTTCATTCCAATTTCTAACATTAGTTTCTCCTCTTTTCGTATGTTCTATGGTTTGTATAATAGCCATTTTTGTGCTATAATTCAACACCGTGAGTTCGTAACCATCCTCACTTAAATCAAAACTAGGAGATGTATAAAAATGAATAAAAAAGTATTATTATTATGTCAGGGTGCGATGATCGCAGCCATCTATGTTGTATTGACAGTATTTATCAATGCATTCGGTCTTGCAAATGGTGCAATTCAGATTCGTATATCTGAGGCTCTTTGTATTTTACCTATTTTTACACCAGCAGCAATTCCTGGACTTTTCGTAGGTTGTGTACTTTCTAACATCATTACTGGATGTGCTATCTACGATATTGTTTTTGGAAGTCTTGCTACATTACTTGGTGCAATCGGTACTTATTACCTTAGAAAAACTAAATTTTTATTTACATTACCACCAGTTATCGCAAATGGTGTTATAATTCCATTAGTACTTAGATTCGCTTATGGATTGCCTGATGCATATTGGTTCTTAGTTGTAACAGTATGCGTTGGAGAGATTATCAGCGTTTGTATTCTTGGTATGATTCTTAAGGTTGCACTTTGGCCACAGAGATATTTCATATTCAGAAATACAGAAGAAAAGGAAAACAATTAATTCGGAGGACAAAATGAAAGAAATTCTTCAGCAGATTAAGGACGAAGTTATTAAGGGCTTCACAGCTGCAGGTTATGATGAAAAATATGCAATGGTTACACTTTCAAACAGACCTGATTTATGCCAGTTCCAGTGCAACGGCGCTATGGCAGCAGCTAAAGAATACAAGAAGGCCCCTATTGCTATTGCTAACGAAGTAGTAGAAAAGCTTGCAGGAAATGCAATGTTTTCAAAGTGCGAGGCATGCCCACCTGGATTTATTAACATGAACCTTTCAGATGAATTTATATCTGAATTTGTTTCAAACATGGCAGCTGACACAGAGCGTTTTGGTGTAGATAAGGTTGCCACACCTAAGAAGGTCATGATTGATTACGGCGGACCTAACGTTGCTAAGCCACTTCACGTTGGACACCTTCGTTCAGCTATCATCGGTGAGTCTATTAAGCGTACAGCTCGCTTTATGGGTGACGAGGTTATCGGTGATGTTCATCTTGGAGACTGGGGTCTTCAGATGGGACTTATCATTACTGAATTAAAGCTTCGTAAGCCAGAGCTTTGCTATTTCGATGAAGCTTATGATGGAGAATACCCAACAGAGCCACCATTTACTATTTCAGAGCTTGAGGAGATTTATCCTTGTGCTTCAGGAAAGTCAAAGGAAGACCCTGCATATAAGGAAGCTGCCATGACAGCCACATACGAGCTTCAGCACGGAAGAAAGGGTTATCAGGCACTTCTTACACATATTCTTAATGTTTCAGTTACAGACCTTAAGAGAAACTATGAAAAGCTTGATGTTACTTTTGATCTTTGGAAGGGCGAAAGCGATGCACAGCCTTACATCCCTGATATGGTTCAGAAGATGAAGGACGACGGCTTTGCTTACATTTCAGAGGGCGCTTTAGTTGTTGATGTTAAGGAAGAAACAGATACAAAGGAAGTTCCACCATGTATGATTCTTAAATCTGATGGTGCTTCACTTTACAATACAACAGACCTTGCTACAATGGTTTGGCGTATGAAGGACTACAACCCAGATTCAATCATCTACGTTGTAGATAAGCGTCAGGAGCTTTACTTTACACAGGTATTCCGTTGTGCTAAAAAGACTGGCATCGTTCCAGCAGATAAGAACCTTTACTTCGTAGGCTTTGGTACTATGAACGGCAAGGATGGCAAGCCATTCAAGACACGTCAGGGTGGCGTTATGCGTCTTGAGTATCTTCTTCAGGAAGTAGAGGATAAGATGCTTGAGAAGATTAAAGAAAACGGCACAATGAACGACGAGGATGCCTTAAAGACAGCTAAGATTGTTGGTCTTTCAGCAGTTAAATATGGTGATTTATCAAACCAGGCTTCAAAGGATTATATCTTCGATATCGACAGATTCACATCTGCAGAAGGAAACACAGGTCCATACATCCTTTACACAATCGTAAGATGTAAGTCAATTCTTGCAAAAGCAGGAGTAGAAAGCATTGAAGGAGCTATCCTTCCAGCTCATTCTGATTCTGAGCGTGGATTACAGCTTGAACTTACAAAGTTTATGGCAGCTCTTACATCAGCTTACGAGGATATGGCACCTCACAAGATTTGCGCATATATTTATGATTTAGCAAACGCATTTAATAGATTTTATCATGACACAAAGATTTTAGCTGAGGAAGACGAAGCTACAAAGGCAAGCTATTTAAAGCTTCTTGTTCTTACACGTAGCGTACTTGAAAAGTCTATTGACTTACTTGGCTTTAATGCACCGGAGCGTATGTAATGGTTGATAATTCGTTTTTACCAATTGATTTTATTAATCGCATGGAGCAGGACTTAGGTCCTGACTTCCATGCGTTTTTGCGTTCCTTTGAGGAAAGCAAAATATCTGCCTTAAGATTTAATCCTATAAAATCGGACGAAAAGGCAAAAGAAAATATAGCCTCAATGCTTGAAGAGCAGGTTGAGTGGAGTCCTAACGGCTACTATTATGATGATGAAAATAGTCGTCCTGGAATCCATCCATATCATGCTGCTGGAGTATATTATATTCAGGATGCATCAGCACAGCTTCCTGTAGAAATGCTTTCTCCAAAGCCAGGTGATATTTGTCTTGACCTTTGCGCCGCACCTGGTGGCAAATCCACCCAGATAGCAGGCTATCTAAATGGCGAGGGCATTCTTGTTTCCAACGAGCCAATGAAAAACAGAGCCAAGATTCTTTCAGAAAATGTAGAGCGCCTAGGAATCAGAAACTGTATCGTAACATCTGAATATCCTGATAAGCTTGCTGAAAAGTTTGAAGAGTACTTTGACAAGATTATGGTGGATGCACCATGCTCTGGTGAAGGTATGTTTAGAAAGAATCATGACGCATGTAATGAATGGTCTCTTGATTCAGTTCAGATGTGTGCCGACCGTCAGGCTGAAATATTAGATAGAGCATACGAAATGCTGGTGCCAGGAGGCAGAATGTGCTACAGCACCTGTACCTTTGCAAAGGCAGAGGATGAGGAGGCAGTAGCAGCCTTTGTAGAAAGACACCCAGATATGAAGGTTGTAGAGGAGCGTAGATTATGGCCACATAAGGACAAGGGTGAGGGCCACTATGCATGTCTTTTGGAAAAAGGCGGCACATTTGACGGTGATAGAAATTACTATGATATCAATCGTCCTAGTGATAAAATGTTAGTGGATTATTATGCCTTTATAAAGGAGACATTAAAGGAGCCTAAGGAATGGAAGAACAATCTGCTTCTTATAAACGATTTGCTTTACAGGCTGCCTGATGAATGTCCAGATTTCAGTGGGCTTCATGTACTTAGAGGAGGCCTGTTCCTTGGAACTCTCAAGAAAAACAGATTTGAACCTAGTCATGCCTTGGCTTTAGCACTTAAGGCAGATGAGGTATGTAATTCGGTGGCTTTTGCCACAGATAGCCAAGAGATAAAGGATTATCTTTTGGGGCAGTCCATAAGAATAGACGGCATTAAGGATGGCTGGACACTTATTACTGTGGATGGCTATTCTATTGGATGGGGTAAGGCTGTCAAAGGACAAATAAAAAATCATTACCCGAAGGGACTTAGACGATATGATTCATAAGATTTACAGACACAAACAGGATATTTACGAGTATATTATGTTTACCATTGCTTCAGCTGTAATGGTTATTGGAATATACTTTTTTAAGTTCCCAAATCATTTTTCATTTGGTGGCGTCAGCGGTCTTTCTATTGTGTTGGCCCAGCTTTTGCCAAGGACACCAGGTTATATCAACCTTGTTATTAATATTGTACTTTTAATTTTAGGTTTTATCGCCTTAGGTAAATCCTTCGGTATTAAGACTACATATATCACACTTTTAGTATCCTTTGGTCCTAGCATATTAGAAAAAATCGCACCTATGGATGGACCACTTACCAATCAGCCAGTGCTTGAGCTTATGTTTGCTATAGCACTTCCTGCATTTGCATCGGCTGTTTTCTTCAACCTTGGTGCATCTAGTGGTGGTACAGATATTGTTGCCATGATTCTTAAGAAATATACAAAGGTAGATATTGGTACAGCACTTTTCATGTCAGATGTTATTATCGTAGTTTTGGCATGTCTTGTATTTAACGTAGAAACAGGTTTGTTCTCACTTGTTGGACTTCTTGCAAAGTCACTTGTAGTTGATGAAACTATCGAGAATATTAACCTGGCAAAATACTTTACAATTATCTGTTCAAATCCTGAACCAATCGTGGATTTCATCATGAACGATTTAGGAAAGGGTGCAACAGTATATAAGGCTGAGGGAGCATACGGTCACACTGAAAAGACAGTTATACTTACAATCCTTAAGCGTCAGCAGGCAGTAGAGCTTAAAAACTATATCAGACGCAATCAGCCAGGCGCATTCATAGCAATTACAAACAGTAGCGAAATTATAGGAAAAGGCTTTAGAGGATATAATTAATGAATACAACTTGGGGAATTCTTGCTCACGTAGATGCGGGCAAGACTACACTTTCAGAAGCAATTTTATATAACGCTGGAGTTTTGGCGGACCTTGGTCGAGTAGACAAGGGGTCCGCCTTTTTAGATACAGACGAGCAGGAAAAGAATAGGGGAATTACCATCTTTTCAAAGCCGGCTGTATTTGAATACATGGGACAGAAGCTTACTTTGCTTGATACTCCAGGACATGTGGACTTTGCAACAGAAACAGAAAGAGCCATTTGGGCCTTAGATTTTGCAATCCTTCTTATCAGCGGAACAGATGGTGTGCAGGCTCATACAAAGACTCTTTTTTCTTTGCTTGAAAAGAACAATGTTCCTACCATTATCTTTATTAACAAAGCAGATATGGCTGGCTTTAACCAGGATTTTGTTATAAATGATTTAAAGGAAAAGCTTTCTAAATCATGTCATTTGCTTTCAAATCAAGAGGATATTGCCATGGAGGATGAGGCTGCCATGGAGGAATATTTGGAGAAGGAGCAAATATCTAACTATCGTATATACGATATGGTTCTCGATAGAAAGCTGTTCCCTGTTATCACAGGCTCGGCTTTGAAAAATGAAAATGTGGATGAATTTCTTTCATTTATGAAGGGCATTAGCGACCACTACAGCAATGAAAAAAGCGGTCTATTAAATGCTGATTTTGGGGCAAAGGTGTACAAAATAGAAAGCCTAGGAAGGGATTCACGTCTTACCTTTATAAAGCTATCAGCTGGTTCCATCAAGGTAAAGGGACTTCTTCCAAACGGCGAGAAAATAGATCAGATAAGAATCTATTCGGGTAATAAATATAATCAGGTGGATGAGGCAAAAGCTGGTGATGTAGTAGCACTTGTTGGTCCTAAGAATACCTTTGCAGGCGAAGGTTTTGGCACTGTTGAAAACAGGCCAGAGCTTAATATTACACCTGTACTTAAATACAAGCTGGAATTTTTGGATGATACTATCCCGCGTTTAGCCTACCCAAAGCTAATGGCATTTAACGATGAGGATGCATCCTTAAATGTAAAATGGAATGAAAGCCTAGAAGAGATTACCTTTAACCTGATGGGTGAGGTGCAGACAGAAATTCTGCTTAATAGAATTGAAACTGAGCTTGGAATAAAGGCGAAGTTTACAGAGGCAGGAGTTTTATATAAAGAGACTATCAAAGAGCCAGTGGAGGGTGTAGGGCATTTTGAACCCCTTCGTCATTACGCAGAAGCTCATATACTTATGGAGCCACTTCCTACTGGTAGCGGAATAGAAGTTGAAAGCAATGTTTCTACAGATGATTTGGCTCTTAACTGGCAAAGACTTATCACTACCCACATCCTTGAAAGGGAACATGTAGGTACAGCCATAGGAGCGCCAATCACTGATGTGAAATTTACTATAGTTGGCGGTAGAGCTCATATCAAGCACACCGAAGGTGGTGATTTTAGAGAGGCTACATATCGTGCAATAAGACAAGGATTAATGGAGGCTGGTACTGAAATTCTAGAGCCATATTTTGATTTTGAAATTACACTTCCTTCTAATCAGATAGGCAGGGTTATGACTGATATAGAAAACATGGGTGGAAGCTTCGAGGTACCAGAGGATTTAGGAGGCGAATCAAGAATCACTGGTGTTGCACCTGCTGTAGGAATCAGAAATTATCAGGCAACCCTTGTCACCTTTACTAAGGGAATGGGACAGATAGCACTAAACAATGCTCATTATGATATCTGTAAGAATCCTCAGGAGGTAATAGATGCTATTGGATATAATCCAGAGGCGGATATTGATAATCCAGCAGATTCAGTTTTCTGTTCTCATGGTGCAGGGGTTATAGTGCCTTGGAATCAGGTAAAGGAAAAGTGCCATGTGCCATGCTTTGAAAACAAGGATTCCATTGATGAAATGTATGATACTCCTATTAACATGAAGCGAATGAACCACGGAGTAGACGAGTGGCTAGACCCAGATGAAATCGATAATATTCTAAGAATGGCTACCCACAGCAATCATGGTAAAAATCCTAAAAAGGGATGGCATTATGGTGATTCTTCCAGACCAAGAAGAGTGGATTCAGATTATGTCTATACAGCCCCAAAGGAGGTTAAGCCAAGGCAGAAATATTTACTGGTAGATGGCTACAATCTTATTTACGCATGGCCTGAACTGAAGGAGGTTTTGAATGTAAATTTAGATGGTGCCAGAGGAAAGCTTTTAGATATTCTTAGCAACTACAAGGCTATGACAGATTACGAGGTAATCGCTGTATTTGATGCCTATAAGGTAAAAGGACATGAGGTGTCTGCATCGGATTATTTAAACATCCATCAGGTGTTTACAGCAGAGGCTCAGACTGCCGATGCCTACATCGAAAGATTCACTCATGAGCATGGAAAGAAGTATGATATTACTGTAGTTACATCAGATTATCTTGAACAAATTATTATCAGAGGAGCTGGCGCCAGACTAATATCTTCAAGGGAGTTTATTGAAGAGGTTAGCAGAAGAGCAAATCAACTCAGAGAGGAATACGATATTAAATAAAGAATTCTTTTAACAATATATCCACACTTATTCTATATAATGCAGGTATGTGTAATTAGGTCCGTAAATACATCATTATAATTGGAGACAATAATATGAGTAGGTATGAGTTTGGGGAAAACGAAAGGGCGGTTTTAGAAAAGCTAAATATTCCAATGGCTATATATCAGCTTTTAGATAAGCGAGTGGTTACTTTATTGGTTACTGATGGTTTATGTAGTCTAATGGGAATGAAACGAGAGGATGTAGTACAGCTTTTTGATAAGGACATGTACAGAGATACCCATCCAGATGATAAGGCTAGAGTTGCAGATGCAGCATTAAAATTTGCTTCTGGTGGTGATAAATTTGACTGTGTATATAGAACCATGTCTCACATGTTAGGCGATTATGTAATAATACATTCACATGGTGAGCACTTCTTTACAAATGATGGAATTATGCTTTCCAGCACCATCTATATGCTTGAAAGTATAGGTCAGGATATTGAAAATCCTTTGACAGAAAGATTGGCTTCAAACTTTAAGGAGCTTATGTCAAAGGAGAGTCTGATTAGAGATAATTTCTACGATACCCTTACAGGTCTTCCAAACATGTCTTACTTTCTACAGTTAGCAGATGCTGGAAAGGCAGCACTCTACGAGAGAGGACTTACTCCAGGTATTGTTTTTTTCGACCTTACAGGAATGAAATTCTTCAACGAAAAATATGGATTGCGAGAAGGCGATAATTTAATTATTGCCTTTGGTATGATTCTTAAGAAGTATTTTTCAAATGAGGACTGCGGTAGAATGGGACAGGATCATTTTGCAGTCTTTACTGAAATGGAAGGAATTGAGGATAAGCTTCATGCCATTTTTGAGGATGCCAAGCATGCCAATGAAGGCAAGACCTTGCCAGTACATGTTGGTATTTATTCAATGGCCTTTGAAGATGTTACTGCTTCTAGTGCCTGTGATAGAGCAAAGATTGTAAGCGATAAGGAAAAGGGTGCTTACGTTTCCAAGTTTGCATATTATGATGAGAATACTCATGCTGTAGCAACGCATTATGAATACGTAATTAATAATTTCGAAAGGGCTATGAATGAAGGTTGGATTCAGCCTTACTATCAGCAGCTCATTAGATCCGTAAATGGTCTTGTGTGCGACGAGGAGGCTTTAGCTAGATGGATTGACCCGGTAAAGGGATTGATTCCACCAGATCATTTTATTTATGTACTTGAGGATGCAAAGCTTATTCATAAGCTTGATTTATACATACTAGAATGTGTGCTTCGTGACTTAGAAGAGGTTGGTGAGAAGAATCTTCCAATTGTGCCAGTTTCCATCAATCTATCAAAATACGATTTCGAGCTTTGTAACATATTTGAAGAAATAGAAAAACGTGTGAAAGCATCTTCTATTTCTACAGATATGATTACTATTGAAATTACAGAAAGTGTTTCAAGTCTTGACGGTGATTTTGTGGCAACACAGATAAGACGTTTCCACGAAGCAGGCTTTAAGGTATGGATGGATGATTTTGGAAGTGGATATTCATCCTTGAACACCTTACAGAAATTTGATTTTGATTTAATCAAATTTGATATGAAGTTCATGCTTGAATTTGGTTTATCAAGAAAGAATCATGTAATACTTAGAGAATTGATTCAGATGACCACCAAGCTTGGTATAGATACAGTTGTGGAAGGTGTAGAGACCATAGAGCAGGTGAAGTTTTTAAGAGAAATTGGCTGTAGCAAGATGCAGGGATATTTCTTTGCAAAGCCTATTCCGCTTGGTGAATGGTATGCTATCTACGGCGCCAAGGTTGGAAATAAGATAGAGGATTACAAGGAAAATGAGTACTATACAGCTGTAAGCAAGGCCAATCTGGTGGAGCCACTTGTTAATGAGGATTATAATTGGCAGGCGGACGAATTCTTTGGGCAGCTACCTACAGGTGTATTGGAATTTAGAGATGACGATATCTACATCATGCGCTACAACAGAACCTTTGCAGAATATATGTTAAAGGTGAACTATGTCGAGGAGGTAGATTTAGGTCACGAATTAATTAAACAAAAGAGGATGCCAGCAAAAGAGTTTATTGATGCAATAAGAGCATGTAGCACCTACAATAAATGGGAAATAGTTGAGGGAATCGTGGAACAGGGCTTTAAGCTTAATCTGTTTATTAGAAAGATAGGTATAAATCCTATTACCAGATATGAAGCCTTTGAAGTAGTTATTGTGGCTTTAAGCAATGTATAGCATTGGTTTGACAGCCTTCATTAAATGTGGTATGTTCTTTAAGAAAATTTATAACAAGAATTAGGTGTCCATGGAATCTTTTTAGGTTTGCATGGGTGAAAAGGGAATCTGGTGAGAATCCAGAGCGAAGCCGTCACTGTGTTAGGGAGTATGTGTTTATATCACTGAGTTTACTTGGGAAGAGAACACATGCGTTGATCGAAGTCAGGAGACCTGCCTATTTCAGGTAATTTTGATTTGCGGAACTCGAATCGAATTAGCAATATGCAATAAAGACTAGTCTTTTTTGCATGCCATTTTTGATTTATGAGACTGCTATTAATTAGCAGTCTTTTTATATTTCCGGCGGGATTACCTATATCACTAAGGAGGATTAACATGAAGAAAAAGTTAGTTACAAGTATGGCATTAGTTTTAGGCTTTGCCATGATGTTTACAGCTTGTGGCAAGCAGGCTGCAGATGTAGCTGAGACTAATGTGGAGGCTACAGAGGAAGTTGATGATCAGGCACTTGCAGATGAGTGTGCTGCATTAATCGATGCAATTTATGTTCAGGAGAGAACAGATAAAACAGATGAGCAGTGCAAGGCTGCCAAGGAAGCTTGGGATGCACTTACAGATGCACAGAAGGAATTAGTTGAAGGAGAGTTTGCTGATCCTGATTATTTTGGAAGAGATACAGGTGATGCTTCTAAGGACGATTCTTTAAATCAGGATGAAATTGGCGAGAACGAAATTCTTGTAGTAAGCTTTGGTACATCATTTAATGATAGCCGTGTTGCTGATATTGGTGGTGTAGAAAAGGCAATCGCTGCAGCATATCCTGATTGGTCAGTTAGACGTGCTTTCACAGCACAGATTATTATCAATCATATCCAGGCTCGTGATGAGGAGAAGATTGATAACATGCAGCAGGCTTTAGATAGAGCTGTTGCAAACGGGGTGAAGAATTTGGTAGTTCAGCCAACTCATTTAATGCATGGTGCTGAGTACGATGAATTAACAGAGGCGGTAAATGAGTACGCTGATAAGTTTGAAAGTGTAAAGATCGCTGAGCCATTACTTGGAGAAGTTGGTGCAGACGCTAGTGCAGTTAACCGTGATAAGGAAACAGTTGCAAAGGCAATTACAGCTGAGGCTGTTTCTGATGCAGGACTTGAAAGCATTGATAAGGCAGCAGAGGATGGTACAGCCTTTGTATTTATGGGTCATGGTACTAGCCACAATGCAAAGGTTACATACAGCCAGATGCAGACACAGATGGATAAGCTTGGTTACAAGAACGTATTCATCGGTACTGTAGAGGGTGAGCCAGAGGAGACAGCTTGTGAGAACATTATCGAGGCTGTTAAGGAAGCTGGATATAAGAATGTAATTCTTCGTCCACTTATGGTTGTTGCTGGTGACCATGCTAACAACGATATGGCAGGCGATGAAGAGGATTCTTGGAAGTCAATGTTTAAGGCTTCAGGCGCATTTGATTCAGTTGAGTGCCAGATTGCAGGTCTTGGTGAGATTGCAGATGTTCAGGCTATTTATGTAGCACATACATCAGAAGCTACTGGTGTTAAGCCAGCAGAAGTTGCACATACAGATGAGCTTAAGGAAGGCGAAACTTACGAAGCAAAGTTTACAACAGATAGCAGCATGTTCCATGTAAACGAAGCAAAGAATGGCAAGGGTGAGCTTACAGTTAAGGATGGCAAGATGACAATTCATATCTCACTTGTATCAGATAAGATTGTAAACCTTTATGTAGGTAAAGCAGCTGATGCTGAAAGCGACAAGGCTAACTGGCTTCAGCCTACAAAGGATGAGGTTACATACTCAGACGGAACTACAGAAACAGTTAATGGATTTGATGTTCCTGTAGAGGCACTTGATAAAGATTTTGATTTAGCAATTTTAGGTGAAAAAGGTACTTGGTACGACCACGTAGTATCAGTAACATTATAAAGCCTTCTCCCTATTGGGTTGCTAGGCTCCAGTGGAGCCTGTTTAGCAACGACCGAGCCGGGAGGCGAGACAAGGTGTCACCGCAGGTGACGGATGAGGGTAAATGAAAAAGTTAATTTATTCAATCGCTGCAGCGCTGGCTATACTTCTAACAGCCTGCAGCTTTTTTAATAAGGAAGAAAAAACAGAATATGGAACCTACTCCTGCGAGGTGACTCTTACTGGTGGCAGCGGAAAGGCCACTGTAGAATCTCCAGCAGAGGTAGTGACTTCTGAATCAGGAAATACTGTAAAGCTTGTTTGGTCTAGCAAAAACTATGATTATATGCTAGTAGATAATGTGAGATACGATAACGAGGCTGATGCTGATAGTAACTCCGTATTTACGATACCATTTGCAGAGTTTGACAAGACATTTACTGTAATCGGCGATACCACTGCAATGAGCACACCTCATGAGATTGAGTATCAGCTTACAGTTTATGCTCCAGGCCATTCTGTAGAGGTTGGGGCGGTAGAAAAGGTTGAGACTGAAGCGGCATCTGATTCTTATCAGCTAACAGGACTAACACTTGTAGATTCACTTAAGCTTGATTATGCCAAGGGCTTTAGTGTTGATTATTATGAGGATGATAAAGGTAATAGCTACAAATTTATTTCTATTTCAGGAATAAATGGAAAGGGTGACAATCAGTATTTTTTGATGGCGCAGGAAGCATTGCCTGACAGCGTCAGTGTTTCTGATAATGTTTCTGTTATCGTAAATACGGATAAGACTTACCTTGTATCTACATCAGTAATGGATTTGATGGATAAAATTGGCGCATTAGATGATATAGCTTTTTCTGGAACTAAGGCAAAGGATTGGCACATTAAGAACGCCAGAAGTGCCATGAAAAATGGTGAAATGGCGTACGCTGGAAAATACTCAGCTCCTGATTACGAGCTACTTGTATCTTCTGGTTGTAACTTTGCCATCGAAAATACCATGATAAGTCACACACCAGAAACCTTAGAAAAGCTTAAGGAGCTAGGCATACCTGTGCTTGTGGAAATGTCCAGCTACGAAAGCAGTCCTCTTGCAAGGCTTGAATGGATTAAGCTTTATGGTTGCATATATGGCAAGGAAGATAAGGCAAATGAGGTCTTTGAAAATCAGGTGGCAAGAGTTGATGAAATAGAAAAGCATGAAACTACGGGTAAAACTGTTGCATTCTTTTCTATTAATTCAAATGGTCAGATAGTTGTTAGAAAGCCTAAGGATTATATAGCATCTATGATTGGACTTGCTGGCGGCAAATATGTACCGGATGATATTTCATTTGAAGAGGATAATGCCTTATCAACTATGAAAATCACTACCGAGGATTTTTATATCAGAACAGTGGATGCAGATGTGCTCATTTACAATAGTACAATTGAAGGAGAAATTTCTTCTATCGCTGAACTTGTAAAGGAAGAGGAAGCGTTGGCAGATTACAAGGCAGTGAAAGAGGGAAATGTGTATTGCCTTAAAGAAGGATATTTCCAAAAGAGCACAAATGTGGCAGAATTTATAGAGGAGCTAAATGAAATTTTAAATGGCTCTTATAAAGAGGGAGATTGTTTTATAAAGCTTAGGGAGTAAATAATGGATTCAATTAGCAGAAGAATAAAAATTGCATTTATAGGAATGATTGTTTTACTTGTAGTTTTCTTTTTTGTAAGCGTTGGAGTGGGCAGTGCAGACATATCTGTAATAGATATTATTAAATCACTGGTTAACCCTGGGGAAGTTTACATGGGAAAAATAATCATCTCCATAAGACTTCCAAGAATCATTGGAGCTATAGTGCTTGGCGGGGCTCTTTCAGTGTCTGGCTTTTTGCTACAGGTCTTTTTTGGAAACCCTATTGCAGGACCATATGTACTTGGAATATCTTCTTCTGCTAAGCTTTTTGTGGCTCTTTCTATGGTATTTTTGCTTGAAAGAGGAGTAAACATTAGCTCACTTGTGTTAGTTGTTTCGGCCTTTGTTGGTTCACTTATAGCTATGGGGATTGTTATGTCTTTATCGCAGAAGGTAAGAAACATGTCCCTATTAGTAGTTTGTGGCGTCATGATTGGTTATATCTGTTCAGCTATCACAGAATTTGTTGTTACATTTGCAGATGATACAAATATTGTAAATCTGCATAACTGGTCCTTGGGAAGCTTTTCAGGAATAAGCATGGACCATGTTGTTGTATCATCTGTAATTGTAATTATTGCTATCGTATTTACGGTTATTTTTTCTAAGCCAATTGGGGCTTTTCAATTAGGAGAAAACTACGCCAGAAATATGGGCGTAAATATCAAACACATTAGAATAGTTTTGATTCTCTTATCTAGTATTTTATCTGCAACAGTTACGGCTTTTGCAGGTCCTATATCTTTTGTAGGTATCGCAGTGCCACATATTATGCGAGGCATCATGAAAACAGCTAAACCACTTGTTATGATTCCTGCTTGTTTTTTAGGGGGCGCGATCATTACACTTTTCTGTGATGGTATCGCCCGCACTGCCTTTGCGCCTACAGAAATCAGTATTAGTGCAGTCACTTCGGTATTTCTTGCGCCAGTTGTGATTTATCTTTTGGTTGCAAGAAAGGAGGCATCTCGTGGATAAAAGCATCCAGTTATCGGAATTGAATGTAGGCTACGGTAAGACTGTAGTATTAAATGATGTAAATATTACCATTGAAAAAGGGCAGATAGTATGCCTTATTGGTGCAAACGGTGCTGGCAAATCTACAGTTTTAAAGACAATAATTGGTCAGCTTAAAAAGCTTGGCGGGGCGGTTTATCTAAATGGAAATGACAAGGATGCCATGTCAGAAGAAGATGTTGCGAAGGCTGTTTCCATGGTGATGACAGAACGAATCCATCCAGAGCTAATGACCTGCTTTGATGTGGTGGCAACTGGCAGATATCCATATACCGGCAGGCTTGGATTTTTGGATGATAGGGATAAAGCAGCTATTAATGAAGCCATTGATATGGTTGGAGCAGGCAAGATAAAGGATAAGGATTTCTCCAAAATCAGCGATGGCCAAAGACAGCGCATCATGCTTGCAAGAGCAATCTGTCAGGATGCAGATGTAATGATTTTAGATGAGCCTACATCTTTCTTAGACTTGCAATACAAGCTTGATATCCTAAAGGTAATAAAAAAGATTGCAGCTACAAAGCAGGTGGCAGTTCTCATGTCTATCCACGAATTAGAATTTGTCCCAGCCGTAGCTGATAAAGTAATCGGAATCGCTGGCGAAGAAGTGTACGTCACAGGCACCCCAGAAGAAGTCCTGAACGGAGTCAACCTGGAAACAATGTACAAAATGGCCCCCGGCACCGGAGAAATAATATGCAGCGGCCTCTGGAACTATTCAACATCAATTAAGAGGCTTCTCTAAATTATGCCTTCCCCCTCTGGGGGAAGGTGCCCCGAAGGGGCGGATGAGGGTATTAATATATGTCAAAAGTAATCATGATCCAAGGCACCATGTCAAACGTAGGCAAAAGCCTCCTAGTTGGTGCCCTATGTAGAATATTCAAACAAGATGGCCTAAAGGTGGCCCCCTTCAAATCACAGAATATGGCACTCAATTCCTTTGTAACAGAAGAAGGTCTTGAAATGGGCCGAGCCCAGGTAATGCAAGCAGAGTGCGCAGGAGTAAAGCCTTCTGTTTACATGAATCCTATATTACTTAAGCCTACAAATGATGTGGGCTCACAGGTAATTGTAAACGGTGAAGTGGTAGGCAACATGAAGGCAAGGGAATATTTTGCCTACAAAAAGAACCTTATACCAGATATAAAGGCTGCCTTCGAGAAGCTTTCCGAGTGGGCAGATGTTATTGTTATTGAAGGTGCAGGCTCTCCAGCAGAAATCAATCTTAAATCAGATGATATTGTAAATATGGGAATGGCAAAGCTGGTGGACGCCCCAGTGCTTTTAGTTGGAGATATAGATAGAGGCGGTGTTTTCGCACAGCTTCTAGGCACTCTTGAACTGTTAGAAGATGATGAAAGAGCCAGAGTTAAAGGCCTTATTATAAACAAGTTTAGAGGAGATAAATCTCTTTTAGATTCAGGAATCGATATGCTAGAGGAAAGGGGAGGGGTTCCTGTTGTAGGAACTGTTCCTTACGCTCATCTTTTAATTGATGATGAAGATAGTCTTAGCGAAAGACTGGATAATAAGGGTGATGGTGGCAAGGATAGCATCGTTGATGTTGCCGTTGTTCGTCTTCCAAAGATTTCTAATTTCACTGATGTGGCTCCGTTTGAAAATATAGATGGTGTTGCAGTTAGATTTATCACAAAGCCATCAGAAATTGAAGGGGCGGATATCGTAATCCTGCCTGGAAGTAAAAATACAATCGCAGATATGAAATGGCTACTAGAATCCGGCATGGCACCAGCCATCCAAAGATTTGCTGCAAGTGGTCCAGTTGTTGGAATCTGTGGAGGCTTTCAGATGCTAGGAGATATAATCTCAGATCCTGAATCTGTAGAGTCAGACTGTGTTAATCAGATAAAGGGACTGGGTTTGCTTCCTATGGAAACAGTGATGGAGCCTGCAAAGCACAGAAGTCAGACTGAAGGTATTTTTGATGATATGACAGGAGTGTACGAATGTCTTACCGGTCAAAAATATTTAGGCTACGAAATCCACAACGGCTATTCCGTAATAGATGGCGCTTCCGTTACTAGCGTCCAAAAAGGAAATGTATTTGGCACCTATGTACATGGCGTTTTTGATAATGGAGATTTAGCCCTAAAGCTTGCTAAGTCCTTAGCAGCCAAAAAAGGCTTAACCCTTTCAGAAGAAACCATGGACTATATGGCCATGAAAGAAAAAGAATACGACAAACTCGCCGACATAGTCCGAGCAAATCTCGATATAAACTATATTTATGAAATAATGAGCCTTCCCCCTCTGGGGGAAGGTGCCCCGAAGGGGCGGATGAGGGTATAAACATGAAAATAGAATACATCTTACCATCAGAAATAGAACATCGCAGCTTCGAAATCATAACCGCCGAGCTAGACTCCCTGGGAATCACTATCCCCGAGGAAGAAGCTCCAATCACTAAACGCGTAATCCACACCAGCGCTGATTTCGATTATGCTAAGACAATGTGTTATTCGCAAGGTGCAATTGACCTTGCCAAGGAATTAATAAAAAATGGAGCTCACATAGTTACTGACACCAACATGGCATTAGCCGGCATCAACAAAAAGAAGCTTCAAAGCTTTGGCGGCCAGGTACACTGCTTCATGGCAGATGAAGACGTAGCCAAGGAAGCAAAGGAGCGCCAGGTCACAAGAGCCACTGTATCCATGGAGCGAGCAGCAGCCCTTCCTATGCCAGTAATTTTTGCCATCGGCAACGCCCCAACAGCCCTTATTTCACTTTATGAAATGATGGAGCAAGGCAAATTCACACCAGAGTTTGTTATTGGCGTACCAGTTGGCTTCGTAAACGTAGAGGCAGCCAAGGAACTATTCCTTAACTCCTCAGTTCCACACATCATCAACAAAGGCCGCAAAGGCGGCAGCAACATCGCCGCCGCTATCGTAAATGCGTTACTCTATAGCCTTCCCCCTCTGGGGGAAGGTGCCCCGAAGGGGCGGATGAGGGTATGAAAAAAGGAGTTTTTTATGAAAAAAGGTTTTACCACGGGAAGCTGTGGGGCGGCGGCTGCGAAGGCGGCGACCTACATGCTTTTGTCAGGGAAGGAAAAACTGAATATTGAAATAGAAACTCCTGCAGGGATTATGTTTAATGCGGATATTGTAGATATTAAACGACAAGAGTCACAGGTGAGCTGCGCTGTTATAAAGGATGGCGGAGACGACCCTGATGTGACTACTGGAAGTCATGTGGTGGCAACAGTGAGTATGGTTGAATCCTGTGATACAGGAGATTGTACTATTACCATAGATGGAGGCTTTGGTGTAGGCAGGGTAACATTGCCAGGGCTGGATCAGCCTGTGGGAAATGCTGCAATCAATCATGTGCCAAGAGAGATGATTGAAAAGGAAGTGCTACAGGTGTGCAGGCTTTTTGATTTTTGCGGAAAGCTTAGTGTAATCATCTCTGTACCTGAGGGGGAGGAGCTTGCTGGCCACACCTTCAATCCTCGTCTTGGAATTGTAGGAGGCATTTCCATACTAGGAACAACAGGTATCGTTGAGCCAATGAGTGCAAAAGCATTGGTGGATACAATAAGAGTTGAGCTTTCCCAGAAGAAAGCCTTAGGATTTAAAACAGCCTTCGTAACCCCAGGCAACTACGGCCTGAAATTTATGAAGGATAATTATGACTATGATTTAGATAAAAGTGTAAAGTGCTCTAACTTCATAGGAGAGACTGTAGATATGGTTTGTGAGATGGGCTTTGAAACTCTTGTCATCACAGGTCACATTGGAAAGCTTGTTAAGGTAGCTGGCGGCATCATGAATACCCATTCACATGAAGCCGATGCTAGAATGGAAATCCTTTCAGCCTGCGCCATCAAAGCAGGGGCAGACACAGATCTTGCCAGAAAGATTCTAGCCTGCCTAAACACTGAAGAAGCACTTCATCATATAGAAGATGCAGGCTTACTAAAGCCAACAATGGACATCGTCCTAGAACGAATCCTATTCTACCTAGACTTCAGAGCACAAGGTAGAATAAAAATAGAGTGTTTATTGTATTCCAATGAATTTGGATTTTTAGCACAGTCTAAAGGCTTCCCCCTTAGTAGGGGGAAGCTGTCAGCGAAGCTGACTGATGAGGGTATGAACATATAAATATAAGCCAAGCCTAAAGGCAGAAAGGCGCACCATGCCAAGACTAGACCCAACTCTTAAAAAGTATTCTAGAAATTTAAGAAAAGAAATGACAAAAGAGGAAAAACATCTTTGGTATGACTTTTTAAAATCATATTCAATTACAATCAAAAGACAAAAAGTCTTTGAAAAATATATTGTAGATTTTTATTGTGCTAAGGCCAAAATAGCAATAGAACTAGATGGAAGTCAGCATTATGAAAAAGAAGGACATGAAGCTGATTTAGTTAGAGATAAATATTTAGCTGATTTGGGAATAAAGATTTTAAGATATTCTAATTATGATATAAACAATAATTTTGTGGCAGTCTGTGAAGATATAGATGCCAAGATTAAAGAGAGGATTTAATTATGAATAATAATTTACATACACCCTCATCAGTCACCGCCGGTGACAGCTTCTCCCAGAGGGAGAAGCCTTTGGTTTATTTTGTAGGAGCTGGCTGTGGGGCGGCGGATTTGATTACGGTGAGAGGTATGAATTTGCTGAAGGCGGCAGATGTGATTGTATATACAGGGTCGTTGGTGAATCCGGAGCTATTGAATTATGCCAAGAGGCATTGTGAGATTCACAATAGTGCTACCATGACACTGGAAGAGGTTATGATAGTAGTGATTGCGGCGGCAAGACAGGGAAAGCTGGTTGTAAGACTTCATACTGGCGAGCCAAGTATTTATGGGGCAGTGTTGGAGCAGATGCAGATATTGGAGGCCAATGGAGTGCCTTATGAAAGCTGCCCAGGTGTAAGTGCCTGCTTTGGGGCAGCGGCAAGTCTTAATCTGGAATACACACTTCCAGACATTAGCCAGACCTTAATTATTACAAGAATGGCAGGCCGCACCGGAGTGCCAGAAAAAGAATCTATTGAAAAGCTGGCAGCACACAATGCATCCATGGCAATCTATCTAAGCAGTGGAATGATGGAAAAGCTTTCAAGAGCTCTTTACAATGGTGGCTATTCCAAGGATACGCCTGCAGCTATAGTGTACAAGGCAAGCTGGCCTGATGAAGAAAAATATATTTGTACTGTGGGTACATTGGCAGAGACTGCTGAGGCTCATGGTATAAAGAATTTGGCTGTGGTGCTTGTAGGGGATGTGATATCGAAGTCGGGGTATTCGTTGTCGAAGTTGTATGATGCGGAGTTTGAAACTGGATTTAGGAAGAGTAGATGATGGTTGCCCTCATCAGTCACCTTCGGTGACAGCTTGTCTCGCCTCCCGGCTCGGTCGTTGCTAAACAGGCTCCACTGGAGCCTAGCAACCCAGAGGGGGAAGGCTTTGGAGAGTATATGATTGAAAATTTTCTTATAAGAATTACATATTTTACCGATGAAGGTAAGAAGGTTTATAGCAAGCTTGAACAGGCCTTAAGCAATATTACTTTTGAAGTGAAGGATGACAGCACTTCTTTAAAGGCCTTTGCAAAGGAAAGCTTTGAGGGGCATATTCCGCTTATTTTTATTGGAGCTGTGGGGATTGCTGTAAGGACTATTTCGCCCTTTATAGATAACAAGCTTTCGGATATTCCTGTGGTTGTCATTGATGAAAGGGGGATGAATGTTATTCCTATTTTGTCGGGGCATTATGGTATGGGAAATGATTTGGCAAGAAATATTGCTGAAAGGATTAATGCAAATGCCATCATCACAACAGCAACTGATATAGAAAATGTGTATGCCATAGATTCCTTTGCAGCAAAAAATGGATTCCGAATTTTAGATAAATCAAAGATAAAAAATGTTTCCATGAAGCTATTAAATGGCCAAATGGTTTATTACAAAAATGATATTGAAAATCTTTCATTTGAAGATGAGGAGCCTGAAAATATAAAAGCGCTAGCAGAAGATGTAAAGCCAGATTTTATATTTTCAAATGATGAGAATGAAAATGCAGATGCACTCATTTTAACTCCTAAAACCTTAGTAATAGGTATGGGCTGTAAAAGAGGAAAAAGCTTTGAAGAGCTTCTTGAATTTCTTCTTAAGGATTATAGTGAAAAGGAGCTTAGGAGAAATCTATATGCAATCTGCTCTATTGATAAAAAGGCGGACGAAACAGGGTTACTTAGGCTTTCCGCATATCTGCATGCCAAATTTATTACATTTACAGCTGAAGAGTTGGAGGCCACTAAAGGCGATTTTACAGAATCAGTTTTTGTAAAGGAACAGGTTGGAACTGGAAATGTAAGCGAGCGGGCTGCAGTAGCCTTGGGTGCCAATCTTGTTTCAAAAAAACAGGCAAGTGATGGAATGACGAAGGCATACGCAATCAGAGAATTAAGGAGCATAAAATGGCAGGAATAATATATATAGTTGGCATGGGACCAGGTGACAAAAGCATGATGACAGACCAGGCAATTGATGCTATGGAAAATGCAGATGTAATCGTAGGCTATACAGTTTATGTGGATTTGGTAAAAGAGCATTTCCCAGAAAAAGAATTTTTCACCACTCCAATGAGACAGGAAGTGGAGCGCTGCAGAGCCTGCTATGAATTTGCAAAGGAAGGTAAAACTGTGGCTTTCATTTGTAGTGGAGATGCTGGAGTTTATGGCATGGCTGCGCCAATGTATGAGCTTCTGCCAGAATACGTAAATGCGGATTCGGATATAACAGAGGATAACATCGTTGTGATTCCAGGTGTGACAGCAGCAATTTCTGGAGCGGCAGTTTTGGGAGCACCTATTAATCATGATTTTTGCGTAATCAGTCTTAGCGATTTGCTGACTCCATGGGAGGTAATTGAAAAAAGACTTAAGGCTGCAATTATGGGTGATTTTGCCATAGCCCTTTACAATCCTTCCAGCAAAAAAAGACATGATTATTTGAAGAAGGCCTGTGAGATAATGCTTGAGGCTGGGGCAGATGAAAACAGAGCCTGCGGTTATGTGGAAAATATAGGAAGAGCAGGTACACATTCTGTGACTCTTAAACTTGGAGAGCTAAAGGATGCCCAGGTAAACATGTTTACCACTGTGTTTATTGGAAATTCAAAGAGTGAAATAATAAATGGAAAGCTTGTAACAAAACGAGGATATCAGATTTGAAAAAAGCAATCATTTTTGGAGGAACTACAGAGGGACGCATGCTTGCAGAAAAGCTATCAGTAGCTGGAGTTTCTGTAGTTTATTTAGTGGCAACCGAATATGGCAAGGAGCCTGTAGATGAAAGCACAGGACTTCAGGTTAGAATTGGAAGAATGGATTCTGCACAGATGGCAGAGTTGATAAAGGCAGAAAATCCTGATGTGATAATTGATGCCACCCATCCTTTTGCAGAGCTTGTTAAAAAGGAAATCGATACAGCAATTTTTTTAAGTCCTTCCACTTCATTTATCAGAGTAATCCGAGAGGGCGTTGAGGCGGATTACAGCAACTGCACATTTTTTGATGATGCCCAATCCTGCGCAAAGGCTTTAGAGGAAACTACTGGAAATATTTTCCTTACCACTGGAAGTAAAGAGCTTGCTACCTTTTGCAAAAACGAAGAGGTTCGAAGCAGAATTATAGCAAGAGTCATCCCAAGCGTGGAGAGTCTGAATCTGTGCACAGAAAATGGACTTACAGGAAAGCAGATAATTGCTATGCAGGGCCCATTTTCCCTTACTATGAATAGAGCCCAGATTAGAGAGACAAAGGCTGCTGTGGTAGTTCTTAAAAATAGTGGTAAAGGCAGTGGTGAGGCCCAGCGTATAGAGGCTGCCAGATTAGAAGGAATTAAATGCTTTGTCATTAATAGGCCTGCCGCCCCAATGGAAGGGGTGTCCTATGAGGATGCACTAATAGAGCTTCAATCACTTCTTGGCGTAAAGCTTACCGAAAGGGGATTCTCAGAAATCACACCTGATGTGAAAATCCATATTAGTATGGCTGGCTTTGGTATGGGCTTTGGAACTCTTACTGATGAGGTAAAGGAAGCTGTTAATAAGGCAGATATTATTTTTGGCGCTGTGAGAATGCTTTCGGCAATAGATTGTAAGGCTAAAAAATATCCATATTATTTGGCAAAAGATATTCTGCCTGTATTAAATGAAAAGGCTGATAGTATCACCCATGGAACCATAAATGCTGTTGTTTTATTTTCAGGTGATACCAGTTTTTTCAGTGGCACAAAAAATCTATATGAGGCACTTCGATTGGATGCTCGCTTCAAGGTGAAGGTGCTTCCTGGTATTTCATCAATCAGCGCTTTTGCTGCAAAGCTTGGTGAGAGCTATGAGGATGCTGTAGTCATGAGTACACATGGTGTGGAAGAAACAGTATGGCAGCCAAAACTGATTGATGCTGTGAAATATTCAAGTAAGGTATACACACTTACATCTGGCGGGAAGGATGTAAGAATAATTGGAGAAATACTTCAGGATTTGGAACAGCGCTTCAAACTTAAGTTTGAAATATGGGCAGGCTACAATCTGTATTCAAACGAAAAGCTTGTGTGCATGAGCTCAGCTAAATGTTCAGTGGCTGCAGATGATGGCTTATGTGTGCTTCTTATAAAAAATAAAAGACCTCTTGCAAAAAGGCTTGCTCCAGGATTATCAGATGATGATTTCTTGCGTAACAAGACTCCTATGTCAAAGGAAGAAATCAGAGCTCTCTCAATCTGCAAGCTGGGGCTCACAGAGAATGCTTATGTTTACGATATAGGTGCAGGTAGTGGCTCTGTGTCTGTTGAAATGGGACTGCTTAATCCATCAATTAACGTATATGCCATAGAGTTCAAGGAGGAAGCCTGCAAGCTAATAAAGGAAAATATAAATAAATTTGCGCTTACCAATGTGAATTTAGTGCAGGCAGTAGCGCCAGAGGCTTTAGAAGATTTGCCAACCCCTACTCACATATTCATTGGAGGCAGTGGTGGTCGCTTAGAAGAAATCATTACGCTTTTAAAGAACAAGGGCACAGGCATTCGTGTAGTAGTCAATGCTGTTACCCTAGAAACTATCGCAGAGGTTAATCGCATCCTAAAGGATTTTGCAATCAGTGATGCAGATGTGGTACAGGCATCCATCAGCAAAGCCAAAACCATAGGAGACTACAATGTAATGCAAGCCCAAAATCCCGTATACATTGTGTCGTTTACTATATAGGAGATTTAATGAATTACCCAAGAATTATGATTGCAGCTACTAACAGTGGCTGCGGAAAAACAACAATTACATGTGGGTTGCTTTCAGCCTTAAAGGCTAGAGGAGTGACACCCTGTAGCTTTAAGTGCGGCCCAGACTATATTGATCCTATGTATCATAGAAACGTACTTGGAATAGCAGCTGGAAACCTGGACACTTTTTTTACAGAGGACGCTATGACCAGGTGGATTTTTCAGCAAGAATCTAATGGTGACATCGCCCTGATAGAAGGTGTTATGGGGTTATACGATGGTGTAGGTGGAACAGAAGAAACTGGCTCAAGCTATGATTTGGCAAGAGCACTTGATTGCCCAATTGTTCTTGTGGTAAATGCTAAGGGCGCTGGCAAATCATTAATTGCTACCATAAAAGGATTTCTAGATTATGATAAATATTCTTTAATTAAGGGCGTGATTTTAAATAATACTTCATCAAGCTTTGGTGCAGTATTAAAGCCATTAATCGAGGAGGAGCTTGGAGTTAAATACCTTGGTACATTATCAAATATTTCAGATGTGGGCTTTGAAAGCAGACATTTAGGCCTTTATCTTCCAGATGAGATTAAGGATATTAAATCTCAGCTAGCTATTTTAGGTGAAAGAGTAGAAGCAGAAATAGATGTAGATAAAATTTTAAATTTGGCAGGGGAAGCCCCTGATATTAAAGAGGAAGAAATGCCAAAAAGCCTATCAAAGCTTATATCAACAAAATCCGAAAATACGATAAAGCTTGGAGTAGCTTATGATGATGCTTTTTGTTTTTACTATCAGGAAAATCTTAAGCTGTTAGAAAGTCTTGGTATAAAGCCAGTCTTTTTTTCACCATTAAAGGACACAAGCCTGCCTGAGGGAATATCAGGCTTGCTGCTAGGTGGAGGTTATCCAGAAAATCATCTTAGTGAGCTTTCAAGCAACGAAAAAATGAAAGAAGAAATACAAAAAGCCATTAATAATAAAATGCCAATCATGGCAGAATGCGGTGGCTTTATGTATCTAATGGATGAGATAGAGGATATTAATAAAACAACCTATAGGATGGCATCGGCTATCCCTGGAAAGGCAACCTATATGGGCCATCTTGTTCGTTTTGGTTATGCTATAATAGATGATGGAGTAAAGAAAATAAAGGGACATGAATTTCATTATTATGATACGGATAATAATGGAAATGCTGTTAGAGCTTACAAGCCATCTGGCAAAAGAAGCTGGGAGTGCATCCATAAAATAAATGGGGGATTGGTTGGATTTCCACATCTTTATTATCTGTCTGCTCCAGATTTTATAAATCAATTTGTGGAGGCTATGAAAAATTATGGGGGAAACTAGAGTTATTTTTGACGACATTTTAGAAAACAAAATCAGTATTGAGCCTGTTGATAAGGAAAAAATCAACCGGGTTAAAAAGGAATGGAACAGAGTGTCAAAGCCAATAGACAGCTTTGGAAGATTTGAAAAATATCATTCTAAAATAGCTGCAATTCAAGGCTTTGAAGCACCTGATTTGTATCATCCCAGACTTATTGTTTGCTGTGGTGACCACGGCATAGTTGAGGAGGGCGTAAGCCAGACTAATCAGGATGTCACAAGAATCTGTGCCACCAATATTGGAAAAGGACTTACTACAGCTGGTGTTATGGCTAGACATTTAGGGATTGACGTTATGGCTGTAGATGTTGGAATAAATTACGCCGAGGAGGTCCCTTACACTCTTAACCGCAGGGTAAAATATGGAACCTGCAATTTCTTAAAGCATCCTGCTATGTCAGTGGAGGAATTCTCAAGAGCTGTACAGGTCGGCATGAATCTTGCCCTTGAAAGCAAGGAGGCAGGCTTTAATCTTTTGCTGATAGGCGAAATGGGAATAGGAAACACCACATCGGCAGCGGTTATGGCAGGATATCTGCTAGACCTTAATGCAGAGGCAGTCACTGGGCGTGGTGCAGGTCTTGATGATGAAGGCCTTAGCAGAAAAAGAGCTGTAGTTTCTATGGCTCTTTCAAAATACAGCGGTCTTTCACCAGTAGAAATCTGCAGCAATTTTGGTGGATTAGAGCTTGCTGCTATGACAGGAATTGTTTTAGGTGGAGCAGTATATGGCGTACCTGTTGTTTTAGATGGAATGCTTAGCATGGTATCCGCACTGGTGGCAGATAGATTGTTAGAAAATACAAAGGATTATTTAATCCCTTCACACATCAGCAAGGAGCCAGTAGCTCAAAAGCTTGCTAAAAAGCTTTCGGTGGAGCCTACCATTGATGGCGAAATGGCTGTAGGTGAGGGTGCAGGTGCTGTTATGATGATTTCACAGCTTCGAATGGCAGATATAGCTTTTCATGATGCCTTGAAGTTTGGTGATTCTGGAGTGGAGCAGTACGAGGATTTTAAAGAGGAAGCATGATTACGTTAGTATATGGTGGAAGTGGTAGCGGCAAATCCGCATTTGCGGAGGATTTAGTTTGTAAAACAGATTATCCTAATAGATATTACCTTGCTACCATGCAATCCTTTGATGAAGAATCAGATAAAAGAATTAAAAGACATAGAAGTCTTAGAGATGGCAAAGGCTTTATAACAATAGAATGTCCTGTTGATATCGCAAATGCGATAATTGATAAGGATTCTATTGTGCTTTTGGAATGCATGTCTAATCTTGTGGCAAATGAAATGTTTAGGGAGGAAAGCCCTAAGACTTTTACGGAATGTGCTGATAAGATTTTAGATGATGTGAAGGCTCTTTCCAAGAAAGCGGATTCACTTGTTATCGTTACTAATAACATTTTTGAGGATGGATTAAGCTTTAATGAGAGCACCAAAGAATACATGAGAGCTTTAGGTCTTATCAATGAAACACTAGCAAAGATTTCTAATGAAGTATACGAAGTAGTAGTTGGAATAGGAATTAAATTATGAGATTTTTAAAAGCATTTGTTGTGGCATTTTCCATGTATTCAAGAATCCCTATGCCCAGATTCACCTGGGATAGTGAGGATATGAAATATCATCTGATTTTCTTTCCTTGGGTGGGCGCAGTTATAGGAGCCATGGAATATGGCCTTTTACTTTTAGGGGAATATTATGATATTCCTCTTGGTGCCTTTGTAGCACTTGCTATGGCACTTCCACTTATTGTGACAGGTGGCTTTCATCTGGATGGATTTATGGATGTGGCAGATGCCGTCAATTCCTTCAAATCAAAGGAGGAACGTCTTGAGATTTTAAAGGACCCACATATAGGAGCCTTTTCAATAATTAACGTAATTACAGCAGGACTTTTGTGTTTTGCAGGTCTATTTATGATGAATAGAAATGGATTTATTGGCTGGTGCTTTTCATTTTTCATGGCAAGGTCAGTCAGCGGAATAATGGTGATTAAGAGCAAGAAAGCAAAAGAAAATGGAATGCTTTATTCCGAGGCTAAAAATTCTGCCGATAAAGTAGTATTTGCAGGACTTATTATAGAGCTTTTGATATGCACCATTTTTGCTTTTTATTTTGTTTCATTACAGGCCATAATCCTTCTTCTATTAACACTTGCATTCTATAAAGGCACTGAAATCAGAGCAAACAGAGCATTCGGTGGAATAACAGGTGATGTTGCAGGATACTATGTGGTTATTACAGAAGTCTTCATGGCAATATTTTTTGGTATTATTAGTTTAGTGTGAGGTGTAGGATGATTCTTGTTATAGGCGGTAGCTATCAAGGTAAAACTGAATATGCTCTTAAAACATTTGAGGAAGTCCGTTTTTTTAATCAAGCCCATCTTTTTATAAAAAAGAGATTATCCGAGGGACGGAATCAGGATGATATTTATGCTGAGCTTAAAGCCATCACATCAGACGGACAGTGGGTTATTATTGCTGATGAAATCGGAAATGGAGTTGTTCCGATGGATGAAGCAGACAGAACCTATAGAGAGGTTGCAGGAAGGATTCTTATTGAGCTTGCAAAAGAGGCTGATGAGGTTCATCGTGTCATCCTTGGCATTGGACAGAGGATTAAATAATGGAGAAGACTATCACTTTAATACGTCATGGAAAAACTCCAGGTAATTTTGAAAAGCGCTATATCGGTACTACTGATGAGCAAATGACTCTTGATGGGGAAAATGAAATCACCTCAAGAAAATATCCAGCCTGCGACATAGTTTTTTCAAGTCCACTTAGAAGATGTATTAGGACAGCCAAAATCATCTACCCAGACCAACAGCCCGTTATAATAGACGAGCTGAGGGAGACAGATTTTGGTAGATTTGAGGGAAAGAATTACAAAGAGCTTTCAGAGGACAAGGATTACATTAGCTGGATTGAATCTGGCGGTGAGGCTCCTTTTCCTGGTGGAGAAAGCAGGGAAGAGGCAAATAAACGTACTATGCTAGGCTTTGAAAAGCTTATAAAAATGTGCGGTGATTATAAAGACATTTCAGTGGTTTGCCATGGGGGGACAATCATGGCAATTCTAAGCTGTCTTTTTGAGGGGGATTACTATTCATATCATGTAGAAAACGGTGAGGGATATACTTTTGAAATATCATCTAATGGCCTTTATCATGGGCTACGTACTAGATCTTTTATTAGGTGATCCATTTGGAGGATTTCATCCAGTAGTTTGGATTGGAAAGCTGATTTCTGTTTTTACAGATAAGCTTCTTAATGAAAAGGATTCGCCTGAGAAAAAAAGAAGAAATGGAAGAATATTGGTTGTTATCGTAATTGCGATATCAGTCTTGTGCACGGGAATAATATATCTTGCAGCATACAAAATTAACAGTATTTTGGGAATTATCTGTGAAACAATTGTTACATATCAGTGTCTTGCTACAAAAAGTCTTTATACAGAGAGTATGATGGTGTATTATGCACTTAAAGAGGACTCTCTTGAGGCGGGAAGAAATGCAGTTGCAAGAATTGTTGGAAGAGATACAGCTTCCCTTGATGAAGTAGGTGTTACCAAGGCTGCTGTTGAGACAGTAGCGGAAAACACTTCAGATGGAATAATAGCACCTATGCTTTACCTGGCTATAGGTGGTCCTATTTTGGGGATTTGCTACAAGGCTATTAACACCATGGATTCTATGATTGGTTACAAGAGTGATAGATTCTTGGATTTTGGCCGAATGGCTGCAAAGCTGGATGATGTTGTAAACTTTATTCCAGCCAGAATCAGTGCTTATATCATGATATTTGCAACACTTTTTTTAGGAAAAAGTTATAATACCGTAAATGCCATATATATTTTCAAGAGGGATAGATTTAATCATCCAAGTCCTAATTCAGCTCAGACAGAAAGTGTTTGCGCAGGAGCTCTTTCAGTACAGCTGGCAGGTCCTGCAAGCTATTTTGGAAAGCTAAAGGAAAAGCCTTATATAGGTGATATGTTAAGAAAGGTTGAGGTAGAGGATATTAAAAGAGCAAATGTGCTTATGATTTCTACTTCCATCCTGTGTGCATTGATATGTAGCATCTTGATTTTTGCAGTAGAAGGAAGGTTTTGATATGCACGGCGGTGACATTTATAGAAATAGTATTCATTTCGATTTTTCGGTCAATACAAACCCACTGGGAGTGCCTTCAGAGGTTCAGTGGGTTCTTACAGAGGCGGCTCTTCATGCCGTCAGATATCCAGATATTAGTCATGAGAGATTAATAGGGGAAACAGCCAAGATTTTTGATGTTCTAGAGGACATGGTGGTTTATGGAAACGGTGCCTCAGAAATCATTATGGCTATATGCCATGCAATTATGCCAAAAAAGGCTATGCTAATTGCGCCTTGTTTTTCAGGCTACGAGTATTGTCTGACAGGAGCCTGTGGCAAGTGCGATATAGTTTATCATGAACTTAAGGAGGCTGATTCCTTCAGACTTACCGATGATATAATCGATGCAATTAAATCAGAAAAGCCAAAGGTGCTTTTTCTTACCAATCCCAATAACCCTAATGGACTTTTGGTTGAAAAGGATTTGCTGGAAAGAATCATTCTTGCCTGCGAGAGTGTGGGCTGTACAGTGATTTTGGATGAGTGCTTTATCACTCTTACGGGTAGGGAAAAGGAGCTTTCGTTAGCCTACAATATTAGAAAATACAAATCACTTGTAGTGCTGAGAGCCTTCACCAAAACCTTTGCCATACCTGGAGTTAGATTAGGCTATGCAATCTGTTCTAAGAAAATACTTGCAGATAGCATCAAAGCCCATCTCCCAGAATGGAATCTATCTATTTTTGCTCAGATGGCTGGTGCAGAATGCTTAAAGCATACAGATTATATAAGTGATTCTGTAAGAACTATTAACGCCGAGAGAAAATATCTTACAGAAGCCTTGGCTTTGCTAGGACTTAAGGTATATCCTACAGATGCCAATTATATTCTGTTTAAAACAGAAAAAAAGGACCTTGCCCAAAGATTACTTGAATACAATATTTTAATAAGAGATTGTTCCGATTATATAGGGCTTGGGGAAGGCTATTATCGAGTTGCAATCAAGCTAAACAATGAGAATAGTGGCTTGATTTCGGCCATTGAAAATATATTAAATGATTAATGCCACTTAGGTGTGGTAGCTTTAAGTGCATCTGTATGGCTACAGCTTAGCAATGTAGCTTCGCATAGTGTTCATTACGAGCTTTTTGTTGCCACTCCATAGGGGTGCAATAAGGAGCTTTTTTGGACCATCACCAGTGAGACGATGAATAATTGTTTCTTCAGGAATTTCTTTTAGGCAGCGTCCAACAATTTCACAGTACTCCTGCAATTCGTAAATACGAAATGGATTTTCTTCGAACATATCAGCCAACTTTGTACCCTTAAGCACATGAAGCAGCTGGAGCTTAATTCCAAATAGAGTAGGAGTAAGTCCTGCCAAATATTTTACAGTTTCAACTATGTCATCATCTGATTCACCAGGAAGTCCCAAAATCACATGAACTACCACCTTTAGCCCAAAAGCTGTCAGCCTTTTGTATGCATCCTCGAAAACAGGCAATTCGTAGCCTCGATTAATGAGCTTTGCTGTATTTTCGTGAATAGTCTGAAGCCCTAGCTCCACCCAAACCTCTTTGTTTTTGTTCAGCTCACTTAGGAAGGCTATCATTTCATCAGATAGGCAATCTGGTCTTGTACCAATAGAAAGTCCCACGATTTCTGGATAATCTAATACCTTTTTAAATAATCCCTTGAGATATTCCTCATCACCGTAGGTGTTTGTAAAGGACTGGAAGTAGGCAATGTATTTGCGTTCACCTGCAGGGATTTTAGAGGAAATCTTTGCATCTACCTTTTCTTTTGCAAAGGCAATCTGTTTATCCAAATCCATTCCCTTTGCAGCAAAATCTCCGGAACCACCTTCAGAGCAAAAAATGCATCCACCATAAGAAATAGTACCATCTCTGTTAGGGCAGGTGCAGCCTGATGAAAGTGATAGCTTGTAAACCTTTGTTCCATATTTACTTTTGAGATAATCTGATAAGCTCGTATAATTCATGACTAGATGATATCGGCTTTTTCAGGATTTTTCAACCGCAAATAGTATAGACTCAAGGTTAAAGGATACAAAACATTTGTTTGCATTTGCCAGTAGATGTTGTATTATATATGCAGAGGTAAGTTATGAGCGAGAGATTGATTTTTCATGTAGATGTTAATAGTGCGTTTGTATCTTGGTCGGCTGTTGAAATGCTAAAAAACGGCGGCCCTGATTTGCGTGAAATTCCATCTGTTGTTGGTGGTGATCCATCTTCTAGAAGGAGCATAGTAGCTGCCAAATCTATCTCTGCCAAAAAATATGGCATTGTCACGGGGGAGCCTGTTAGTGCAGCTCTTAGGAAATGTCCTAATCTAGTTATTGCAGGCTCTAATTTTGATTGGTATGTAAAATGCTCCAGGGCCTTCAAGGCTATTTGTCAGGAGTATACACCTTCCATGCAGTCGTTTTCCATAGATGAGGTTTTCCTTGATATGTCAGGGATGCATTTGATTTATCCTGACCCTATTGCTACAGCTCATGAAATAAAGGATAGGATTTTCAGTGAGCTGGGCTTCACTGTAAATGTTGGAATAGGCTCTAATAAGCTTTGCGCCAAAATGGCTTCTGATTTTGAAAAGCCTAATAAGGTTCACACATTATTTATGGAGGAGATTCCTAAAAAGATGTGGCCACTGCCAGTTTCAGATTTGTTTTCCTGTGGAAAATCATCCACTGTCAGGCTAAAGAGTCTTAACATAAATACTATTGGTGAGCTTGCTCATACTCCCGTGGAGCAGCTTGCCATGGTACTTGGAGAAAGAGCGGCAAATCATTTCCACGAATATGCTAATGGAATTGATGATTCACCTGTTATAGACGAGCCAGAGGATGCAAAGGGCTATTCTGCGGAAAATACAGTAGAGGATGATTTGGAGGATTTGGAATCCATAAATAGATTGCTTTTGGCGCAGGCCGATGTGGTGGCAGCCAGAATGCGAGCAGATGGAGCTAGATGCAGATGCGTAGGGGTGACCTATAGAAATCTTGATTTTGTTAATAAGTCTCATCAGGTTAAGCTTTCCGAGGCCACAGATGTTACAGAGGTTATATATCAGACAGCCAAAAGGCTTATGAGAGAAAGCTGGAGGGGAGAGCCACTTAGATTAATCGGCCTTTCCATCAGTGATATAGATAGAGATGGCTTTGAGCAGCTCAGTCTGTTTACCGATGAAAATAAGGAAAAGCGAAAGGCTCTTGATGGAGCCTTAGATTCCATCAGAGGTAAATTTGGTAATGCATCTGTTCAAAGAGCCAGTACAATCGATACAAGCAGAAGTATCAATAGGCGCCATAAGGCAGAGCAGGAAATGAATAGAAATAAGAAGTCATAATTCATCAAGGTTTTTTCTAAAGAAAGTAGGTGTTTAAATTCCTCCTGAAATAGTAGTATTTAATATCATTAAAAGGGGGAATTATATATGGGAATAATGATTAGACCAACAGTTAAGAAGCTTTTAGATGGTGGAAAGTTTTGGGAGCATGAATATGAACATTTTTATTTAAAGGCTTATGTTCCAAAAACAGACATTGACGGAACTGTACTTAACTATGGCTTTAAGGCGCCACTTTTATTAGTATTTGAGGAAACAAGAAAAACAGAGCAGGAGGCTATAGACTTTGCTGAAGCTTCAGGATTGGCAGCTATTGCAGCATCCTTCGATTCTAGCGTTTTATTTGTATATCCTACCTGCGAGGGTGGCTGGGATAAGGCAGATGTAAGTCTCTATCAGGAGCTCATTGCAAATACCAAAATCGATCCAAGATATGAGGATGGAATTGTTGAGTACTACGATTTCCCTAACAAGCAGTTTAGAGGATATTATATTCGCGGTGCTATTTATAGAGCAGATATTTACAGCTTTGGTAAATCAGCAGATTATTGTGCGAGAAATCTTATTCAGACTATCCAAGGAGAATACCTTTGGGGACCAGGTGAGATTACACCAGTTTTGGTTTCCATGGAAGGCCTTTCGGTTGAGCCTAAGGTGGAGCGCAAGGATATTGCAATTATCAGCGTAGGCAATTCAGACGAGATTAACAAAGCCTTTGATGCTTGCGAGCATCTTTTGATTAAGGATAAATCAGATTATCAGGCAGATTTTAAGAGCTTTGTATGGAAATATAAAATGTGGTGCGGCAAGGTTGAAATCGAGCTAGATTTTGAGGAAATCGGAATGGTGGCAGAGCCTGGAGAGGGCTATTTTGCATACTACAACAAGGATACCTTTGATAATGGTCCAGCTCCTCTTGTGATAGGCTTTCATGGTGGTGGAGATTCAGCTTTGTTCTTGACCTATGTATCAGGCTGGTGGGAGGTATGCCACAAGCACGGCTTCCTTTTTGTGGCTATTGAAAATCATCAAAATGTTACACCTACAAAAGCTATCGAAATGATTGAAAATCTTAAGAAGAGATATGACATCGACGAAAAGCGCATTTATGCAACAGGCTTTTCAATGGGAAGTGCCAAGACCTGGGATATGTTCCAGGAATATCCAGATGTATTTGCTGCAGTAGCACCTCAAAGTGCGCTGTTTCCAGTAAAGAATAATCCATTTGGTAAATCACTTGGGGACCCTGGTATGAATACATCTGTATCAGTTCCTATCTTTTATGCTGGTGGCGTAAAATCACCATTGCCAGAGCTTCCATTCCAGGCTGATGAATCATTGGAGCGAATCAAATATGCAGCCTCTGTAAATAAGCTTAAAATCAATTTTGATGTGGACTTTTCAGATAAGGACAACTGGGAGGACAAAATCTACGGCATACCTGGTGACAGAGTAGAAGAGTTTAAAGACCCATCTACAGGAGGCGTTCTAACAGTTAATTATTATGATAGTGAAGATGGAGTTTGTCGTACAGCCTTTGGAAGTGTTGACAATCAAATCCATGAATGTAGAGAGCATACCTGTGAGGTGGCTTGGAACTTTATTTCAACATTTACAAAATAACAAATCAGCAGTTTTAAATATGACAGAGGGCAATCCAATTTCTCTCATATTAATGTTTTCTGTGCCAATGTTGATAGGCAATTTATTTCAACAGGTGTACAATCTGGTGGTCGGTAGGTATTGTCTGGGCCATCAGTGGCTTGACTGCGTGGATGCGATACGTATACTATAAAAAAACGCAAAGCTGGGAAGGTTAAGTAAGAAAGCTTGAAAAAACGGAGTTTTCAAGATACTGGACACGGGGATGTGTTGTGGTACTTGAACTGATCAGTCAGGCACCGCTATCATCATCATGATATACTTGTCGATATGGTGACGATGATGAGAAAAGAATATGACACATATGAGCGTGTTGAAAAAATCTCGAATGAAGCAGATTTGTCCTTCGAGGAAATTACGTACCGTACCTGTGACATACTGGGGGAAGTAATGGAGGAACACCTGATGGATATTCAGAAAATCAATTTTGATTTCGGATCTTTAGCAGTGAACAATCCTGAGAGAATGGCGAAAATTATGGCAGGAACTTCCGGAAGCGGAAAAACAGAGAGGATACTTTTTTATATTCTTCCCAAAATGGTGGAAAAAGCTCAAAAACAGGGATATCGGATGAAGTGTACTCCGGAAGAAATCGGCACTTTCCTGTCAGTATCATTTTCCGGTATTGAGAAGGTTTGCATACTGCAGGCGAATTATGAGACAGGCAACCTTGCGATAAGGGTAAAGCCCAAAGAGGCATTTAGAACACTTGCCAAATCCATTATTTTACTATTCGGAGGAAAAGTCGATGAGTAAGAAAAAGATTAATAAGCCAGTGCCGACAGGCGAATATGCTGTGGGGACTTTTTCTTTTACGATTAAAAATGATCGTGAAGAGACAATGTATAATGCTATTGGAAGTAAGAGATCCATACCGGTAAAAGTCTTCTATCCGGCTGATAAAGAGTCTGTGAAAGAACTTCCTAAAGCGCGTTATATGAGTAAGGCAACCATTGACGCAATCAGGAAAAATTATTTTGTTCCTCTTAAATATGAAAAGGTGGAAAGTGACGGAACTAATCGTTACGAATGCTATGAAAATGCCCCTTTTATAGAGGGTGAACGTTTTCCGCTTATTCTGTTTAATCATGGATTCGGCTCGTTTATTGAAGCACATACATATCTTTATATTGAACTTGCATCGCATGGCTATATCGTGGCATCCTTAGGACATCCGTATGAAGGAATGATAACTGAGTTAGATGATGGAACAGTATATAAACTGGCGAAGGGAATAATATCAAAAGCGTATTCCCCATTGATTCCAGGCACTATTGCTTTATTGCAACTTCAGAAAGCCAAGGGAACCAATGAAGAACTTTGGGAAAGATTTGATGCAACTCAAAAAAAATATAATGGATATATGATTGAGAGGATACCTGAATGGGAAATGGATACGAAAGCGGCATTAACATATCTTAAGGAACATTATTCAGGCATTATTGACTTTGAAAACGGAGTAGGTGTTAGCGGACATTCTTTTGGAGGCGCAACTGCCTATGCTCTTTGTGAAGACGAACCGGAAACCTTTACCTGCGGAATTAATATGGATGGTGCATTATTCGGAAACCATGACGGAAAGAGTATTACAACACCGTTTCTTCAGATGAATTGTGAAAAGGATAAAACAGCTGTTACTGTTGCATTTATTAAGAATAAAAATGTAGCATATCATGCAGTGCTTAAAGATATGGAGCACTTGGGCTTCTCTGATATGAAGTATGCTATACCGCTTAAATCCCAGGTGGGGAAATCAGATCCTGATATTACTCACAATACTATGTGTGGTATTCACCTGGAATTCTTTGATACATATCTTAAGAAGGTAAAAGACAAACCGACTTTTGAAAGCAATGAATTTGTTACTTTTAAGGAGTATCAGCCGTAAAACGGCGTAAACTGAAGCAATTTGATGCAGTTTTGGAGGTAAGAAATGCCGATAAAAGTTTTATTCGTTTGCCACGGTTGCATATGAATAGTATGTCTAGAATCCCTTAAAAATAGTATCAGAAGGCATGTTGAAAAATTAATTTATACCGGGGTTATACCTGAATATTTATGAATAAAATTTAGACAAGTGGAAGAGCTTTTCTTTAGCAATTTTTTTCGATTTTAAAAAGTGTAAAATGCGTTGAATAGTGGCGAGAATCGTGGTAATATAATGTCAAGAAGATATCTTCTTCCTTGGTCCCGAGGTTAAAGAGGACGCTCCTGTGAGACGCGAGCCGTGGTGTGAAGCGGTGAACGTGGAGGACTATAAAGGTGGTAACTTACCATAGCACACCTAGCTTTTATAAGTGAAAGAAAGTTACATATTTTGATTAGAAAATGCCTTGCAGCAATGCAAGGCATTTTTAGGGTATATAATGAGTTTATTAAGTGATGTTGCTAGTTCCTTTGAACATTTAAAGAAAATAGAATATAGAATTGTTTTGTCTGGAGGGAAAAATAAACCGCTCGAACAGATTGATTTAAATTTTTATGATGAGGATTTATTTCACATATTGGGTTTGCAACATTTGACTGACATTGCAATTCCAAAAAATAAGAAAAAGCTTATTTCTAGTATCAATAGTGGGTTGATTACAGATGAATATCTTGAAAAGAGCGATTATTATGATAACGATGAATTGAGCTATAATATTAAACATAGAATTGAGTTAGCTTCGTCAATAGAAGATTATTTGGATTCAAATATTTTTTCGATATCAATTTTTAAGTTGCAGCATGATAATAGGACCTTTATTAAGGCGGATTATCTTATTTCGTGCAAAAGAAATGATTCTGATGAAGAGTATTATATTTTTATTCGACGTAGAAAAAATGAGGACTATTACGGAATAGTTTCTTGCTTCCCAAAGTCAAAAACTTCATATTGGGGTGGGAAGAGATATTTGATGTTAAAAGAAAAAATTGAAGATGGTAACAAAGAAGAGCTTTTTAGGCATCAAAACTATAAAGATTGATTTTGATCAGATTATTCATAGGAGTAATATGCAGTGAGTGAAAAATTTACAAACTGGGAAACGGTACGAAGTGAATTATTTACACCTGAGGAAATAGCAGAAAGTGATAAAAGAGTTGCATCTATGGGTAAGGAGGTGGAACTTTCGCTCGAGCAGGCAGTTAGCAATCTTGAAATAGCAGATAACGATAGAAAAATTTATTTCTAAGTAGTTTCAAAGACAATAATTTGTATGTATAGGTCAAGTACAAGGCGGCAATGATGCCGCCTTGTTTTCATATAAAAGCAAATTTATCGGAGTAGTGAAAGATTCTGTGCCAAGTGCTAAATTTTCGGTGACGAAGTGGTGCCATTGTGTGAGATGGGAGACAGGGGGTAGGTGGCTGAGGGCGGTGGGAGCGTCAAAAAAATGTCATGATTTTGGGGTAGGATTATAATGGTGCGGTGTAGGAAAAAGCAATAATTTATTGGCACATGACATTTGATTCTTGCTACAGTATATAGCTGAGATAATTGAATAGTGAATAATGAAACAAGGAGGGCAGTGATGCTCTCCTTTAAAAGTCTAAGTAAGCTATATTTAAATACTTTTTAGTGTAAAATGTCTAATAAATTAAGAAAAACATTAGTAACGTTGCTGATTATAAATAAATTGAATCTGTCGATAGGATAATTGTAGGTATTTTTTAAGGCTAAGGAAGCGCTTATATCAACGGAGTGAAGTTGGGATAAGTGCTTTTTTTAGATATTAAATTTACCGCTCGGGCCTTTCTGGAGAGCGGAGCAGCTTTGACTGACAGATGAGCTGCAGAAAGGAGTTATATGGAAATAGGTAGTTCTACATCAAGCTATATATCAAGTATAAGCGTTGCTTACAAACAAACATATGGCAAAGCAAATAAAGTAGATCCTCAGATAAAAATATCCACAGGAACTTCTATATCTTTGAATAAAAGTAGCGATGATTCTGACTCAATTCTTAACTACTATCATGATTTATGTAAAAAATATCCTAATATAAGTTTTCGCCTAGAGGATATGGAAATCAGCTTAAAAAATACAAATAATCCGCCTAACTTAGGCTATAACAATAGCTTTAACCAGGTAGGGAATAATTTTGGAAGTTTAGGTCAGTGTAGCATTATTATAGATAAAAAAGTAATTGAGAATATGCAGAAAGATACTGTCTACAAAGAGATAGTTTATTCTTATATTGAGAATTTAGAAAGGCAACAAGTAGGATATCAACAGCATGCTGCTCAAGAAGGAATGAGTTGCTTTGCCCACGTTCTAGAAGATAATAACGGTGAGCTTGCACCTAGTACTCTTTATGGGCATGGAAGCTTTTCAACTGAAGAGGAAGTAAAAAGGATGTGGGCAGATTATGAGTATCAAAAGAAGGCAGGGCAAGCATTAGAACAACAGAAAGCTGACCTTATAGAAATATATCTAAAAATGACAGAAAACTGTGCTGTCAAGAGAGATGAATTGAATCCGTCGAAAGAAGGTCAACAGCGGGAAATTCATTTTGAAAAAGGTACGGGATATATTCATTGGGCTATTACTGATATTGAAATGCAGGTATACAAGAGTGTAGGCGATGACGGAGAGTATTTATATCGTGTAGATACTTCAAAGGATGGTGAAATTACCAATTCACGCATAATTGATCCCAAAAGAGTTAATCCTAGAAATGCTTCATCGGAAGAACTACTTGCATTAGATGAATATTTATCAGACACAAATCAGCTACCCAAAGATACATGTATTAGAGACTTAGCAATTATGTCCGAATATTCCTCAGATAAGTTTGATGCACTTAAATTGGGGGAGGATATTATGCAAGTGCAATATGATTTTGGTAATTATCCAAGCTATTTGAAATATAATGGCATGCTTGATGTGCTTAAGCAGATAGCTATAAACTTTATGAATTCATAAGAAAAGCAACCCTTAACACATATCATAATGTGAAAAGGGTTGCTTTTGATATAAGGTTTGTCAAAATATTAACTACCACGGTATCTTAAAAGATTATTTCAAGTTAGTAAGAATGTAGTACCAATTTAAACGTCCACTCAAATAGTATCAATTAATCCTCCAATCCGGAGGATTTACCTATGTAAAACTAGTACCAAAATAAACGAATGACATAATTGATACGCCTTTTAAAGGCGTACATAATTTTTTCCATTAATCGGAGTTAACGTAATGTTAATTCCAATTAATGGAATTTTTTTGCCTTAGTTCAGCAGAGATTTTTCCATTATTTATACTTAACGCTCCATTAATTGAAATTATTGGAAAAAAGCAGGACTAACAAGCTTGTCCAAGCATAATGCGAAGGCTGGAAAATTAAGAAAATGTAATTTTTTCAAAAAAATTTTAAGCAAGGTGTACCAAAATTTAAAAAGTGGGCCATTTTATATATAGCGGGGTGAACTTAGTCTTCGCCCCCCTTGGAACCCCTGTCGCAGTATGTAGAAAGGAGAAAAAATATGCGTAAGCGAAATCATGCAGTCTACATCCGCATGAACACCAAAGAGTACGACAAGCTTCAGAGAAAAGTGAAGCAATCAGGTCTATCGATGCAATCATATATCATTCATGCTGCCTTGGAAGGAAAAGTTGCCTCACAAGAGGAGATAAATATTCTTCGTGATCATAGTAAATGGCTAGAGGATTTTTATAGGCAACTAAGAGGAATTGGAACAAATGTAAATCAACTGGCACATGTTGCTAATGGTCAAGGAGCACTTCCAACCGCAATAAAATTGGCGGAGATAGCAAATGATGTAGCAAGTTTTAGAAATGAGGTGAATAAAAACTGGCGATTAACAAGGCTGTCAATTTAACGACAAAAAGTCATGGGGCAATGAGAAATTGATATAGCACTCTTGGCAAGAGGTCTTATATTAAATAGTTTTAGTCTAATAGTAAAGCTTGGGTACGCTGTTGGAAACAAAATCAATGTTGCAGAATCTAATGGCAAGATTGTACTTCAAGCTGCAGTCCATATGATAGTTTGGTTTACTTTATCTATTATTGTTTACGGATTTCCTCTAATTGGAATCTATAAGGCTCTATCAAGAGTGGTGGATATTATTAATGCTGATGAGGATGGGAAAACAATAGCAATTGCAAATGTAGTGATGATTGGAATAGCAGCTTTAATTTATACTGAGCCAACCATCAAGGACTTCGCAAGAGCCCCTTCGGGGCATCCTTGACAATTCAGGTTAGATAGATACAGGTTAATCAAGCAAAGAAAAGGAAAGGAGTAAAGATGAAAAGAGAAAAATTTGCGGAACGATTGGATGAAATGGCAGTTATATAGGTTTTATGGGCTTTCTTTAGCATCAAGTAATATGTATAATACAAGTAATGTTATTGTCAATGACTCAGTTAGAAGAGATGCATTGACACCTGAGAACGAGCGTAAGTTTTTAAAATTTATTAAAGAGGATCGGCATTTATACCTAAAGCCTAAAAAACTATGCCAAAATATGCTAAATTATACTAAGTTATTAATATACAAAAAGGGCTATAAAGCCCAGAAATACGGGGTTTTAAGATATGTACAAAATACTATTTGTTTGCCATGGCTCCATTTGTCGTTCGCCAATGGCTAAATATGTTATGCAGGATATAGTAGATAAGCGAGGAATAGCAGAGGATTTTTATATAGATTGCGCCGCTATGACCTACGAGGAAATTGGAAATCCCGTTTATCCTCCTGTGAGACAGCTATTAAATGAAAAGGGCATCGATTGTAGTGGCTATGGTGCACGCCATATCAGAAAAGATGAATATAGAGATTTTGACTATATCATAGGTATGGATGCAGAAAACATGCGTGACCTTCATTATGAATTTGGTGAGGACAGGGATAATAAGATATACAGATTATTAGATTTCACTGATAGACCTCGTGATATTGATGATCCATGGTACACAAGAAAATTTGATGTATGCTACGATGATGTATTAAGAGGCTGTGAGGGCCTTTTGAAGCAGCTGGGATATTAAAAATATGCAATAAGAAGAAAGACTTATGATACAAAAACCATAAGTCTTCTTCACTAATTAGTATAAAAGGTCATTACTCTCACATCTGTCATATATAGGTCAATCAGGTACTGCACAATCATTTGTATAATCCCAATATGCTACGATATTTCCATTGTAGTCATAGAAAATGTCGATATCGAGTGATTCATAATGAACTACGTCTTTTTGCCAAGTAACTACGAATTGGTTGTTGTTACCATATTCAATTTAATATGTTAGTTGAGAATGGAGCCTAGAATTTTATCGCAGCTAATCGAATATATGCTAACTACCACATGTACCGCGATATACCTAAAGTGAACTCCAATGTTTATAATATATTTTCACATAAGAATACCCCAGAAGATTATCTTATTTGAAATCTTCTGGGGCAAAAAATCACTAGTTATAATCTTATTGTATTAATTTAATAAATGATATATTACGATGGATTAAAGAAAAAGACAATTCAGTCCCCAGTAATCAAAATTTTGATAGGTATCCAAATTTATATTACCAGAAGGCTCCGTTGTTTGTTGTGTCAAATAAGTATCTATATATTTATTATCTAAAGCTTCAGCTACACTACCATCGATAACCCAATTAGGATTCTCTTGTCTTATATATTCTACGAAGTCCTGCTTTTCTATATTTTGATTTGCGTCGTATTCAATATATGTATCGGTTACTTTGTAACTATGTTCATCAATGGGTTGAAAATCGGTTTTATATAAAAATCGCATATTACCATTTGAATCAATAAGCATACATTCTCGATGTTCCGTTGCTTTGGCAAACAAGCTAGGTGCATAGTCCATGGCGCCGCTTAAATGAACATGACGTACTCTATAATCGATATAATTTGAAGAAAAAGGTTTATTATTAGCATCTAAAAAATATCTTGCTGTGTACAAAACAGCAGGTTTTCCTTCACTATCTGTTCCCCAGGTAATGTGCTCCTCTACATTTCTTTCAACATCCACATCTTTAAAGACCTTTTCCCCTTCCTCACATACTTTAGTATATTCAAACATATGATTAGAATAATATTCGTTAAATTCGGTTGAAAAATGATATAATTCTAAACGCTTACTATCATTACCTGAAGAATAACCCATATTGTTATTACGTGTTTCGGTAACTGTATTCAATGAATCATCATTCATCACTGTGTGAGGCAACTGTAAAGGTTTGTTTAAATCAAATCTCATATTTACAATATCTGCCCAGTTTACCTGTTGTGGTGATACAACAGCCTTGCTTTTTGATGACTTCTTTGCAGCCTCAACTGGCATCGAAGAACCAAAAAAGAGTACAAATACAAGTGCTAAACTTGTAAGCGTTGTTAAAATACGTTTAATCGCGTTCTTTTTCATTTTTTTTGTCCTCCTTGAATGAAAAATTCTATAATCCATTATTCCAATCTAAAATATCTTCATATTCTAGTACGTTACCATCTTGGTCATAATAAGTAACATCTTCGTCCATATCACTCATATATCTATATTTAACAAAGTTTGCTACGTCATTAGCAGTTGTAAGACTATGCGATTTAATCTTATAAAGACCATTGTCAGGGTCAACACAAGCTAACGTAAGTTCTATATCTTTTTCTTCATCATCAGCCATAACCATAAAGGTTAATGTGTTCTCATATGGGCCATATATGTGTCTGTCTTTTGAATAAAAGATAGCATCACCTTTTGAAAGAGAAATATCATCTAATTTTAAGTCGCCACTAATAATGTATCCATCCGAATTATGAACTTGAGCCATTTTGCAAAGCTCATTATTATTCTCATCAATAATAGTGATATATCTAGCAAAGTATCCTTTCGGTTTATTTTCATCAGGATTTACGTTTGCTTGTCCACCAACGATTATTTTACCTTCTTTAAATAGACAAGGCGTTGTTGGGTCTTCAGATGTAGGTCCGCTTTCAATAAGTGTAGAAAAGAAACATTCGCTACCATCTTCAGCATAGTCACAAATAATAGCATCACAATCGATGAAATAAATGTTGTCGTCTTTACCTTCTGCAATCTGAGTCCAATTTGTGTGTGGCTTTGCCGCCACTATATGATAATTCTGAGAAAAGTCATAAGGTTCAACATAACCAACATAAGTAACATCTGAATTATCGACAATAATTTCTATAGTATTATCGTCATTTAGGATTAGATCACCAAGTCTATTATTGGTTTGCGGGTCTCTAAATTCATAGACGTTATCAGTTCCTTTAGCCTCAGTTTTGTTTTGCGAAGAGCTGTCATCTATTTCTATTGCACTTGTAGTACCACAGGCTGTCAAAAGTAGCGTGACTAATATTAGCAACAAGCTCTTTCTCATCTTTAATCCTCCAAATTAATTATGACCATCGCGAATCTTATCTTCTACATACTATATAGGACATTACAGTAAAAAAGACCCTGGTAATCCTGCAATGACGTTAAGTTAGTGACTTGACAAGGTCTTTCGACTTTGAGGGTTATTCTTAATTTTGGTCTTAACTTAATTACATTAGCACTTTAGGAGCCTATTTTTTATATCTTGCAATGAATTCATCAACTGGCAGTGGAAGAGAAAAATGCATTCCCTGTAGATAATTACAACCAATCTGAGTCATGGCATTTGCCATTTCTTCAGTTTCAATGCCTTCAGCAGTTATGGTGTAGCCAGAGCGTTTAAAGGTTTCCACTAAAGTAGGAAGAATGATATCTGGTTCATTACAATAGTCCCAAATCAGACTCATATCAATTTTAACATTGTGGAATGGGAAGTGTTTTAAACGGCTTGCGTTGGAATATCCTGTTCCATAATCATCTAATGATAATTCAAAGCCTTTTTGCTTAAGCTTTTCTATCTGGTCTTTCATTATTAATTCATCTGTGATAGAAGCCTCTGTGATTTCCAAATGTATTTTCTCATGTGAAATATGGTATTCATTTATCAGCCTTTCAAAGGATTCTGCTAAATCCTTTTTCATAAACTGGGCAGTAGACAGATTTACATTAATCCATTTTAATCCGAAAGACTCAAGGTCGTTGTCTCTAATGAAAGCACAGGTCTTTTCAAAAACCTGCTCACCTAATTGGTAGATTCGGCCATTGTTTTCTGCGATAGGTATAAATTTATCAGGAGGTATCAGTTCACCTGATGAATTAAAAATTCTACAAAGGCTTTCTGCACCAACTAGTCCATGGGTTTTAGCATCTACAATGGGCTGTAGGAAGATTGCGACACTATGATCTTCAGTTGCTCTTTCTAAAGCTCTTTTAATAAGGATAGTTTCATGGTTTTCAATGAATGCTCTGTCATCAATGTCAATTATGGTTTTTTCGTTATTGCTGCTGGCTATTTCTAGCGCATTAACGATAACATTTAAAATACTGTCAGAGGTATAACCCTGATAATCGCATTTGATTTTTGCAAAGCTGATATTAAGATATAGCTCTACATCATCTGAAATCCAAGGTCTCTTGAATCGTTCCATCAGTGTGTCGATGATAGTATCAACCTCGCTATTATTGTTTACAACAAAAACGAATCTACCTGAACGACAGTAAAAAATTAGTGTATTTCCAAATTTCCATCTTAAATAATTTCCAATTAACAATAAACCAGCATCCATCTGCTTATGACCATATATTTCCGTTGTTTCTGCATAATGGTCTATTACAAATGCAAATATTGAATGCTTTTTCGAGTACTTTTCATCTAGGTACAAGCGAATACCATCTCTGTTGAACAGACGTGTTTGCCTATCAATGTAAAAGTCAGGATTCATGAATATAATATTAATCGTCAATATGGCCATTATGCAGAAGGTATCCATTAAAAGATATTTAGGTAAAAAGATTCTAAATGCGAGCCCAATTAAAAGAATAGTGAGATACAGAATGGTCCCGTAAAGTTCTCTAAGACGTTTATAATATTTCCTCAGTGAAAATACCATTATTATAGAAAAAAGAATGTAGTAAAGGAAGGTGAAGGTGATTAAATGATATGCATATCCTCTTGCATATCCATCTTCATTAACTAAAAAAATAGCTTTTGTCCAAGGCGTGGACAGGACAACTAATATACTGAAAACAAGTGGTATGTTACATGTAACAGTTTTGACAAGGTTTTCTATTGGGTTTAGCTCTAAAATATTGCAAGTTAGAACAAAGAAGAAAAATCCTCTTAGTAAAAAGAAGACAAAGAATATCATATTAGATACGTAGACAGTAGAAATTGGCAAATCAAAATAATTCTCACAAGCCCAGCTGCCTATGATATCAGAGGAAATAACAACAGTCTCAATTAGTAATAAGCCCACGAAGGTCTTATTTTTTTTGATAGGCAATCTTTGCAAGGCAAAATAATTGAGTAGAAGTATTCCTAATATTAAAATGCTAGGTATAGCAAAACTGTAATCCCACATACATAGTCTCCAAAATAACATCTCCCATATTCAATTATATTGCGCTTAAGGAATTATCTCCAATGAACAATCTGTGTCTTATAAAATATGGGTGTTATCTTTTGGAAATTTTTGTTAGAATAAGCAAGTTGCTGAATAAATTTAAGAAATGGATTAATAGATTATGAGTATTTTAAACGTAGAGCATTTATCACATGGATTTGGCGATAGAGCTATTTTTGAGGATGTATCCTTCAGATTGCTTAAGGGGGAGCACATCGGCCTGGTAGGCGCAAACGGCGAAGGTAAATCTACCTTTATGAATATCATTACAGGAAAGCTTCAGCCAGACGAGGGCAAGATTGAGTGGTCAAAAAAGGTTCGTGTAGGATACCTTGACCAGCACACCGTACTTGAAAAGGGAATGACTATCGGTGACGTACTTCGTTCAGCCTTTGATTTCCTATATGAGATGGAGGCGGAGATGAATGATATCTACGCTAGTCTTGGTGATATTACAGATGACAATGAAATGAACAAGCGCATGGAGGAGGCAGGCACTATTGCAGACCTTCTTACAATGCATGACTTTTATATGATAGATTCCAAGGTTGAGGAAGTAGCCAGAGCTTTAGGTGTACTTGATTTAGGCTTGGACAGAGATGTTACAGAGCTTTCAGGTGGACAGCGTACCAAGGTTTTGATGGCAAAGCTTTTATTGGAAAAGCCAGACATCCTTCTTTTGGACGAGCCTACAAACTATTTGGATGTGGAGCATATTGAATGGCTTAAGAGATATTTGAATGATTACGAGAACGCCTTTATCCTTATTTCGCACGATGTGCCATTTTTGAATTCTGTTATCAATCTGATTTACCACATGGATAACAAAAAGCTGGAAAGATATGTGGGCGACTACGATAAATTCCAGGAAGTATATGCAATGAAGCAGGCTCAGCTGGAGGCTGCTTACAATAAACAGCAAAAGGAAATTGCTGAGCTTAAGGATTTTGTGGCAAGAAACAAGGCAAACGTGGCTACACGTAACATGGCTATGTCACGTCAGAAGAAGCTTGATAAGATGGATAAGATTGAGCTTGCTGCAGAAAAGCCAAAGCCAGAGTTTTACTTTAAAGAGGCAAGAACTCCTAGCCGTGTTATTTTCTCAACAAAGGATTTGGTAATTGGTTACGATAAAAATGAGCCATTATCAAAACCGCTTAATCTTGAAATGGAAAGAAAGCAGAAGATTGTTCTTACGGGAGCAAACGGTATTGGAAAGACTACTCTGTTAAAGAGTATTTTAGGTTTGATTCCACCAATTTCTGGAACAGTTTATCAGGGCGAGTTCCTTGAAATCGGATACTTTGAGCAGGAGATGGACCAGCATATTTCCACAACCTGTATAGAGGAAATATGGAACGAATTCCCTTCTTATAATCAAAGCGAGGTTCGTGCCGCCCTTGCAAAGTGTGGTCTTACAACAAAGCACATCGAAAGCTTATGCCGTGTACTTTCCGGTGGCGAGCAGGCTAAGGTTCGACTATGTAAGCTTTTAAACAGAGAGACTAATTTACTTCTTCTTGATGAGCCTACCAACCATTTGGATGTAGATGCCAAGGACGAGCTAAAGCGTGCCCTTAAGGAATACAACGGTTCAATACTTATGGTTTGCCATGAGCCAGAGTTTTACGAGGGCTTGGCAACAGACGTGTGGGATGTAAGTCAGTGGACTACAAAAGTACTATAAATTTGCATTAAAAGATAAATTTAATTGCGTACAATTTATACACTATTAATGTAGCACTTTTTATAATAGTGTGTTAAAATTAACTGTTGTTTAGATAATAAATTTTTCTTTGGAAGGAAGGTTACATTATGACAAAGATTGATATAATTTCAGGTTTTTTAGGCGCAGGTAAGACTACATACATCAAGAAGATGCTTGAAGAAGCATACAAGGGTGAGAAGGTAGTTCTTATTGAAAACGAATTTGGTGAAGTAGGTATCGATGGCGGTTTCCTTAAGGACGCTGGTATCACTATTTCAGAAATGAACTCAGGCTGCATTTGCTGTTCACTTGTTGGAGATTTCGACAAGAATCTTCATGAGGTACTTGAGAAGTTCAGCCCAGACAGAATTCTTATCGAGCCATCAGGCGTTGGTAAGCTTTCAGATGTTATGACATCTGTTATCAAGCTTGAGGAATCTGCTGATGTTAAGCTTACAGGTCTTGTTACAGTTGTTAATGCACTTAAGGCTTCTAAGCAGATGAAGGCTTTTGGTGAGTTCTTTAACAACCAGATTGAATTTGCTACAACAGTAGTATTATCACGTTCACAGACAGCTACTGAGGATCAGCTTGAGTTCTGCGTTAAGCAGATTCAGAAGCTTAATCCAAAGGCTGCTATCATTACAACACCTTGGGATGAAATCACAGGTGAGAAGCTTCTTTCTGTAATGGAAGGACAGGATAACCTTGCTTCAGATATGAAGCACCTTGCTGAGGAAGCTCACGAGCGTGAAGAGGAAGAGCATGAGCACGAGCATCATCACCACGACCATGACCACGAGGAGCATGAGCACGAGCATCATCATCACGACCATGATCACGAGGAGCATGAGCACGAGCATCATCACGACCATGACCATGAGGAGCATGAGCATGAACACCATCACCATGAGCATGATGAGAACTGCACTTGCGGTTGCCACGACCATGAGCATCATCATCACCATCATGCAGATGATGTATTTACTACATGGGGCAAGGAAACACCTCACAAGTTCGAAAAGGCTACTATCGAAAAGGCTATGAAGGCCTTCGCTAACACAAATGACTACGGTACAATCATCCGTTCAAAGGGTATGGTTGAGGATGTTAACGGCGGATGGATTTACTTCGACTTTGTTGACGGTGAGTACGAGCTTAGAACAGGCGAGCCTGATTACACAGGACGTCTTGTAGTTATCGGTGCTGACATTGATGAGCACAAGATTGAAGAGATTTTTGGCTTAGAGTAATATAGAGGTTTTAATTTATGGCAAAGGATATACCAGTTTACGTCTTCACTGGATTTATGGATAGTGGTAAGACTACTCTTATCCAGGAGACATTATTTGAAAACGACTTCACACAGGGTGGTGATGACAAAATCCTCATCATCGCTTGTGAGGACGGTGATGTTGAATACGACATCGAAAAGCTTAAGACTATTAACGCTAAGGTTACCATGATTGAAAACGAAGAGGATTTCAATCTTGAAAACCTTAACAAGCTTCAGAAGGAATATGACCCAGATGTTATCTTCCTTGAGTACAACGGTACATGGGGCGTGGATCATATTTATGATGAGCCACTTCCAGAGGGATGGGTTCCAGCTCAGTCACTTGCTACTGTTGATGCAACTACATTTGAAAACTACCTTAACAATATGCGTACCATCATGATGGAGCAGCTTTTCAAGGCAGAGGTTGTTATCTTCAACAGATGTACAGATGCAACACCAAAGACAAAGTTCCGCGGTCAGATTAAGGCTATGAACAGACCAGCTCAAATCGTTTACGAAAGAGCAGACGGTTCTATCGATGATTCTCCAGAGGAGCTTCCATTTGACCTTGATGCTGATATCATTGAAATCACAGATGCTGATTACGCACTTTGGTTTATGGATTGCATGGAGACACCTAAGAAGTATGATGGCAAGAAGATTCACTTCACAGGTCTTGTGTACAATCCTAACGATGGAAAGCTTAGACGAGATGTATTCGTTCCAGGTAGATTTGCAATGACATGTTGTGTTGAGGACATTCAGTTCCTTGGCATGAAATGTAAATGGGACAAGGCTTCATCATTAGAGCACAGAAGTTGGATAGATATTACAGCTCAGATTAAGGTTGAGTTTGCTAAGGAATATAAGGGTAAGGGTCCGGTTCTTTATCCAATAGCAGTTGAGCCTACAGAAAAGCCAGAAGATGAGCTTGTATATTTTAGTTAATCTATAATCTACGCCGCTAGTTACGGTTTCACTACTAGCGGCTTGATTTATATTAAAAAACAATTGCTATACAATTTAACGCTTTACAGAACTAAAGCGAACGGATATAATATTTCATTAAGATGAATAGGGAAGGAGTCTAAATTTATGTATCCAATCTTAAAGAAGGAAAAGCTTTCTGATAAGATTTTCCTAATGGTAGTTAAGGCACCTCGCGTCGCTGCAGGTTGTTTACCAGGACAGTTTATCATTGTAAAAATCGATGAAGAGGGAGAGCGTATTCCTCTTACTATCTGTGACTATGATAGAAATGAAGGAACAGTCACAATAGTATTCCAGACTGTTGGTGCTTCTACAGAAAGAATGGCAGCTCTTAATGCTGGTGATGCTTTCGATGATTTTGTTGGTCCTTTAGGTCAGCCTTCAGAGCTTTGCATCGAAGAGAACCTTGAGGAAACAAAAAAGAAGAACATCGTATTTATTGCAGGTGGTGTAGGTACAGCTCCTGTATATCCACAGGTAAAGTGGCTTAAGGAACACGGAATTAATACTACAGTTATTATTGGTGCACGTTCAAAGGACATCCTTTTCTATGAAGAGGAAATGAGACAGGTTGCTACAGAGCTATATCTTGCTACAGATGATGGAAGCTATGGTTTCCATGGAAATGGTTGTCAGCAGCTTCAGGCGCTTTGGGACGAGGGTAAGAGATTTGACCACTGCGTAGCAATCGGTCCTATGATTATGATGAAATTCGTTTGTCTTCTTACAAAGGAGCTTGGCATTCCTACAGTTGTATCAATGAACCCTATCATGGTTGATGGTACAGGTATGTGTGGAGCTTGCCGTCTTGTCGTTGGTGACGAGGTTAAGTTTGCATGTGTAGATGGTCCAGAGTTTGATGGTCACCTTGTTGATTTTGATCAGGCTATGGCTAGAAGTAAGCAGTATAAAACTGAGGAAGGTAGAGCACTTCTTAAGCTTCAGGAGGGCGATACACACCACGGTGGATGCGGAAATTGTGGAGGTGACGAGTAATGGCAGATATGATGGTTAGAGTACCTATTTCAGAGCAGGACCCAAAGGTTCGTGCTACAAATTTTGATGAGGTATGCTTAGGATATACAGAGGAAGAGGCAGTTGCTGAGGCTGCACGTTGTCTTAACTGTAAGAACCCTATGTGCGTAGGCGGTTGCCCAGTTTCTATTAATATTCCTGCATTTATCGAACAGGTTAAGGAACGCAATTTTGAAAAGGCTTACGAGATTATCTCTGAGTCTTCAGCACTTCCAGCAGTTTGCGGACGTGTTTGCCCACAGGAGTCACAGTGCGAAGGTAAATGTATCCGTGGTATCAAGGGCGAAGCTGTTGCTATCGGTAAGCTTGAAAGATTCGTAGCTGACTGGGCTAGAGAAAACGGAATCAAGCCAAAGAACACATCTACTCCTAACGGACACAAGGTGGCTGTTATTGGTTCAGGTCCTTCAGGTCTTACAGCAGCTGGAGACCTTGCTAAGCTTGGCTATGACGTTACAGTATTTGAAGCCCTTCATGAGATGGGCGGCGTACTTGTTTATGGTATTCCAGAATTCCGTCTTCCAAAGGACAAGGTAGTTAAGGCTGAAGTAGAAAACGTTAAGGGACTTGGCGTTAAGTTCGAAAAGAACGTAATCATCGGTCGTTCAATCACAATTGACGAGCTTATTGAGAAGGAAGGCTTCGAAGCTGTATTTATCGGCTCAGGTGCTGGACTTCCAATGTTTATGCATATTCCTGGTGAGCAGGCAAACGGTGTATTCTCTGCAAACGAATTCCTTACAAGAAACAATCTTATGAAGGCATTCAAGGAAGGCTACGATACACCAATCGCTCGCGGCAAAAAGGTAGTAGTTGTTGGTGGTGGTAACGTTGCTATGGATGCTGCCCGTACAGCACTTCGTCTTGGGGCAGAGGTACATGTTGTTTACCGTCGTTCTGAGGCAGAGCTTCCTGCAAGAGCAGAAGAAGTTCATCACGCTAAGGAAGAGGGCGTTATCTTTGATCTTCTCCAGAATCCAGTTGAGATTCTTGTTAACGAAGAGGGAAGCGTTCGCGGATGCAAGATTATCAAGATGGAGCTTGGCGAGCCAGATGCTTCAGGCCGTCGCAGACCAGTTGAAATTCCAGGCAGTGAATACGAAATCGAATGCGATACAGTAATCATGTCCCTTGGTACATCACCAAACCCACTTATCTCTAGCACAACAGCAGGTCTAGAAACAAACAAGAAGGGCTGCTTAATTGCAACAGAGGATGGCGCTACAACAAAGACTGGCGTTTACGCTGGTGGTGATGCTGTAACAGGTGCCGCAACAGTAATCCTTGCTATGGGTGCTGGAAAGACAGCAGCTGCAGCTATCGATGAATATTTTAAGAATAAGTAATATAATCTATGCGAAATCCACCCAGGTCTGGGTGGATTTTCTTATTTGTGTCACAAATTCATGCTATTATCTTCTCACAATCCGGTATTTTTTCATGGAGGGAATCCTATGGCTTTTGTTGAATTTAAAAATGTTGGAAAAGTTTACAAAACTGGTGACGTGAAGATAGAAGCTTTAAAGGATGTAAATTTTGAAATTGAAGAGGGTGAGTTTTGCATTATAGTCGGAGCATCTGGAGCAGGCAAGACTACCATTTTAAATATACTTGGTGGGATGGATACCCTTACCTCAGGTGGTGTATATTTGGCGGATAGAGATATTTCCGGCTATAGTCCAAGAGATTTAACCAGCTATAGACGATATGATGTTGGCTTTGTTTTTCAGTTTTACAATCTGGTTGGAAATCTAACAGCAAAGGAAAATGTGGAGCTGGCAGCTCAAATTTGTAAGGACCCAATTGGGGCAGAGGAAATTCTTACATCAGTGGGGCTGAAGGATAGAATGAACAACTTCCCAGCGCAGCTATCTGGTGGAGAGCAACAGCGTGTAGCGATAGCCAGGGCTTTGGCTAAAAATCCAAAGCTGCTTTTGTGTGATGAGCCAACAGGTGCACTTGATGATGAAACAGGTAGAGCAGTTCTTAAGCTATTGCAGGAGACCTGCAAGAAGAATCATAAAACGGTAGTAGTTATTACTCATAATCACGCACTAACTGCCATGGCCGACAGGGTAATAACAGTAAAGTCGGGTACGGTATCAAGTATTAGGATGAATGAAAATCCTAAGAGCGTTGATGAGATTGAGTGGTGAATGTATGTTATTGGTTTCATTATTAAGAGAAATAAAAGAGACCTTTGGTCGATTTCTAGCGCTCCTTCTTATTATAGGTTTGGGCGTTGGATTTTTTGCGGGTTTAAAGGTTACAGATCCTGCCATGCGTACTTCCATGCATGAATATCTAAAAGAGCAGGTTTTTTTCGACTATCGCCTAATATCATCCCTTGGTTTTGAAAAGGAAGATATTGATTATCTAAAGAATCATATTGAGGCTCGTGATATAGAGCCTTCTATTTCCTTTGACATTTTGGCGGATTACAACGAAATGTCTCATGCCATAAAGGCAATTAGTATCCCTGACAAAATCAATAAAATAGTGGTTGTAGAGGGCAGGCTTCCAAAAGAGGATGATGAGTGTCTGGCAGATTCATATTTGTTTGACAGTACATCAATTGGAAGTATTGTCACCATATCCTCAAGCAATGAGACTGAGGATAGCGACCATTTTAAATATAAGGAATATAAGATAGTTGGACTTGTGAAGTCCCCTTTGTTTATTCAGTACGAGCGCGGCGCTACAGCTTTGGGTAGTGGTGTGTTAGATGGCTTTATGTACATCAATGAGGGCGGCTTTGATTCTGAGGTTTATACAGATTGCTACGTTAAATTAGACAGTGACCTAGAGCTTTATTCTGATGAATACAAAGCTTTAATTGATGAAAAAGAGGACATGGTTCAGACAGCCTTGGATGCTGCGGCAAATAATAGATACGATAGGATTATTGCAGAGGCTACTGCTGAACTAGATGATGCAAAAAAGGAGCTTGCCGAAAATAAAGAGGAAAAGGGTGGTGAGCTTGCTGATGCAAAAAAGGAATTAGATGATGCAAAGACAAAGCTAAATGATGCTAAAAAGCAGATCAGCGATTATGAAGCCAAGGAAGCAGATTTAAAAAAGGCTCTTGATGAGATGCTTGAAAACATCAATCAAATGGATCAATTAAAGGCAGTAGGCTCAGAATACTATGATGAAGTGCAATATCAGACCTTGGTTGCAACCTATCAGCAGTATTCCGCAAATCTTTATACGCTTCAGTCGGGCCTTGAAACCGCAAGAAAGGAATATAGCAAGGGACTGAAGGAATATGAGGATGGCAAGGCTGGATATGAGGACGGTCTTGAGGAGTTTAATAGCAAGATAGCTGACGCAGAAAAGGAGATAGCTGACGCTGAGGATGAGATAGCAGATGTTGAAAAAGCCAGCACCTATCTTTTAGGTAGAGATTCTAATGTAGGATATATCTGCTTTGAAAGTGATTCTACTATAGTTGGAGCTATTGCTAACGTATTTCCGATATTCTTCTTCCTTGTTGCAGCACTTGTGTGCATGACCACTATGAACAGAATGGTGGAAGACCAAAGAACACAAATAGGTGTGCTTAAGGCATTAGGCTATAGCAGCACAAGTATAATGGGTAAGTTTGTACTTTATTCAGGCTCCGCATCACTGCTTGGTGCAACACTGGGCTTTATAGCAGGTACAATTGCCTTTCCAAAGGCCATCTGGTTTGCATATCAGATGATGTACAATACCTCGGAAATCAGCTATTACTTTAGTCCTGCTATGTTAATTATCAGCTTTATAGTTGCATTCATCTGTTCCGTTGGTGTTACCATTTTATCCTGCCGCTACGAGATGCACGAAATGGCAGCATCACTAATGCGCCCAAAGGCACCAAAGGCAGGCAAAAGAATCTTCCTGGAATATATAACCTTTTTCTGGAGCAGACTGAAATTCCTTAAGAAGGTAAGTCTTAGAAATATTTTCCGCTATAAGGGAAGACTCTTTATGATGGTTCTTGGCATCGGTGGTTGTACAGCACTTCTTGTGGCAGGCTTTGGCATTTATGATTCTATTGCAGATATTGCAGTGAATCAGTTTACCAACATTTCAAAATATGACATGGATATTACCCTAAAGGATGGTGAAGATAGTCAGGTGCCATTATTAGAAGAAATGGGCTATACCACAGAGGATTATCTTCTTTATTATCACACATCAGTGGACATGAAGGCTGGCAAATATACTAAAAACGTATATTTGAATGTATATGATAATGATGCAATGCTGGATAAATTTTACGATATGCATGATGAAAAGGGCAATCATATTACTTTTGCTGATTTAAAGGATGGAGAAACTATTGTAAATCAAGGCCTAAGTGATAGATATGGAATAAAGGTTGGAGATACCATCACCATTTCTTCTGAGGATATGGAAAAGACAAAGCTTAAGGTGGCGGCCATTAATGAAAACTTTATTTACAACTATATTTATCTTACAAAGACAGGCTATGAAAATACTATAGGCACACTGCCAGAAAAGAAAAATGTCTATTTAAATGCTAAGGAAGGTGAAGACCCTCATGAGATAGGCGCAAAGCTTATGAATGAAAGTGACATTTCTGTTGTATCTGCAACTGTTGATATGTTAGATAGAGTAGACAGCATGATGGAAAGCCTGAACATTATCGTCTATCTTGTAATTGGATGTGCCATGGCACTTTCTGCAGTGGTTGTTTTCAATCTTACTAATATCAATATTGCAGAGCGAGTAAGAGAGATTGCCACTGTAAAGGTGTTAGGATTTTACAAGGAAGAAACCAGGTCCTATGTATTTAGAGAAAACATCATTTTATCTATAATGGGAGCTGTGGTAGGCCTTGTCCTTGGAAAGTTTTTGCATGCTTTTATTATGAGTGAGATAGTGGTTGATTTGATTACCTTCGATGTTCGTGTAACATTATTTAGCTACTGCGCAGCCTTTGTGCTGACAGTTGCCTTTACATTTATCATCGATTTATTGATGGGAAAGAAGCTAGAGGAAATCAGTATGACAGAATCGCTGAAAGCAGTAGAGTAGTTTTACGCAAAATTGTGTAGATATCCACTAGATTTTAACGCTTTAGTGTGTTAATGTATTTGGAAAGAATAAATAAAGCAGAGAGGAAGAATCATGGGAATCAATTACGTTAGTACAAGAGATATTAATAAAAAAGAGATTACAGCTTCACAGGCTATCTTGAAGGGACTTGCAGATGATGGCGGATTGTTTGTGCCTACAGCTGTTCCAAAGCTTGATAAGTCTTTAAAAGAGCTTTCAGAAATGACTTATCAGCAGGTGGCTTATGAGGTACTTAAGCTTTTCCTTACAGATTTTACAGAAGATGAGTTAAAGCATTGTATTAATAGTGCTTATGATAGCAAGTTTGATACTGAAGAAATCGCTCCTTTAGTATATGCAGACGGGGCTTATTACCTAGAGCTCTTTCATGGTGCAACAATTGCTTTTAAGGATATGGCACTTTCAATTTTGCCACATCTTATGATTACTTCCGCTCGTAAAAATAATATTAAAAACGATATCGTAATACTTACTGCAACATCTGGTGATACAGGAAAGGCTGCACTTGCAGGCTTTGCAGATGTTGAAGGTACTAAAATCGTTGTATTTTATCCAAAGAATGGTGTTTCTGCTATTCAGGAGCGCCAAATGGTTACACAAAAGGGTGATAACACTCATGTAGTTGGAATCAATGGAAACTTTGATCAGGCTCAGACTGGTGTTAAAAAGATGTTTAACGACAAGGCACTTGCCGCTGAATTAGATGGAGCTGGCTACCAGTTCTCATCTGCTAATTCTATCAATATCGGCCGCCTTGTACCACAGATTGCTTACTATGTATATGCCTACTCAAGACTTTTGGCTGAAGAGAAGATTACAGATGGTGAAACAATCAATGTAGTTGTTCCTACAGGAAACTTTGGTAATATCCTTGCTGCTTACTATGCAAAGAACATGGGGCTTCCAGTTGAAAAGCTTATCTGTGCTTCTAACGAAAACAAGGTACTCTATGATTTCTTTACAACAGGCGAATACGACAAGAACAGAGAATTCATCCTTACAAATTCGCCATCAATGGATATTCTTATTTCAAGCAACCTTGAGAGATTGATTTATCACATTGCTGGAGATGATGCTGCAAAGAACAGCGAACTTATGGAAAGCCTTAAGACTACAGGCAAATACGAAATCACTGCAGATATGAAGGCAAGACTTGATAGCTTCTATGGAAACTATGCATCAGAGGACGAGACAGGAGATGCTATCAAAAAGCTTTACGAAGATACAGGCTACGTAATTGACACTCACACAGGAGTTGCATCAAGCGTATTTGGTAAATACAAGGCTGCCACAGGTGACGACAAGACAACAGTTATCGCATCAACAGCCAGCCCATTCAAATTCACAAGAGCTGTCATGGGCGCTATCGACTCAGCCTACGAAAACGAAGAAGACTTCGTACTTGTAGATAAGCTCTCAGAACTAGCGCAGGTTGATGTACCAAATGCCATCGAGGAAATTCGTTCAGCACCAGTTCGCCACGACACCGTAATCGAAGTGGAAGACATGTGCGCCGAAGTAAAACGCTTCCTCAGCGTATAAATCTAACACCAAACTGTGAGAGCCAGTGAGTTACGCTCTCAAGTTTCGCGGCTTCCAAGTACTCCATGCTCCCGGAAGCCATCTCCCATTGCAGTCAAGGGAACCTCCCCTTCGGGGTCCCTCCTTAACTACATGGGGCCCTCTTCCTCGCGCTCGCCAAGGTTGAGTAGCCGCTTAATTTAATGTTTATTGCAAGTAAATGAGCCAGTGAGTAGCTATCAAGCTCTAAGTGTTGCACAAGCGTAGCTTTCTATGCGAAGCGGTGCAATATCTTAGGCTTGAGAGCGTAACTCACTGGCTCTCTTAGCATTGTGGTCAATAGCAGATAATTAGGTGGATTGTACCAAAGGAGTAGGCTACTGGAAAGTCTACGCATTTGTTTGGTCCACTAAGTACACCCTCCATGGTAATTTCAGGAGGAGCTAAAGCTATAGTTTCTGATGTATTGTTGGATACATTGACGATGAAGAGTCCATTGTGCAGATTGAGGAAATCCTCAAGGGCGGCAATGACATATTCATCGAAATCCGAGAATTCTTCATTGGCATATCTTGACGCAAATGCAATGGCTGTTTCTCTATCGCAGTCAATGTGAGTGATGTAGGCTCTGTCGTTAGAAATGGCTTGTGACACACCAAAGGTAATTGGAAATTCATCTAAGACCATTGGAGTGAGTGGTGAAAAATCCTCGCCTACAAATCGGATTAAGCTGTTGAACATAAGCTCTAGATACATGACATTCGTTTCGTTTACAGGCATTTCAGCTAATAAGAAGAACCTCTTAATGATTGCCGCAATAGCCTCTTGGTTTTCGACATCAAGGCTTAAGTCATAAAGCTCTGTATCATTTTTGTAATCAAATAGAATTCTTTCTAGATCTTCATAAGTAAAGACTTCATCCTCAACCAGGTTCTGGCCAAGAAGAATATAGTCTGGTGTTTGCATAGAAAGTAAATCGTTTACCTGATCGTCTGTCAGATAACCGCGCTCCACAGCAATTTCGCCAAAACGTTTGTCTTCTCTGGATTGAACATAAAGACATTCGTCCACTTCTTTAGCTGTCATAAGCCCTTCTTTGATGGCAATTGTACCTAACTTGATATGAGTTTGAGATAGGCGAGCCATTGCCTTGAAAAGCTGCTCTTGATTTACAATTCCTTTTTGAAGCAAATAATTGCCCAAGAACTGTGTATACATATATTATTTTCCTCCAAGACGAAGTTCAATTATTTCCTGAATCTGATTCTTTTCAAATGGCTTTTGGATAAAATCCTTTGCTCCAAGTTGAATGGCTTTTTTCAATTGATCCTGAGTACCTACAGAAGAAACGATAATGATAAGGGCATCTTTATCGAATTCTCTAATCTCAGATAGAGCGGTATTACCATCTTTTTCTGGCATTACTATGTCCATAAATACCAGGTCAGGTTTTTCTGATTTGTATAGCTCCACCGCTTCGGCTCCGTTTTTGCCTTCGATAAAAACGGCACCATTGGAAATCTCTTTAACAGCATCCATTAGCTGTTTTCTAGCAAGTACAGAATCATCGCACACTAGTATTTTTTTGCCTGTAATATCCATACGCCTAAACCTCCTATTTAATATTTATAATACAATATACAAAGGTATTATTCAAATGAAATTAACAGATATAAATGTTAAAAAATAGCGAATTGAATGAGAACTCAAAGATTCATAAATCTACCTTAGGTGTGGAAAATAAAGGGGAGAATAGGTATAATTATTCGTGTTTAGAAAATGTTTTATTAATTGGAGGATTTTGTTATGGATATGAGCTTTATGACTATTTTTGACGTCATCATTGGAATAATGGGGATATACTTGGTGTTCATTGGAATCAAATGCTTTAAAAAGCAGGAAGTAGACCCTATGCTCATTACTTCGGAGGAGCTGCTTAAGTGCTCAGATGTTAAAGCTTTGTCTAAGGATTTAATGCCAAAAACAGCAATTTTTGGAGGCTTTTGTATCCTGTTTGGAATTCAGGGATTATTGAATGATACAGGAAGAGTTCCCTTCCCACGTCCAGTAAATGCAGTTTTTTTGGTTGCCTTTGTAGTTATATATGTATTGTTCTCTTACAATCTTCACAAGGCAAAAAAGAAATTTATTCAGTAAAGCGTGAGCTGAGCATCACGTAGAATTCACATTGGGGTGTAAGATAAAATACTATAGAGGAGAATTCGCAATCGGAGGTTGATATGAAGAAGATTTTAGTAGTTGATGATGAGGAAAAGATTCGTTCAATAATTCGTAAATATGGTGAATTCGAAGGCTACGAGGTATCCGAGGCCTGCGACGGTATGGATGCCATCGAAAAGGTAAAGGCTAATGGTGACTTTGATGTTATCATCATGGATGTAATGATGCCTGAGCTTGATGGCTTCTCGGCTTGCAGTGAGATTAAAAAGATAAAGGATATTCCTGTGATCATGCTTTCTGCCAGAGGAGAGGAATACGATAGAATTCATGGATTTGAAGCTGGTGTTGACGATTACGTGGTTAAGCCATTTTCACCTAAGGAGCTTATGATGCGCGTAAATGTTGTTACAAACAGAAGCAAGTCGGAGGTTGGAAGCGCAGAAATATTCAGATACGAAGGCCTTGAGATTAATTTTACCGCCCGCACAGTTTCTATTGATGGAGAGCGAGTAGACATGTCACCAAAGGAGTACGAGCTTCTTTTCTATCTGGTTAGAAATAGAAACATTGCCTTAGAACGCGAAAAGCTTATTACAGAGGTTTGGGGATATGATTATTATGGAGACGATAGAACTCTTGATACTCATATCAAGCTTCTTAGAAATAGCCTTGGAGATTACAGAAAGCTTTTGGTTACACTTCGAGGCGTTGGATATAGGTTTGAGGCCTAATATTTGGAGGAAGTAATTGAAAAAAAGTAGAGTTAGTGTAAAGTGGAAGACATTTTCAATATTCTTGATTTTTGCCATAGTACTGCTTGGAGTACTATGGTTTTTTCAGATTGTTTATCTGGATGATTTCTATAAAAACATAAAACGTAAGGAAACAGAGGCTGTTTTAAATGATGTAGAGAATCTTTTATATTCCTCTGATAATCCTACTGACGACATTGAAAAAATAGCAGCATCTAATAACCTTGGAATCTATATTACAGATAAAAATGGTGTGGCTCTTTACAATGCAGAGTACATTTCTAATTCTCAAATGTCCTCTCTGCCACAGTTTATGTTTGGCCTATTTTATGAGCAGGCTGTTGCCAACGGTGGTGAGGCTGTCATTGAATTTAAGGGTAATGAGATGCAAAGAAAGGTGGCTAAGGAACGTTTTTTAATTGGTGAAAGCGGAGAGCCATTACCTCCTGAAAATATAGAGCAACCTGACTCAGAGAATGGCAAAGCAGATACGGAAGAATCTGAAACTGATTCTGATGAAGCTGAAGCTGATGAGATAGAAGATAGTAAGGCACAGGGCAAAATCGCATATACAATCCCTGAGGAGAAAAAGGAAGAGGTCTTTAGGCAGAACATAGGAAATGATTTGGCTGAATCTGTTATTTATGTGCATATCATTGATGTGGACGGGCAGGAAGAGGTCATCATGATTAATTCTGTCCTTACGCCTGTAGATGCTACTGTCTACACCCTTAAGGTTCAGCTCAGATTTATTTCTGCCATAATGATTGTGATTGCTTTTTTCCTTGCAGCAACCTTATCAAAGACTATTTCTCGTTCAATAATCAGAATAAACGATGGTGCCAAGAGGCTGGCAGATGGTGATTATTCTGTAAAATTTAATTCTAGAGATTATATGGAGGTATCTGAACTTTCCGATACTCTAAACTATACAGCTACGGAGCTTGGCAAAACGGACAGCTTCCAAAAGGAGCTTATAGCAAATGTGTCTCACGATTTGCGCACCCCACTTACCATGATAAAGGGCTATGCCGAGGTTATGCGAGATATCCCTGGTGAGAACACTCCTGAAAATGTACAGGTAATTATCGATGAGACAGAACGTCTTACCAGTCTTGTAAATGATATGCTTGATATTTCAAAGCTAAAGGCTGGCACTATCACCATTCAGCCAGAGGAGTACAATATCACTGAAAGCATTAGACATGTATTGGAGCGCTACAACAAGCTGCGTGAGGTTGAGGGCTACACCATCGACTTCATATATGATGACGAAATCATGGTATATGCAGATGAGCAGAAGATGTATCAGGTTCTCTACAATCTTGTAAACAATGCTATTAACTACACCGGCGAAGACAAAAAGGTTACTGTTATTCAAAGGGTGTTGGATGACACTCTTAGGATAGAGGTCAAGGACACTGGTGAAGGTGTTAAGCAGGAAGATATTCCTTATGTTTGGGACAGATATTACAAAGATAAAACAGCCCATAAGCGTGCCATTTCCGGCACAGGCTTAGGACTGTCTATTGTTAAAAACGTATTAGAATTACATGGCGCCAAATATGGAGTTTCCTCTAAACAAGGCCAAGGTGCCACCTTCTGGTTTGAATTACCGCTGAATCTCTACGAAGAGTAGTATTTATTTTACGCCAATATATTTCTCTTCACAGTATTTACAACGATATACTTCGTTGAATTCATCTGTAAGAATGAAAATTTGATCTAGTTCTTGTTCCACGGTGCTTATGCATCGTGGATTTTTACATTTAATGACGTTTTTAATTTCCTTTGGAAGCTTCAATTGTCTCTTTTCAACTATCATATCGTTTTTGATAATATTGCATGTGATGTTGTGATCAATGAAGCCTAATATGTCCAAATCTACTCGTTCGATTGGACACTCTATTTTTATAATATCTTTGCGACCCATTTTGTTGGATTTAGCATTCATGATCATAGCGATGGTGCAGTCACAACCCAGGTTGTCTAAATGTAGGTCGCGATAAATTGTCATGGACTCGCCGGCTTTAATATGATCCAACACAAATCCTTCATGTATTCCACTTATATTAAGCATGTCATTTCCTCCTTGGTTTTCTCTCGCCTGTTACGCAGACAGGCTATCTATACAAGTTCAAGTAGCGTTAGGATTAACGCCATACGGATGTAGACGCCGTTTTGGGCTTGGGTGAAGTACATGGCTCTTGGGTCATCGTCTACGTCTACGGAGATTTCGTTGACGCGAGGCAGAGGATGGAGAACCATCATGTCCTTCTTGGCGAGCTGCATTTTTTCAGGTGTGAGGATGAAGAAATCCTTTAAGCGGATGTAGTCTTCCTCGTTGAAGAAACGCTCTCTCTGAACGCGAGTCATGTAAAGGATATCAAGGTCTCCCATAACATCATCTAATGAATCTACTTCCTTATATTCATATCCATTTTTTTCAAGTACATCCTCACGGATGTATTCTGGAACCTTTAGCTCCTCAGGTGAGATAAGCACAAATTTAATTCCAGGATAGCGCACGAGGGCATTAATCAAAGAATGTACAGTACGACCAAACTTTAAATCACCACAAAGTCCGATAGTAAGATCTTTGATTTCACCACGTAAAGAGCGGATAGTAAATAAATCTGTAAGTGTTTGAGTGGGATGTTGATGACCGCCATCACCGGCGTTAATAACTGGAATACGTGAACGCTCAGAAGCAACGAGCGGAGCGCCTTCTTTTGGATGACGCATAGCGCAGATGTCTGCGTAAGAAGAAATGACACGAATAGTATCAGAAACACTTTCGCCTTTGGATGCTGATGAAGAATCAGCGGATGAGAAACCAAGAACCGAACCACCAAGATTAAGCATGGCAGCTTCAAATGAAAGTCGTGTTCGGGTACTAGGTTCGTAGAAACAAGTAGCTAGCTTTTTGCCGTGGCATTTTTCGGAATAATTATCCGGATGATTTTTAATATCATCTGCCAGGTCCATCAGCTGCTCTAGTTCCTCTCTAGAAAAGTCTAGAGGGCTCATAAGATGTCGCATAGATTATCCTCCCAGATAAAGATAAATTATTCAAAATTCAATTCATTTTACCACATTGAATACAAAAAGAAAGCCTTTTATGATAAAATATTTTTCATGAAATACGCAGATATTATTATTGATATTTCTCATGAGAGATTAGATAAGACATTTGAATATATTGTTCCGTCAGAACTTGAGGAAGTGGTTAATGAAGGCGTTCAGGTGGTCATTCCATTTGGTAATGGCAATCGTGCCATTACTGGTTATGTTGTTGGGCTTCATGACAAGCCACAGTTTGATGTTACAAAGCTGAAGCCTATTGCGAGGGTTGTAAAGGATAGTATCGCTATAGAGTCTCAGCTTATTTCTTTGGCCGCATTTCTAAAGCGCAACTACGGTAGCACCATGAATCAGGCTTTGAAGACTGTCATTCCTATCAAAAAGCGCGAAAATGAAAAGCTTAAAAAGGAAATTAGGCTTGCTGTGTCTGTGGAGGATGCCAGAATCGAGCTTAACGAGCTTCTCACCAACAAAAGGCACGCCGTCGGTAAGGAACGTCTTTTGAAGGAATTGCTTGAGGTTGATATGCTTGATTGGGAGCTTGCCACCAAAAAGCTTAAGATTCCAAGCGCCAACATCAAAGACCTTGAATCTAAAGGCATAATAAAAATAGATTCAGTAAGAGCCTTTAGAAATCCTCACATGCAGGCCACTTCCGATAAAAAGCGAGTGGTTCTTAATGAGGAGCAGGAGGCTGCTGCAGAACAAATCAAAGCGGATATTGATACTGGTCGCCACAAAACATATCTGATACATGGTGTTACAGGCTCAGGTAAAACGGAAGTCTACATGGATGTTATGGAGCATGTAATTAGCATGGGGAAGCAGGTAATCGTGCTTATACCAGAGATTGCCCTCACCTATCAGACTGTAATGAGATTTTACACCAGGTTTGGTGATTCAGTTTCCATTCTAAACAGTAGAATGTCCCCAGGAGAGCGCTTCGACCAATTTGAAAGAGCTAAAGCTGGCGATATTAGTATTATGGTAGGCCCACGTTCAGCACTGTTTACACCTTTTGCTAATCTAGGGCTTATTATTATTGATGAGGAGCATGAGCCTAGCTACAAATCCGAAGTAGTTCCTAGATATCATGCCAGAGAAACAGCAGTTTATCGCGCAGGGCTTACAGGAGCCACAGTTATTTTAGGTTCAGCCACTCCTAGTCTTGAGGCATATTCAAGGGCAAAATCAGGAGAGTATCAGCTAATCACTCTTACGGGGCGAGCTATGGGGCAGGATATGGCTGCCTGCGAGATTGTAGATCTTAGAGCAGAGCTTCAATCTGGAAATCGTTCCATGATAAGCAGGCGCTTAAAGGAGCTGATGGCAGATAGATTGGCAAAGCATCAGCAGATAATGCTGTTTTTAAATAGAAGAGGACTAATGGGCTTTGTTTCCTGCAGAGCCTGCGGTAAGGTATTAAAATGTCCACATTGTGACGTTGCCTTACATCTACATGCGGGCGGCATAATGAAATGTCACTATTGTGGTTTTACAACAAAGACAGTAAAAACATGTCCTAGCTGCGGTAGCAAATACATAGGAAGCTTTAAGGCGGGCACCCAGCGTTTAGAGGAGATTGTTAAGGAATCCTTCCCAGAAGCCAGAGTTCTTCGAATGGATGCGGATACCACATCTGGCAAAAATGGGCATGAAGAGATTTTATCAGCCTTCGTCAATCATGAAGCTGATGTGCTTATCGGCACACAGATGATTGTAAAAGGTCATGACTTTGCCAACGTTACACTTGTTGGTATAATAGCTGCAGATATTTCCCTGAACGAGTCTGATTTTCACAGTGGTGAGCGCACCTTCCAGCTTCTCACCCAGGCGGTTGGTAGAGCAGGCCGTGGAAGTGAGCCTGGCGTTGCAGTAATCCAGACATATCAGCCTGAAAATTATGCTGTAGTTTCATCTGCTAATCAGGATTACGATAGTTTTTTCAAACAGGAATATGCATATCGCAGATTGCTTCAGTATCCACCTTGTTCTCATATCCTTGGAATTCAGGTGAGCAGCGAAAAGCAGCAGGATGCAGTGGCACAGGCAGATATTTTGGCAGCTTTAATCAAGCAGGCGGACCCTCAAATTATTGTAATGGGCCCAGAGGATGCATATATCGGAAAATTAAAGGATGTTTATCGCAGAGTAATCTATGTTAAAGCCGATGAATATGATAGACTAGTAAAGGTTAAGGATGAAATCGATAGATTTTTATTAGAACAAAAACAATATCGAAATACAACCACTTGGTTTGATTTTGATCCAATATCAACTATTTAATAATAGAAAGGAATTATTATGGCACTTTTAGAAATTAGAGAGTATGGAAAAGATGATGTATTACTTAAGGTGTGCAAGCCAGTTAAGGAGCTTACACCACGTCTTAAGACTTTAATCGAGGATATGTACGACACAATGTATGATGCAGATGGTGTTGGTCTTGCAGCTCCTCAGGTAGGCGTTCTTCGTCGTATCTGTGTTATCGATGTAGGCGAGGGCCCTGTTACACTTATTAATCCAGAGGTACTTGAAACATCTGGCGAGCAGACAGGAAATGAGGGTTGCCTTTCAGTACCAGGTAAAACAGGAATGGTTACACGTCCTAACTATGCAAAAGTAAAGGCTTTAAATGAAGACATGGAAGAGTACATCGTTGAAGGTGAAGGCCTTATGGCTCGTGCTCTTTTACATGAGATTGATCATCTTGATGGCCACATTTACACAGAAAAGGTAGAGGGTGAGCTTTATAATGTAGAAGATCTCATGGAAGAATATGAAGAGGAAGACTAATTATCCTGGAGATATTTTGTAATGAATAATGATTATGAAAAGCTAGATAGAACTCTGGTACAGGTTAGCAGCAGAAACAGAAAGAAAAGAGAGTTACAAAGAAAAAGAATATTAATTGCATCCATTTGCGGAGTGGTTGCAGTGGTATTGATTATTGGTGCAGTAGTGCTGGTTAAGATTTCAAAGAAGGATGAGCCTGCAGAGGTTGCACAAAATGTGGAGGCTCCTTCTGAGGAAGACCCGGACTCAGATGTTAAAATTGAAGTTATCTATCCAGACGAAGAAGGCACTTCAGAAGATACTACAGATCCAGAAAGTACAGTTCAAAAAGAATCAGGCGCAGCGATAAATGTAGAAGATATTGTTAGCGCTAGCAATGTAGGAGAAAATGGAAATCTTACCTATGGAATAGATGTTTCAAAGTTTCAGGGCACTATTGACTGGGCACAGGTGGCTAGCACTGGTATTAATTTTGCCATGGTTCGTGTAGGCTACAGAGATTCTGTAACCGGTGAAATCAAGGCAGATACTAATGCTAAATACAATATGCAGGAAGCAGAGAAAAATGGAATCAAGGTTGGTGCTTACTTTTTCTCTACTGCTGTTACATCCACAGAAGCTGTTGAAGAGGCAGATTGGGTAGCTAATTATATCAGCAAGTATGCCATTACATATCCAGTTGGTTATAACTGTGAGGGCTTTGAAAACAGCAGCAGTCGTCAGTATAGTCTTTCAAAGGATGATAGATCTAATTTTGCTGTAGCCTTTCTTAATGAAATATATAAAAAGGGATACACACCTATCTTTTATGCTTCAAAAAATGAAATGGCAAATGATGCAAAATGGAACACTTCCACTCTTGGTTCAAAGTTTAAGATTTGGATGGCTTGGTATAATCAGGACACCTCTAATATAGCCCAGGGACCTCAGGCAGGCTTTAAGTATGATATGTGGCAGTATTCTAATCAGGGTAGTGTTGCAGGTATCAAGGGCAAGGTAGATGTTAATATTGCATACTTTGGTTATAACGGAACTGAAAGTGCAAAGGATACATCTGCTAGAGAGGTAGCATCCGCTGATGTGGAAGCCTTGATGAAATTTACAGATGTGAATGAGGCTGTTACAGCAAAGAGTAAAACAAATCTTAGAGATAAGCCAAGCCAGGGAGCAGATAGCACAGTAAAGACAACACTTTTAAATGGAGTGGTTGCCACTAGAACTGGTGTGAGCAATAGCGGTTGGTCAAGAGTAGTTTTAGATGGCGTAACCTACTATGCAGTATCCAGCTATCTTACAACAGATACCTCTGCTCCAGCTCAGACAGAAGCTACGCAGCAGCCCGAAACTCCAGATGCTGCACCAGCACCAGCAGCATCAGGCATAAAGACAAAGTTTACAGATGTAAACGAAACTATTACCGCTAAGGAAATGGTAAATCTTCGCTCTAAACCAAGTGTTACAGATACTGATTCAGCCGTAGTTGTAACTCTTCATAATGGGCAGACAGCAGTACGCACTGGTATCAATAATGATTTGGGCTGGTCTAGAGTAGAATACAACGGACAGGTTTTATATTGCGTTAGCAGTTTTATTAAGGTAGTTGAATAAATGGAGGAATTATGCTGAAAATCTATTTTGGAGAATTTGAAGCAGATAACTATATATTTAATCCTGATGTCTATTTTAACAATACATACGAAGATGAATGGATCGTTGATAAAATATCAGTTGAAATGATTAAGGATATTGATGGATCAAAAGTTATGGGACCTAGGCTGATTGATAGTCCATTTCTTGGTTCTATTCCTGTTGAAAGATTATCAGGTGGTGTAAAAACACTCATTCTTATGAATAATGATGATTCACATGTCTTTAATGCTTCTGCGTGTGGAGACAATTGCGCAAAATGGATTTTGAAAATTGCCGAAAATAAAGATATTATGATTCGATTAGGATATCTAATGGATTTTGGAGATGCTTCTTTTGAAGTAGAAATTGTTAATACTAGAAAATTAGTTCATTCACAAAAGGAACTAGTTATAGAAGTACTTGATAATAAATTGATTTAAGGAATGGAGATATGGTAGGAAAATACGATATTGAAATTTATAACAACAAAGTTCATTATTTTTTAGAAGTTAATCGGAACATTACCATCCTTAAGGGAAATAGTGCAACCGGTAAGACTGAATTAATTAGATTAGTCAGTGAGTATGAAGCTAATGGAGCTTCTTCAGGTATCAGTTTAAAGTGTGAAAAAAAATGTTCAGTATTAACTAATGTTGCATGGGAGTTGAGACTATCTGCATTGTCTCAAACTATAGTATTTATAGATGAAACAGCAGATTTTATTAAAACTAAGAGATTTGCTGAGTTGGTAAGAGGCTCTGATAACTATTTTGTGATAGTTACTCGTGATGATTTGAGCCAGTTACCATATAGTGTTGATGAGATTTATGGTCTTGTTAATGTATCTTCAACATCCAAATATAAAGCTTATAAAAAAGTTTATAATGAAATGTATAGGCTTTATAATTTAAATCCTATTCAGAATGTAAATCCTGAGCTTGTGATTACAGAGGATTCTAATTCAGGATATCAGTGCTTTTCTCATATCTTTGATAAGTGCATTTCTTCAAATGGAAAAAGCAACATATACGAAAGTATAAGAGAACATAAAGACAAGAAGCTTCTTGTGATTGTAGATGGAGCTGCATTTGGTCCTGAAATAGGTAAGATAATGGGATATCTATCTTTAAATGAATGTAAGTGTGTGATTTATGCACCGGAGTCATTTGAGTATATTATACTTAAGTCAGAATTATTGGATGTCCCAAATGAAATTATAAATCAAACATATAATTATGCTGATAGCAAAGAGTTCGCTAGCTGGGAAGAATATTACAACAAATATTTAATTAATTTATCGCAGCAAACTATTTATAAATATTCTAAAACACAATTGAATAAAAACTATTTGGGTAAAAAAGCTTTAGAGAAGATAAAGCATGTATTGCCTGAACAGATACAGTAAGAATGAGTCTCTCCTTAACATGATTTTGGAGAGACTTTTTTGCACTGTTTATATAAAATTAAATTCGTTTAGAGAATTAATAGTTATTCAACTGAGATTAATTATTTTCAATTTCATATTTTTTTATTGCTTGTCTAATTAAATATAAAACTTCTCCATTAATAGAGCGGCCTTCATATTCAGCTAAATCCTTTAATTTATCATGTGTTTCTGAATCAATTCTTAAACCTAAATGTTTATCTTTTTCTTTTTTCATGTGTACCCCTCATCAATTTGATTTTATAAGTACATATTAAGTTCACATTAGTCTGCTATGATTAAAATGTACTTAAAACAAGTACATAAAAATTGTTTTAAGGGAAGGAGAAGGTTGATATGGCATTTTGTATTAAATGTGGGGCAGAGTTATCTCCAGATGTAGAGAGATGTTATAAATGTGGATATCCGGTAGTATTAAGAAGTCAGCAATCTGAAGAACAAGAACTTAAAATCGATAAGGAACAGTCAACTATACATAATATGAAAAGCATATTGATAGTAATTAAAAAGTATTTGCCTATAGTAATGTTGGTAATCTTTATTTGCATAATTGGAACGGTATATTATTTTAATCCAAATACTCAATATAATATTGCGGAAAAGGCCTTTTCTAATGAGTCATATAGTAAAGCTATTAAATGTTATAAAAGAGCTGGTACATATAAGGATGCAGCAGATAAATTGGATGTCGCGATTAAAGCATTTTATTATTCAAAAGGTCAGAGTCTATATGAAGAAAATAACGATGAAGCTGCCATTAATGCTGCTAGTAATTACGCTAATGCAGTTGGTTATAGTGACAGTTATGATAAGGCAATGCAGATTTGTGATATGTTGGTAAATAAAGGTGATTATGATAATGCAAGAATAATCTATGAAATGCTTAATGAAAATGATTATGTGCAATACTGCCTTGGTATGGATGCTCTTAAAAAATCTAATTATGCTTTTGCTAAAAACAAACTTGGTAGTGCGAGAAATATTTTAGATGGTGATGAGCAATATAAAGAGGCTGTATATAATTATGCTATAACACAGGTTAACTCAAAAAATTTTGAGGAAGCGCTTGATGAGCTTTTAGAGATAACTGATTATAAAGATGTAAATGATTATATAAATAGTATTTCTGTTGCCTATTCAAAAGAAGAGATTGAATTAGGAAATTTAAATCATGCTATTAAGTTAATAGAAAATGTGCCAGATAATAGCCAATATGAAGATGTAAAAGCTTCAGATATAAAAATGTTACTTGAAAACAATAAGGATTGGGCAAAAGTATGCGGAACGTGGATATGTACTAGTGGGAAAATGAAAGCTACTCAAGATGGTAGCTATTCAAGTTATTGGTGGTACCATGATTTTAATGAAGGTGATTTATCAATAGATATTAGATGCTCGTTAAAAGCTGATAATTCAGTGATTTTAATGATGAAAGGTGATATTCCTATATACACGGAATATTCTGTTGTTGGAGAGCTTGTTGAAAAAGATCTCTATAGCCTGACTAGCAATATAAATGTGGAGAAACAGGGGAAAATTGAATTGGATAATAATGCTTCAATAACAGTTACGCCATCAAAGCTCACATTTAATTATAAAAAAGTAGATAAGAGTCAAGATGTTTTTTTTAACTATATTTATACAACAGATATTACATTTGGAACGATGATAGAAAGTTTTTAGATAGAATAATATATTGCTAGCCTTAATAAATGATGAGAGAGGAGTCTACTATGGCTTATTGTTCTAATTGCGGTGCCTATGTTATGGATGATGCTGTTTTTTGCCACAATTGTGGAAATCAGATAAATTATAGTATTTCATCTACCAGAAAAGAGAATGTCAAAAAGAATGGTATGGAAGAAACAAATAAAGTCTATACATTATTAGGCATATTTTCTTTATTAATACTTGTGGCAGCATTTTTTATAGATAATGTATTTCTTTTTTTAATTTTGTGTTTACTTGCATTTGTTATAGCTATTGTATCGATTATAAAAAAGTGTAAGTTAAAAGGTTTTCCTATCGTTACCATAGTAATTGGTGTATGTATGATTTGCCTTTTGGTACATACGGTTATTACGCCTCAAAATAATAATACTAGGGACTCTGCAAGTAATATTAATGTTTCAAATGACTATAAAAATGTCACACCAGAATTGAAGGAGTTTCTTGATTCCTATGAATCATTTATTGATGAATATATTGTGTTTATGAAAGAATACAATAATAATCCGACTGATATTGGGTTACTTACAGATTATTACGATTTTCTTTCAAAGTATAATGAATATTTATCAAAAGTTGATTCATATAAGACTGAATCTATGACAACTGCTGATTATAATTATTATATAGAGGTAACGACTAGATGTAGTAAAAAAATACTGAATTCATTAGATACTGATTAGTTGAGCTAATATTACAATTAATGATTTAAGTAAAACTGAAGGAATACAACCTTTGGTTTTACTTTTTTTATGTAAAAAAATATAATCTGAAAAATTTTTTCAAAGTGTAACTAGTTTGTAACAGGGGGGATTATAGAATGGCATTACAGAATCCAAAGTGGGTTAATACATTTACGTGTTTAATACTAGAGAGAAGTGATTGGAGGTTTTTTATGGCAAAAGGAAAAACATTCAAACAGAGATTTTTATCATTATTGGTAACAATCTTGATGGTGGCAGCTATGGTAGTGCCATCAGTTCCAACCTATGCTGCAGTAGCAGATAAGATTGATGTAGGTCAGCCTTCCTATGATGCTGTATCAGGAACAATGACCTATAGTAACTGTCTGGGTACTGGCGCTAATCTTTACAAAAGTATTGTTATTAACTTTACTTCTGTAAGAACTAATGGTGAGAAGGCTGTTCTTCCTACTAATATGGCAGGCTTTACTTACGAGACAAAGCTTAGTACAGATGGTACTTATGTTATCAATATCCCAGAAGGTAAGAATCTGGTTGATATTGCTGCTTATATTAGAAAAATTAAATTTTTAAATTGCCAAAACTCTTCTCAGAAAATTAACTTCTCTATTGGTAGAGATATAGTTAGATACATGACCTTCTATTCAGAAGATACAGGCCATTATTATCAGTTTATCAAGTTTGATCATAAGCTTGGTGGCGCAGCAGGTAAAGCTGATGGAACAGGAAAGACATGGCAATATGGTTCTTGGGAATATTCATATTACACAGCACTTGATATGCAGTATGAAGGTTTGCAGGGCTATCTTGTAACAGTATCTAGTATACAGGAAGATTTCTTCATTTATCAGACATCTAACGAAATCGGTTGGATGGGTGGTACCAGAATGAATCATGGTGCATCTGATACAAAGAATGGTATTCCTTATTACAAGACATTTACTGAACCATCAGGAGCATCGGATAATGCTATTGGTTACTGGTATTGGTCATGTGGTCCTGATGTCAATGTTAATGGTGGTAAGTTCTTAAATGCTGTTAAGGGTACAGACGCTCTTATGAGAACAGCCGACAGCAATGGAATGTATAACAACTGGAATAGTGGTGAGCCAAACAACTCTAACGTTGAGTTTGCTATGACAACACTTAAGATTGGTACAGGTTGGTCTACCGGTGCCAGAAGTGGAAAGATTAATTCTTCATCACCATATTATAAGGCATCCGGTTATTCATGGAATGATATTAGCTCTACTAACATGGCTCAATATGGTTCTTCAAGTGTTACAGATTATACATCTACAGGTTTCTTCGTAGAATATGGTGATGCTGTAACAGGATTAACAGAAGCAGGCCAGAAGGCAAAGACTAACTTTGAATTTAAGACAACAACTCAGCCTCTAAGTCACATTTGGAATTTATATTCTCCAGCAGGTTCAGATACAATTAAGATGTTCTGTTCAGCAGCTGACCCTAAGTGTTCATATTTCGCAACAAACGAATCTACACTTGGTGTAACTATTGATATGAATATTAAGACCGCTGATGTGCCTTATGATGGAAAGGTTTATAATAGTGCAACCATAGATGGCGATATTGCCATTAAGTCTGCAGCAGGTGCAGCAAATACAACAATTTCTCCAATTAAATATTTTAAGGTTGATGGAGCAGGTATTTATAGTGGTGGACAGCAATTAGCTGGCCCTCCAACAGATATTGGATATTATTATGCAGAGGTAGATGTAAGTGTTAAGAATACGAAGCTTGCATCAAATACAGTAACAGCAAAGGCTGTATCTACATTTAAGATTTATGATCCAGATGCAGATTATGCAGTGGATTCATTAAATAATAAGCAGTATTCAAAGGAAGAGGTTCCCTATCAGCGTAAGGTAACATCAAGTACAGCATATTCTGATTTACAGGTTGTTCTTGCAACATCTTCAGATACCCTTTCAATGTACAAGATTGCTGAGATGCCATGGAACGATTCTGAGAATACCTTGAACAAGATTGCCTGGGTACCAGAGGTGCAGGAATGGATTAGTACTTCTGGTTATTCAAAATCGGCTGCAACGCCTTACGACCTGGCAAATGGAAAGGCATCTTCAAGTACTATTTCAGCCTTTTACAAGGATATGCTTCAGAATAAAGGCGGTGTAATTGTAGATTCTGAAGGAAATGCCACAGGTTTGTTACAAGATTTGGTAGTTAATAATTCACCTAGCCAATACAACTCAATGGCTGACGTTTACGTGGATGCAGAAGGTGCAGAGGTTGCATCAAGCGCTGATGGCGCAACAAGATACGCTGTTAAGTTTGATAATATCAACTATGGTATTTATGCAATATTGGCAAAGGCTGGTTCAAGTAGCTATGCAGTTACAGTTGCAGCTGTATATCCACAGCAGTCTGGTCCACAGGGCAACTTCTTTGTACAGGATATGTTTACTGTATACATCAAGGAAGTTGAACCTACAATTGACAAGTATATTAATGATGCCAAGGAAGATATTGCCGAAATCAACAATACAGATGATCCAATCGAATTTAGAATTGACTTCCAGCTTCCTGAATACAAGGATAGACTTACTTCAGGTGAAGGTAGCGGCTATCAGCTGTACTTCGAGGATATTATGGCTAACGGCTTCACTTTATTAGAAGGTGGTGACCATGATCTTAAGCTATACTACTTGTATGAGGATGAGGGAGAGATGAAGCCAGAGCTTATTACTCAGAATGGTATTCCTACAAGTAGCCCATACAAGTTTACAGCATCTCCAGTGTCAGGTTCTAACGGACTTACAATGGATAAGGCTGGCGACCAGATTGATTACACAAACATTATTACAAAGAATTCTGATTTGGTAGGCAATTACTATAATAGAAGAGAAAACGTAAGAATCTTTAATGATTTCATAGTTGAAAATCAAGAGGATGGCTCTCTTAAGATTAGAATTGATTTTGATGAGCCAGCACTTAGAGCTTGGAAGTATAACTTAAAGACAACAGAGCAAAGAGAGCCACTTGGCTTTAGACTTGTATACTATGCATATCTTGACGCAGATGCAAAGATTAATACTAATGCAAACAGCAATATTGCATACGTATACTATGAGAAGGATTCTTCTGGTGGTTCAATGACAGAAATGCATGACGCAGTTTATGCATACACCTATGGCTTAAATATCATCAAGATTGATGGTAGTGCCAGCGAAAGAGCATACCTTGCAGGTGCACAGTTCAAGCTTTACAAGGAAGTTCTTGGCAACTTAAGTCCAGAAGAAATAGAAGTAATCGAGGCTGATCATGAGAATTATTATGTACTTCCAGGAGAAGGAGATGCCTCTGATAGATACTTCAAGAAGGTTGTAATGGACAACGGAGTATTCACACAGGGAAGCACTGGTGAATTTGATACATTGGTATCTGTGGGCAATGACAAAGGTATTACAGCTCACGGTCTTGCAGATGGCAAATATATCTTAGTAGAGACTAAGGCACCTAGTGGATACAACGAATTAGCAGAAGATATTTACTTCGAAATTAATAGACTTACAGAGGATGAAGAGCAGCTAAAGACTACAGACAAATCTTTGGTATGGTTCAGAGAAATGTCAGATGATTATGATGCTACTAATCCAGAAACAGCAGTAATCAACCAGAATGCGTGCATCTCCATTGATGTATACAACTACCAGGGACTTACACTTCCAAGTACTGGTGGAATTGGTATCCTGTTATTCGTAATCATTGGTACAGTACTGATGGGTACAGTAATCCTGATTATGTTAAACAGAAGACGAATGGAAGATAACTTCTAAATTAGTAACCTACACCCGAAGGCATTGACCTTCGGGTGTTTTTTTATTACAAAAAATTACAAATTCATGTGTAACAGCTTTGTAACATGGGTGGGGGTAAAATGTAACCATCATAAGGATACAGTCCTGTTTTGTAGAGATGGAAGGTGACATTATGAAGAAGGTAAATACTAAAACAATGAAAAAAAGACTTCTCAGTCTCATATTTGTATTTCTGCTAATGATGTCACTTTTGCCTGCTATGGCAATTAATTCCCTGGCAGCAGATTTTGATGTGGATTCTTTAAATAACAGAGAAAATACCTCTGGAACAGCTGCTGCATCAAACATTAAGGTAGATAGCGAAAATGCTACAACCTCTTTAGTAGTAAAGACAACCTCAGTAGGAGAGAAGGTTACTATTTATAAAATAGCTTCAGTAAATTACGACACAGTTACAAAAAAATATTCTGATCCTTATTGGGTAACACAGGTTTCTGATTGGCTGCAGGCATACGATAATTATTCTTCAAATGGAACTATTAAAACAGCCTATGCATCACCTAAGAATCTTGCATCTGCCAGCCAGTCTACCTGGACAGAGTTTTATAAATACTTACTTTATAACAGAGATTCAAGTGGACCACTCAATGTTATCGAGTATGGTTCTTCTTCTAGTGTGGAAGATGAAAATACAGTTTACCAGGGCAAATTAACACCTTATAAGGATAGTGTAACAGTAGAGGATGTAGAAAATCTGGAAGTTACATTTTCTGATCTTGAGCTTGGTATCTATGCTGTTATGGTTACAGCAGATGCTAAGAGATTTACCCCAGTGGTAAAGGATTTAACACCAAAGATTAATGGACCAGAGGGAAATTATTACGTAGATTCAGTTTATTTTGCCGAGCTTAAATCAGCAGATGCCACCATCGATAAGAAAATAAATGGTAAGCAGGCAGATGATGTAAGAATAGGCGAGGTTGTAGATTTCGATGTAGATATTACTTTACCAACTCTTTACAAGGATAGAGTAACCTACACAAGAGCAATGGACCAGGCATATTCAATGTACATCGAGGATTACATGAGCCCAGCCTTTACCATCTACGATGCAAATAATGATGGGGTATCCAACGAATTAGATGTTAGCTTTACAACTACAGGTTCTATGGAAGGATCCGTTAAAGAGGACTTTCCAACAATACCTTTTGATTACTATGAAATAGCAGATGAAACCTATGATAAAACAGGATTAACGGAAGGAGAAGATTACTATGAGCTTACAGATGGAAATATTAGTGATTACACAACTAATTGCACTTCACTTGCTTTACTGGATGGTTATGAAGCAGGCCACAGCTATTATGCAATTAAAAAATCAGCACCAGTCTACACACTAGACGAAATTAGAACCAAGGAAAATGCTGATGGCGTAGAATGCACCTATATCAAGCTTAACATTAATGTTGGTGTGTTAAAGCAGATGATTAAGGATGACACAGATGGTAGAACCTATGATACTGCAATTGTAACATTGTCCTACAAGGCCATTGTTACTGATAAGATAGAGGTCAATTCAGAAGGAAACTATAACACAGCAACAATTGTATACGAAGGAACATCAGGTATTTCAGATACAGTAAGAGCTTATACTTATGGTATGCAGCTCATCAAGCTGGATGGAAACAGCCAGGAAGCTTTAGCAGGCGCCCAGTTTAATCTATACAAGGAAGTGAATACTTATATTGAGGACAACAAGCAGTTTATCTGGCAGGCAGATATGAATGGAAGTGCTGCCGACACCTTAGAGCTTTCCTTTGAGGAAATTGAAGAGGATATTAATAGTAAAGGTCCTGAAAGTAATTATTACGTATATACACAAACCATGGAAGATGCAGGAGTAACAACAAGTGGTGTGGCTTATGAGAAAAATGCAGTGGTTGCAAGAGTATTTGTAAAATATACAGCAGGTGCCATTAATGAAGAGACACCATTTGAGGGTAGTCTTACATCTGTAGCTTCAGATACAGGTATCCTTGTAAAAGGACTTGATGCTGGAAACTATATCCTTATGGAGACAAAGGCTCCTAGTGGCTACAACTCATTAGCAGAGGATATTTTATTTACCATTAGTCGAATCGATGATGAAACAGCACAGCTTGAGTTTAACGGAAGCTTATGTGGTTTCTTTGATAGCTATGATTCAAACAAGCAGTTAATTGAAAATGGTATTGCAGTGCTTAAGGTGCTCAACTACAGAGGACTTACACTCCCAAGCACAGGAGGCATTGGTATTCTTATTTTCACAATCCTTGGAATGGTTATCATGTCATCCTCATTACTACTTTTAATCCTAAGGCAGCGTAATTTAGACCCAAGCTCATATATGTAAAATAGTTATTTGAAGGTCTTCCCGAACATCGGGAAGGCCTTATTTGTGCAAAAAAATTCACATTTGATAAACAAAATCGCCAAAAAATCATGCTAATATTTAATAAACGTAGTCTAGCAAATGAGTTTTATTGCCAATGTATAGCCAGGGGGTAAATAAAATGTACGACGATAGAAGAGATAGAGATAATAGAAGAGACGACAGAAGAGATGATAGAAGGGATGACAGGCGGGACGACAGACGGGAGGATTATCGTAGAGACGATAGGCATGACGATTATCATAGAGATGACAGGCGTGAAGATTATCGTAGAGACGATAGATATGAAGATTATAATGATGACAACCAGATTAGAGAGGAAGTGGAGCGCTTAAGAAGAGAGGTCTATGCCTTAAAGGATGCATTAGACAGCAGACGCCAGGAAAATGCAGACTTAAAGACAATGATTAGACAGGCAGATAAATCTAATCAGGAGCTTCTAGCCAACATTACAAAGACTATTGCTAGCATGTCAGAAAAACTAGATGGCATGGATGAAGGCATGGGCGCAAACATAAAAAAGATTCAAGCTACACTTAGAGATGATTTGGACGAATTGAATTTACCAGTGGAGGCTAAGTGTGATGCCATAGAAGAGAGATTAAAAACCTTACAGAGCAATCTGGATTATTCAGATCCAATGAAGGAGCAAATGGAAGCTGCCACAGAGGGAATGAAGGAAACCTTGGCCGAGAAGTTTGGCTCTAAGACTATCGGGGATGTTTTGCAGAAGATTGCAACCAATAACACGTTTTTAATTGCAAATTCTATTGGAATAGTAGTGTTACTAGCCCTTATGTGTTTCTTTATACTTACACTGCTCAATACACATTAATGGGCGATAGAGAGGAGTCCTAAGTGCCACAAGGAGCTATGGGAGTAGCTGCATTGGAAATATGGGGGGCAATCTTTTGTTTAGTTGCCGCCTTTTCCACTGACAGAGGAAAAAGAGTTGAACAAAGAGAAAATGTACAGCTTGGAAATATGCTATTGCTTAATGCGGTTATTTTGGCTTGCGATATTTTTGCTGTTACCTATAACGGGGAGCCTGGGGCAATAAGTCTTACTATTCTTAGGCTGTCTAATTTTATATTGTATTTTACTCTGTATTTGCTGGAAATATATTTTATAGCATTTCTTCGGGCTATAGTTACAAACAATGGCGGTAGATTCAATCCTATCTTTATTTACATCGCATATTTTATAATGTGCTTTTCTATTTTGGCGCTGATTTTTGATCAGTTTAAGCACGTAATTTATTATTTTGACGAGAACAATGTATATCATAGAGGTGATGTTTATTATCTTGCACTGGTGCCAGTGTTCTCCTGCTTCGTGTTAATATTAGCCATTGTGTTTTACCATAGATCGTTTTTTAGTAGACTCCAGAGAGTGTCATTGATGGTATATTTATCCTTTCCTGTAGGTAGTGCCATTTTCATGGTTATAACAGGACAGGTGTCTTCAGTTATAAATATAGCTATCAGCATCGCTCTTGTTATGATGTACATGTTTTACGAGATTGAAAAGAATCAGAGAATGCTAAAGCAGGCTGAGGAAATCATGGAAAAGGAGCGTATTAATAACGAGTTCAAGAACACAATGTTATGGACTCAGATTCAGCCTCATTTTATTTATAACAACTTAAATGTAATTCAGTTTTTATGCAAGCAAAATCCGGAGGAGGCAGCTAAAGCTGTCAGTCATTTATCTTCTTTTTTAAGATCTTACATTGATGCTTATGATTTGGATGTATGTATTCCGATTACAGAGGAGATGGAGATTATAAATCATTACGTGTATATGCAAAAGCTAAGGTATGAGGATAGGCTGCAGGTGGACATAAACGTTGAAGCTACAGGCTTTTCCGTTCCACCTCTTTCTGTAGAGTCACTGGTGGAAAATTCCGTAAGACATGGTGTGGCTAGAAAGCTTGAAGGTGGAAAGGTAAGCATTCACGTATATGAAAATAATGATGAGTTCCTGGTAGAGGTTGCGGATAATGGAATCGGCTTTGATTCTGAGGAATTAAAGAGCGATGGCAAGAATCACGTAGGACTAAAAAACACCGATAGTAGATTAAAATTCATGATAAAGGGTAGCTTGGAGGTTATTTCGCAGCCAGGTCAGGGCTGTCGTGCCATTGTGCATGTACCAAAGAGGAAAAAGAATGAAGTATCTAGTGGTGGATGATGAAAAAATAATTGTGGAAGGTATGGTTGATACCCTTAAGGAAATTGTGGGGGATAATGCGGCCATTTTCAAAGCTCACGATCCTTACGATGCAATTGAGCAGATGAAGCTCCACAAGGCTGATGTGGTGTTTTCAGATGTTGATATGCCAGGTATGAATGGACTTAAGCTGGCGGAGCAGCTACATGAAATTAATCCTGATGCAGACATTGTTTTTGCAACAGGCTATGCTCACTATAGTCTGGATGCCTGGAAGACTGAGGCCAAGGCTTTTATTTTAAAGCCGGTTTCCAAGGAGGATATGACAGCTGCCATTGATAGAATCCTGAAGAATCGTAGTAGGGCTGGCGCCCAGGCCGCCCAGGTGGATACAGGAAAGCCCCTTGAGGTTAGATGCTTTGGCAATTTCGAGATATTCCACAATAATACACCAGTACATTTCGCAAGGAAGAAATCAAAGGAAATGGTAGCTTACCTTATTGATAGAAAAGGAGCCATGATATCTACAGGGGAGCTCAGAAGCGCTTTATGGGAAGAAGAGGAGGACAACGAAGAAAAGAAGGGCTACATAAGGGTGCTTGCCAACGATATACGAAAGAGCATGGAAGATATTGGAATTTCTAATTTCCTTCGAAATGATATGGACTGCTACAGTGTAGATGTTAGCATAATGTCCTGCGATTACTTGAAATATCTAAATGGAGATGAACAGGCTAAGAACTCATTCGCGGAAGAGTATATGACCCAGTATCCTTGGGCAGAGGTAACCTTGGGGGTACTTTTAGATATGACATGATGTAACGAGTTTGTAACACCCTGTAGATTACAATCCTAGTAACATGGAAGTAGTCTATGGGGATTTTTTATGGCAAAAAACAAAATTGTGAAGAGTAAGCATGCGATTACCTTCGAAAAAGATGAAAAAAAGTCCATAATTATTGCCCTGGTGGTAAGTGCAGTTGTAGTTTTGGCTACTGTTCTGGCTATTATTGCGATTAGACATAAAGGCCTTGGTATTCCTATTGGAACCACTACTACCGAAGAGGTTGTTGACACATATACTGTTACAGATAATTACGGTGAAGATGGAAGTATCATCGTTACTACCCAGGAAGAACTTATTGAAAAGCTGACAGCATCGGAAACCGATGATTCTATTGGAGCCATCACTATTCAGACAGAAGATGAACAGTCAATAGAGATAGCCCAGGGTGATTATGCTAATCTGGCTTTAAATATAGATGCACCTTACACAGAGGTGGATAACTATGCCAATTTTAATACTATCAACATTATGCAAATTTCTGCCAATACCTGGGTGGAGCACGCTAGTGGCAACAACATTGTGCTGTCTGCAGGTGCCAGTCATGTGATTGTTGAGTCTGATGCATCAGTAGAATCTATTTCAAATATTGCCTACGGTTCTACCCTTGCAATTGAAATATATGGAAATGTAAAAGCCTTGTCATTAGAAGCAGATGATTCCATTTCTTCTGTAAGTGTTGAGGGAGGAACCATAGATACACTGGATATTTACAGTAAAACAAATCTATCCCTTTCAGGAGCAGGTGCAGAAAAGTTAAATGTAAATCTTCAGGCTGGTGCTACTGGTTCTGTTGTAAAGAGCACTGTTCCGCTTAGTATGCAATTATATGGTTCAGCAGATTTGTATATGGAGGAGGGTGCTGAGGAATCCTCAATTTCTGTATTAAATGGAGATTTAGTAACTAATCTTCATAACAATACAACAATGGCCCTTGAGGTAAATGACCCAGATGGTTCAGTAGTAAGTGTAGATCAGGGTGGCGAGCAATCCTTTGGTGAGGAGAAAGCCCCAGAGCAAGCTACGGAAAGCGCTGCTGTAAGCAGTGGCTCTGCAACAAGATCCTCATCAGGCGGCTCCTCTTCATCAGGTGGTAGCCGTAGTAGTAGTAGCTCAAGCACAAGCTCATCCACATCCTCAACCACTACACAGCAAACAGCTACTCAACATACCGCAAGCCAGCAGACAACCACAACGCAAACCCAGAACACTACACAAAGCACAACCAACAAGACTAATAATCAAACTGCAGCGCAAAATTCAACAAAGACAAATACATCTTCATCCTCTGCTTATGAAAAACGGGCGAAGGAGCTTGAAAAAAAGGTGGGCGAGCAAAATAGTACCATATCAAGCCTTAACAATAGCATAAAGGATTTAAAGGAATCTATTAGAAAGCTGACTGATAAGAATCAGGAATACGAAGATAGACTAGAGCAGGCAGAGAATTATGTTGAAACAGTAGAGAACAGAGCACAGGAAATAGCTGACGAAAAAATCAAGGAGGCATCACGAAATGCAATCATTGAAACGCCTCTTCCAAATTCATTATATAAATCACAGGCCTCAGAGACAGGACTTGTGGCATATAGAATGGATACAGCTGATATAACCTACGAAAGATTAGATTCGGCAAATGATGAAAATGCAGAATATATCGTAATAACAAACAATGAAAATGCTAATAAAGCTTATTTGGTTCAGCTTTACTACTATTATTTCATAAATCTGGCAGAGGAAGGTGGTAGTGAGTCGCTAGGCTGGAATCACATGGATACAACAAAATCTATTGTTATCAATCCTGGCGATAGTTGGACATTTGCAAGGCCAAAGACTACTAATCCAAATATATGTAAATACACTGTTGAAATTGTGGCATCTGACATAGGTGAGGCGCATTGCACTGTATTTACTGGCAACTTTGAAGAGGTTGGATGTTTATCACTTAATTTGGATACAGATATTAGAGAATCTCTTGTGACAAATGTTCAGGCTGTATTTATTGATGAGTCAAAAAGAGTAATTGGTGTTACTAGTTATTTTACATCTATGCCAGAGCAAGAGGCTGAAACAGATTTGAACGTAGATAATCAAAGGGCAATCTTAATTAACCAAAATGTAATCATATTTACTTTACCTGAGGGACATGGTCCATTAACCTGGAGGGTATTTGTTAGCTGAGGTGACAATCTTATGAAAAAGATGACAGGGGCATTGCTGATAATGCTTACCATTATCCTGACAATGCTTACAGGTACAGTTTCATATGCTGCAGCAACATCCACTATTGTATTTGAAGGGTTGGAGGTTGGAGACGTGGTTGAGATTTATCGAATCTGTAATTATGACGATTCGGGCTCATCCTACACATGGGCTTCTGCCGTTACCACCTGGATGACAGACAATAGAACAGGTAAATTCTATGCAGATTTAAGTCCAAGTGGACTGCAAAAAATGAAAGCAAAGGATTCAAAGGAATTTTGTGAGCTGCTCCTTGACGGTCTTAAAAATACATCAACAGGTGTAGCAAATCTTCAAGGTCAATCCTTTGAATATCAGGTAGGTGTTGGAAATACAGTAGAGATTGAGCCAGGCATTTATATCGTTTTACCAAAGGGAAAATCCAGAGTTTACGATATAGAGTGGTTTGTTTTAGGACCTGGCAAAGAAAAAAGTATTGTCTATACTGAGGATAAATATAGCCTCCCATCAGTGGAGTCCACTATTAAAAATACCACCAAGGATAGAGGCTTTGTAAATGAAACTGTTCCAATGACAGAATATGACGATCAGGTAACAGTGGATTCAGTACTAAAAATGCCAAGCTATAACGACATGTATTCTGATGGAAAACGTGTCCTCACCATTTCATACGTTATTCCAAATGGTATGGATTATGTGGAGGATAGTGCAAATCTTCTTTCAGTTACAGAAGAGGGGGAGGAAGCTCTTCTGGAATCAGCCTATACAGTAATGACCTACAGCAACGTATCCATGTATAAGGATTACAATGATAATTTTATCTTCTTTGGAGCACAGGATTACTACTATGAATTGGACGGCAATCATCTGGTGGGACCTGATGGCACAAAGGAGCTTGCCTTAGAGGCATATAACAGCGCATATCAGACAGAATATGAAATAGAGGAAACTCATTTACAAAAAATCGGTAAGGGACTTGGCACCTCCACAGCAGAAGAGATAAGCCCCGAGGATAGTGAAGAGGCCTCTGAGGAGGTAGTAGAGGAGCCTGCAGAAGGCGAAGACTCTGAAATTATAAGCACAGATGAAATAGGCGGCACCACCGAGGATAAGTCTAAGCTTATCTATAAAACCAGGGGAGTGTCTGTAGTTGTTGTATCTCTTGATACAGCAGTGGATATATCAACCTTAAAAACAAGTATAAGTGCTAAAAAGAATCAATACAGTACAGCAGATGGCTGGTACGACATTTATACCAGCTTAAGCTATTCTGTTAGCCCTCTTGATAGAAACCTGCGAGCAAATATTAAAACCTCATCCCGTGCAGCAGCTTATGGAATCAGAATCACTTCATGTATGGGATATGCGGATTCTTATCAAAAGAGTAGTGAGGAGATTTTAGCCACAGCACCTAGAATGGTGGATGATAAATTTACCTTATATAAGAAATCAAATACATATTCCGGCGATATTGATGAAGCTGTCGCCCAGGTTGCAGCAGAAAACAAGGATATAGTGCAGCTGATTTATGACAAGGAATTAAATGTAACCTATGAATATAAAGAATATGCATCTTTAAATGTAAATGATGAAGGTCAAATAGCTATTGGTGGAATTATTACTGGAGAATATTTGATTGTTCAAACGGAGCATGTACCTGGCTATGCCTTATCTGAATTGTCATTTTTGATTGAAGCAAATGACTGGCAGGATGAAAAATACATGGAAGGTAATTGCGTATTTGATTTAGTTTGGCTTGATTATAAAACCGTCTATTTGCCAGCAACTGGTGAGGATGGATTAGAAACTGACAGAGCACTTGGAATACTTGTTACACTTTTTGCTGCACTTGGAATAGCACAGGTATATAGAAAATATCACAAGTTCAGTATTTTCAAGGTGTGAGAGGGTGTTACAAAAATAGTTTTAAAATATTTTTTCTTTGTAACTAGTTTGTAACTAGTAACGGTTTATTATATGGCATATAGAAAAGAATTTTGTCTCTTTATACAAAAGAAAAATTCGATATACGTCAGATAAGGAGGAAAAAATCATGAAAGGAAAAGGAAAGCGATTAGCTGCATTACTTACTCTTTTAGTACTTTGCTTTAGTTCTGTACTGGTAGTTAGTGCTGATAGCAATACTACACTTATCAAAAGAAGTACAAGCGTAAGCAATCAGGCCTTTGATCACACAGAAGTTTCTGTAGCACCTGATACAACAGATACTACTGGATTTACTCTTACAGTTAAGAGAGCAAATGATAGTTTTACTCTGTATAATCTTGTGACTCTTAATCCTTCTGCGAACACTGAGAATGGAATTACATCCCTTGATCTTCAGTGGGAAGCTCCAGTTGCTGAGTTTATTGCAAACAGTGCAACATTTTCTGGTGACCCAGAATATGCTACACCAAATGCACTTGGAGCATACACCGTTGACCAGAACCTTTCAGAGGCAGCAAGAGTAGCAGCTGAGAAAGCAGCAAAGGCAGAACGTGAAAAGAAGCTCATCAAGCTTGTAAATGCTATGAAGAGCCAATATGCAAATGCTGTTGAAAAGAGCTCAACTGCTATCGGTAGACTTACTCCTGCAGGTGGAATTAACGGAACAGCAGTAGCAGATGGTACAACTCCTAACTATGAACTCCTTGGTTCTTCTCAGAATTTAAGCTTATATGAGCCAGCAAATATTATCGGAACAGGTGTCTCAGGAGACTCTTGGAACATGGCTTATGATATTACTGGTCTGAGCTTTGGTTTATATTTCGTAGACGCATCTAATCCAGCAAGAGCAACTGGCCAGGGATATCAGCCAGTAGTAGTTGATCTTGTACCAGAGCAGACTGGTCCTTCAGGACATTGGTATATCGATAACACAAAGACCGCTACCTTAAAGAATGAGTCAATCAACATCGTTAAGAAAATCAACGGTGGTGATAACGACATCATCCGTGAAGGCGAGATGGTAAACTTTACAGTTGATTTTGACGTTCCTCTTTATACTAAGACTGATAATAAATATACATTTACAAAGTTTAACGCATTTGATGATATGAGCCAGGGCTTTACCCTTATAGCTACATCAGCAAAGCTTACATTCTTTGACGCAAATGGTAATGAGTTCCATGTACCAGCAGCACTTACAGGTGATGCTTATGGAAATAAGATAGCAAATGATATAGCTGGAACATACACAGCACAGCTTATCGGATTTAGTTATCCTGTAACATATTCTGAGGGCCAGGACCCTAAGGAGTATTTTTACATTTCTCCAGTTTCAGACAATCAGATTACTGTCTGGACAAACAATGGTGGTGAGCTTAACAGCTACCTCATGATGAAGTCAAAGACTAATGGAAAGTATGTATTTAATACAAGTGACTTAAATACAATTAACAATAAGCTTGGAACAGATGATAAGATTCCAGCAGCTTATATTACATCAACAAATGCATCTAAATTTGTAGTTGCTGATACATCAAAATCTCTTATAGGTGTCGTAATTGACTACGAGAAGCTGATGAATCCTGATACCTATACACCTATCAGAGAAAGTGCAACTCCAGTTCAAAAGGCTGTATATACAATGAGCGACGATTTTACAGTACCTGCAAAAATCTCTGTAACATACGATGCATTAGTAAATGATGATGCTTATTTAGGAAATGATAACAATACTAACAAGGTAACAGTTTATTACGTAGAAGATACAACTGGAACAATTGGCACAGCAGAAGATGAAGTAGTTGCATGGACCTACGGTGCAAACATCGTCAAGGTTGATGGAACTGCATACGATGAATTCGAAGCACTTTCATCTGAGGAAAAGGCACAGGCTATTGCAGAAGGAAAGACACCTTATCTGGAGGGCGCTGTATTTGATATCTTCAGATATGATGTTGAGTATTGCGGTGGTTCAGCTAATGCTAACCAGTCAGCAGTACCTGTTGAATCAATTTATAACACCTTTAATTTCTACGATGATGCAGAATATCCAGTACTTGATCCTACAGATTCTAACCTTACATCAAGATACGCAGGTTCAAGAGGATTATATTCAGGAATACTTGCAAAGGCTCTTACTTATGAATTGACACAGAAGATGTCTCTTACTGATCCGCTTACAATTGGCCAGGCAAGAAATGAAGCACTTGCAGCAGTTGGTAGCTATGCAACAGCTGATCAGTTTACAAACAAATATGATTTCACAGATATTTATGCATCTGGAACATTTAAGGATTTACATGACAACTTTGGTGGAAATGCCTTACTTGACTACATGAATCCAATGGCTAAGACAGACCAGGAAAATGGCATTTCATGGGATACACATGAAGACTTCTCAGATGGATATGTAACTTACGTACCTAGATGGGTAGAGGCAGGAGAATGTAGAGCACATTCTGGAGCACACTGGCACTTGGATGCATACTCATTATTCTGGGCAGATGCACAGTCAGTAGCTACTGAAGAAGGTATTACACTTACAGGCTTTGACCCTAACAAGTATCTGATGGTTGAGAAGGTAGCTCCTGCAGGCGGATACAACAAGATGAATGCAGCTATTTACTTCGAGATTAACCAGCTATCTAACGAGCAGTTTACAGAAAGAGGAAACTCATACGCAGGCTTCATGTCTGACGAATACGAAGATGCAGATGGCAACCTTACAGTTGATGATAATGAAGATGGTATATATCACTTTACTGTAAAGAACTACAGTGGACTTACACTTCCAAGTACTGGTGGTATTGGTACATTGTTATTCACATTGATAGGTATAGTAGTTATGGGTGGTGCAATAATATTCGTAATTGCAAGAAACAGAAAGCTAAAAAACAGTGCTGCAACATTTATGGCATTAGTAATGGCACTTACTTTAGCACTTAGCTTCTCTTTTACATCTAATGCAGCTACAACTATCAGCCTTGGTAACAGTGATGGAATAAACGTTGGTGCACAGAAGGCAGTACCTAACGGCAAAGCAGTATTTACAGTTCATCTTAGAGATGAGGGTGATGTACTTAACGTATACCAGATTGCAACCTGCTCTTACGATGATGAAGAGAAAACCTTCTCTGATATTGAATGGGTTCCAAACCTATATGCATATTTAGGAAACTATAGTCTTGATACAGGAAATGACAATATTCCTACAGACCCAGGACAGTTTACACAGCTTGACGCAAAGCAACAGACAGATTTCTTAACATGGATTTATGATTCAAAGGACAAATCTGGTGTAGGCTCTATCAACAAAATTGCCAGCAACCAGATAGTTACATCACAGAATCCAACAACAAAAGAATACTACGCAACAATCAGAGACGTTGAATACGGTATGTACTTAGTAAAGGGTGAAAACCCAGAGCTTAATCGTTCATATTCAGTACTTACTCTTTCAGCAGCTCCTGAAATTCAGGGACCTATGGGTGTTTATTACTTAACAGGTGACCTTGAAGCTACACTTAAGTACGCTGATGTTACTATTTCAAAGTACATCAACATGGGCAAGTCTGATGTAGTTAGAACTGGTGAGGTAGTAAACTTCGAAGTAGTTGGTGAAGTACCAGAGTACTATCCAATCGAAGATGGAGTAGTTTATACAAAGGATGACGGCGAGGCATATTCCCTTTATGACTGGGATGCAAATTACACCTTCAGCATCACTGATGATATGTCAACAGCCTTCAGATTAGATCCAACAACACTTAAGATTTACACAGGCAATGACCCATCCTCTCAGGATGCATGGACCGAAGTACCAGCTGATTACTATACAGCTTTAATTGCACCAGAGTATAAGGCAGTAGAAAAGACTGGTACTATTTGGTACAGAGACAGCAAGGATACAGCAGGTAACTACTTCGTTAAATATGCTAAGCCAAACGGTAGCACATGGGCAATTACATGGTATGTATACAATGATAAAGAAGGTAAGCTAATTAAGTTTGCAGAAGGCTCAGCTTCTTCAGAGTCAGCTGTTATGGCAGTACCTGATTCATCAATCATTAGTAGCTATCAGGAAATAACTGGTGTTGCATCAGTTGGTACAGTAGCAAGAGTTGAAAACAGACCAATCTTTGCAATTACCTTTAATTACTCAAAGTTTGTTGACATTGACAGCGAATCTGGCAAGTGGGTAAGAAACAATCAGTATGTAGCACTTGTATATGATGCAACTGTTACAGAAAACTGCTTACCTGGCACAGAAAATAATACCAATACAGCAAAGCTTTGGTATAGAAGCGATATCGCAGGACATTACACACCAGTAGAAGATACAGTTAGAGCTTATACCTACGCACTTAGATTAATAAAGACTGATGGTGAAGTAGCTAACAAGTATTTGCTTGGTGCAGAATTTAAGCTTTACAAAGAGGCTTATATATACGTACCAAATACAACAGCTGAAGGCGTATCTGAATCAACCTTTACAGCAGAGCCTACAAGTAACACCTGGCAGTATTACAAGTTTGATTCTTATGCTAATAATGGTGAGTACGCCTCTGAATTAACAACAGCTCCTGTAGATGATGCAGGAACAACACTTTCAACACTTGATTTAGCAGAATCAGCAGAGTTCGAAGGCGGCTTAAATACCTACTTCAGATACGTACCAGTAAAGGCTAATGAAGATGGTATTCCTTATGATCACTTTAAGGTAGTAGTTTACAAGCAGATGGCACTTCCTGATCAGATAGATAAGGATTCAACAGGTGCTGATTATCAGACAGTTAAGGAAAACAAAATCATTTCTGTAGATACAGAAGATGGTGTATTACTAGATGGTTTAGAGGAAGCTTCTTATGTATTAATCGAGACAAAGCAGCCTACAGGCTACAATGCTCTTACAGAAGCAATGAGATTTGAAATCAGAAGATTAAGTGCCGAGCAGCACGCCCTTACAGAGAATGCAGCTTACACAACAGACGCAATCTTCTATTCAGCAAATCAAGTGGATATTAATGATCCAGAATTAACAATCGTAGATGCAGTAGCACTTGAAGAAACAGATGGTGAAGGAAATCCAGTAATTAATTACTATCAGGGATACTCAGATGGTATTTATGGAATCAATGTAAAGAACTACCAAGGACTTACACTTCCAAGCACTGGTGGTATGGGTACATTATTATTCACAATCATAGGCATCATCCTGATGGCAGCTGTAATACTACTTATAGTTTTAAAGCAAAGAAAATCTAACGAATCATACATGTAGTATCTGACGTATATAGGCAGGAGGCAGGTATCTGTCTTCTGCCTATTTTTAAATATTAGGAAATGCTTTTTTGCAGAAGTATTGAGGGACACTATGGGCGCAGGAAGGAAATTCAATTATATGAATTTGCTTTTAGTACTAGTCTTCGTTGTAGGACTAGGTATTCTTTTGTACCCTAATATTTCTGATTTCTTCAATCAAAGGAACAGCTCTAAATCCATCAGCGAGTATGATGAAACTGTTGCTCAGATGAATGAAGAGACTAGAAAGGCTTTCTTTGAAGAGACAGAAAGCTACAACACAGAGCTTCAGTCAAATCCTGTAGGTCGTTTCGCAGATATGACAGATGAAATGCTCCAGGTTTACAAGGACACCTTGAATGTAGACGGGACTGGAATGATGTGTTACCTAAAGATTGATAAGCTTGGCTTAAATCTTCCTGTTTATCACGGAACAACAGAGGATGTTTTACAGAAGTATGTAGGTCATATCGAAGGAACCTCACTTCCTATCGGTGGTAAAGGTACTCACTGCGGTCTTTCAGGACACAGAGGTCTTCCAAGTGCAGTACTTTTTACAAATCTTGATAGAGTAGAGGTTGGAGATGTATTTTCTATTATTGTTTTAGGCGAGGAGCATTTTTATCAGGTAGATCAGATTGTTACAGTACTACCAAACGATATGTCTCCACTTGCTATTGACCCGGAGATGGATTACGTAACGCTTGTTACCTGTACTCCATACGGTGAAAACACTCATCGTCTTATGATTAGAGGAGTGAGAATACAGCAGGATGAAGCTGAAGAAGTACTAGAGCATACAGACACTAAGAAATACGGTATGACCAGAGAACAGATTGTAAATGTAATAGCAGTTACAATGGGTTCCATCTTCCTATTTGTTGGCTTGCCAATTCTTATATTCCCACCGGTGGTAAAGCCAAAGCTTTATTTAAGACCTTGGGATGACAATATTGAAGAGGTTTATAAGGCTGCAATTAAGGTTTCAGAAATGTCTACAAGAGCAAATTGGGAGACAGAAAACGTTACTGTAGAGGCAGACAGACTGGCAAAGCAAAGACGTTGGGATGACACATTAATGCATGAAAATAAGCTTACAGAGGATGATGAGGAAAGACCTTGGGACGAATTCGATTTCTATGATGAGTCCGTAGACTACGGCGAGGAAGATGCAAAGCGTAGACTTTGGGACGATAAAGTACTTGAAAAGGTTGATCAGGACTGGTCAGTCTTTGACCGTGTGAAAAATAAATTCAACCTGTTTTTTGCCGATATTCCAGATGTAATGGAAAGAGGAAGGCCAGAGCCTCCACCAGAGGATTTGAATCCATACTTCAAGCAGGAGATTAATATTGGAGAGGATATTGTAGAGAAATCCAAGAAAGGAAAGTAGCCATGTTAAAGAGAGTCTGGAAAAAATACATGAACTACATATTGATAGGTATTACAGGCTCTATGCTACTTTTGTTTGCAGTTTCCAATGTTATTACTGTTCGTACCTTTGCAGATGAAGGTGAATTACCACAGAACGAGGCTGAGGTTCAGTCAGAAGAAGGAATTACTTTTACAGAGGACGCCCCTGTCCAAGACGCTGAAGGCGGTGATAATGTACCTGAAAATCAAGCTGGAGAAGCTGATGCTTCCACAGGTGAGGGTGGTAATACCGCTATAGGAGACACTACAGCTGCAGGTTCAGATGGAGCTGTTACCACGGGTGAGGGTGGTGCTGGCGGCACAGGTACAGAAGGTGGCGAAAGTGATGCTGAAGGTAGTGGTACTGCTTCAGATGGAAGTGGCACTACACAAGAAGGCGAAGGTACTGGCACTGGTACCGAAGGAGAAGAAGGCGAAAAAGAAGGGGAAGGCACAGAGGAAACAGAAAATAAGGATGATGAAGAGAAAAAGTGTATATGTGAAACTCACTGTACCTCTGCTGAATTTAATGAAGAATGTCCAGTTTGCAAAAAGAATTTTGAGGACTGCGCAATTTTAGATAAGGATGAATGTACCTGCAAGACACATTGCAGCGAGGAGGACGTAGACAGCACCTGCCCTGTTTGTGCAAAGGACTATACTCAGTGCGCTTTTGAAGAGGTATGTATCTGTGAGAAAAAATGTAAAGAGGGAAAGGTAGATTTAAACTGCCCTGTATGTGCCAAGGATTATGCAGAATGTATCGGCAAAGAAGAGGATTATGCTGCTATTATTGCTTATTCAGTAGGTGGCGAGTCAAAGGAGGCAGAATTCCTTACCCTTGAAGAGGCCTTAAACGGTGCAAGAGCTGTAGCAGATGAGGTACATAATGACGGAGATTCCAATTTCATCCCTGTAATTGAAATTAAGGATGAATTAAGTATCGCGTCTTCCATGACAGTTGTAAATAATTGCACCTTTGTTATTGATATGAAGGGTCATAAAATCTCCTTGGATTCAGGAGCATATATAGATTTTGCCAGCAGCAGAGTTACCCTAAAGGACAGCACTGCAACAGAAATAAACTATAGTGGGGATAACTATCGTCCAGGTGGTATATCTGGTACAAGTGGCAAGCTTTTCGCAGGTACTGATTATATCAAGTTTGAATCAGGCTATTACAATATCTCAAGCGGAACAATATGCTCAGGCTTTGCAGATATTGATGTTTACAATGCTTATCTAATTAATTCATCTGGAAATATAGCCGACACAGACTCAAAGCTTACAGTTAATGGTGGCTTCTTTGTATATGAGGACTTATTTAACAGCGAAAATGCTGGCACACTGGTTTGCCCTGAAAAGATGATTCTTGCAGAAATGTCAGTATCCATCAGTGGCTATGAGGTAAGAGGCTACGGCTTATCTAATGCGTTGTTTAAGGTAACCTTACAGCTTTTAGGTGAAAGTGAATTTTACTATTCAACCTTTGCTGAAGCCTTCGAGGCTGCAACAAATATGAGTAGAAACAACGATGGTGCAAAGGCAATCGTTTCTATTAACGACCCTGCAATTACAAACGTGGCAATATCACAGACCTATACCATGTCCTCAAATTCAAATGGCTATAGTCCTGTGGTACAGGTAAACAACATCAATTTCACCAGAGGTGGTGCTGATGTAATCTTTGATGGCACTATGTTTGCAGTTGGTGGAGGAGAGCTTATTCTTAGCGATTGCTCTTTAAACGGATTTATTGCAGAAGACCAGGTGGCTGTAAGCTCTATGATTACAGTCGATGATGGGGCTGCTTTATCACTTATAGGTTCCTCTGAGGTGGGCACTAGTCTTGTAGGAAACGTGGCTCTTCTTGGAGCTACAGCCTCAGACCCTGGAGCAGGAGCTTATCTTAGAAGTGGTGCAACTCTTAAGGTAAATGGAAATATCATCCTTCACAACAATGTAAGCTATAGCGAGACTGCCAATGCTGATGGTGGAATAGATACTGCACGTATCAACAGAAATCTTTATATGGATGAGGGCGCAATTGTTTTAGTGGAAGGCCCTCTCATTAAGACGGAAAGCTTTTTAATTGGTGTGACAATGGCTGCCGAGGAAATCGATTTGGATGCAGCAGTTGGTGCACTTGGAACAGATTACTATAACAGTCTTGTTGCAGCAGGCAGCAATGATATGGATTTAAGTGCCTTTTACATGGATACCTCTGCAGCATATTTTATGGTATATGATTACGGCTCAAATACAATTAAGTGGAGTAGAGGCAGCGCCTTACTTCCAGAGGCAGGTGTTTTCAGATTGGAATATGTGCTTTTATTTGTTGGATTAATAGGATTTATTTTCAGAGCTCTTTGGGCAGCCAAGGATGATAGAAAGGAAATAGTAAGATACATTACTGTTATGTCAGTGACCTGTCTGGTGGGCGGTATGTGCTTTGGGGCAGTTCATGTTTATAACGATATTCAGCGAATAAGAACCAACAATGAAATTATAGCCAGCATGGCAGAGGTTACTGATAATTCAAATTTAGGTGACAATGAAGAGGTAACAGAGGAAAGTGTGGCAGAGGTAACTTCAGTGGGTGATACCTCTACCTTCAAGGTAGTAGAGGAGCCTCAGCCAGAAAAGGCAATGGTTCCTGCAGATGGTAGAGAGTATATAGGTGTTATAGAAATAGACAGATTTGGAATAAAGCTTCCTGTACTTGCCACCTACACAGATGCTGATATGAAAACCACACCTTGTGTTTATAATGGCTCAAGAGAAAATGGAAATCTTGTAATTGTAGGCCATAATTATGACAGCCAGTTTGGAGATTTCAATTTACTTGGTAAAGACGAAGTGATTACTGCAAAGCTTACAACCTTAGATGGCACTGTGTATGAATATGAAAGCACACTTATAGAAAATCTTAATCCGGACCAGATAGATGAGATGCTATCTGGACAGTGGGATTTGACCTTATTTACATGTAGCTATTCGGGAGAAAAGAGAATTACTGTACGCTTAGATCTGAAGAGGTAAGGCTATGGAATTGATGGGCGTAGGACTGGATTTATTATCGGTATTGATTACGTTTGTAATTCTAGTGGGCGTTTTATTAGGTAAGAGAAATGCGATGAATGAATACTTCCCAATTCTTTTACTTATGAACGCCCTTGTTTTGCTTGCAGATATGGGTACGATTGTGTTCGCAAATGACTCATCAAATCTGGTTTTACTTCGTATTTCCGTTATTCTTCAGGGCTCCTTTACTTTTGTAAGTATCTCCGGCTTTAATCTGTATGTAGATAAACTGATCACCAGAAAAAGAGGCAGAAGGCCTTTATTCAGAAGCATTCCATTTGCTGTCTGCGTCATTATGATTCTATTTTGGATTTCTTCCATGCTTCATGGATATGTTTTCAAAATCTCAAAAGAAGGAGTATATACTCAGGAGCAGCTATTCTTTGTGGTGGTCTTGATTGGCTGCCTGCTGGTTATATTTATCATGTTTAGAATAATCTACAATCACATGACGGGAGTGCTAGATGCAAATGTATGTGTGGCATTGTATCTGTTTATTGCTTTCCCACTTATTGTGCTGTTTCCAGCATTAAAATGCCAGTGTCTTTCTATGCTTTATTCTGCTATGACTATCAGCTATATAATTATGTTTATAGCTATTCATGTAACTAGAGAGCAGCATGTGGTTGAACAAAAAATGGATGATACTATTATGCAGACAGATTTAATCATCTCTGAATTGCAGCCACACTTTATTTTTAATTCTCTAACTAACATCAAATATTTGATTAGGAAGAATCCAGAGGTGGCAGAAAACGCCATTGATAAATTTACAAAGTATCTAAGACGAAATTTGGATACTATTACAGACCAGGATTTAATTCCTTTCTCAGATGAATTAGAGCACACTAGAACCTATCTTTGGCTGGAGCAGCTAAGGTTTGCAGATTTAAAAATCGAATACAGTATAGACAACGAAGAATTTTTAATTCCTCCATTATCCCTTCAGCCAGTAGTAGAAAATGCTGTTCGTCACGGGGTTACTAAAAAGGTTGGAGGAGGAACTATAAAAATATACGTGCGTGAAATGCCAGATTGTTATAAAATTATAGTTAAAGATGATGGCTTGGGCTTCAACGCAAAGGAGCTTGAGGAAGATGTTATCAATGCAGGTATACAAGACATTAGAAAACGTTTATACGAGGTAAACAAGTCTAAGATATCTATAGCAAGTACCGAGGGGGTAGGTACTACTGTAACGTATTTGATAATGAAGGGGGAGGTTAAGGATGATTCTGTTTAATGACGATGATGAAAACATGGATGATCTCAACATTGATGAAATCATCAGTGTTGACCAGGTTTTAATGGAACGAGATGAACAGAAGGCAGAACCTGAGCAGGAAGCCAATGAAGAGTCTGCTTCTGAAATAAATCAGGACTTAACACTAGAGAATACCATAGAAAGAGATATAGATTCTCTATTGCAGGAGCTTGATGAAATTGAGCGCTCACTTGGGATGCAAACTGAATTTGAGGATATTGAGTTTCCTGAATTCAAGCCAATTATTTTGCCACCGGTTCAGTATCCTGAGCCAAAGGTTACAAAGGTGGATTTTGCCAAGCTGGATGATGAACAGCTTGATTTAATAATGCGTCAGTTTAGAAAAATTGACACTATGGAAGCCGAGGTTAAGGCGCTAAAGGAGGTAATTGATGAGCGTCTTAATGTTGATTTTAGAGCCATGTATGAAAATATCATGGAAAAAACCAACATAGAGGCTATAAAAACATATAGAAATGTCCAGGCAGTTATTATCGAAGAAAACGCCAAGCAAAACCAGGCGCTATTTGGTATAGATAACAAATCTAATTCTCTTAAGAAACGAATGAACAATGTTCTGATATTTGCAATTGTTTCTTTCGTAGTATCAATACTTGTAATGCTAGTAACTATTTTGCCAGCAATGGGAATCAAACTATTCTAAAGGAGAAGTATGGAGGACAAGAAAACGATAACCATTGCGATTGCTTTGTCTTTAGCAATGGTTTTTATGTTTATTGGGGTTATTATTTACGCCAGAGTAAAAAATGGTGGGGATGGTTCAGATAAAGCTTCTAGGAATGCTGCAGAAGAGGTGGTGGATGAGGCAGCTATAGTTCCACTGGATGCTGAAGAGGCCTTTCATCAGATAGAGGTTGAAGTTTTCACAGTGGATGATGTGGATGTTGATAAGGAAGATTCTGCTATAAATGAGACTCAAATAGAGAATACCTATATCAATACTACGCCACTTTTACCTAGTATCTATAGAGAACGAGAAAAGATACAGAAGGATCAGGTGGAGGTAAGCGATTTTCCAGACAGCTATGTGTTGAACGAGCATAGATTTTTGGATATAGGTGATTCCAAGGTATCTGTTCCAAAGGAAGTTTATTTGTATAACACAGGAATTGAGAAATCCTCAAAAATATCTATCGAGGCTTCTATCGTTGATAAGGCAGGTATTATTAAATCTATAGGTTGGAACAGTACCAAGCCTGATGTACTGCAGCTATCGGAAAGCACAGGAACCAGCGTGGATTTAATGTACATAGGAGATGACTTTTCTGGAAAGGTACCGGTTTCTGTAATCGTTACCTATCAGCCTGCTCCTGGTAAGACTGCCACAAAGGAAATGATTTTTAATGTATTTGTGGAGGACGTGTCCTACGGCGATAATCAGCTTATGGATAAAGCAGGAAATCCGCTATTTTTGGATAAGAAAGGAAAAAAGCCGGCTCTAGTATCTGATTATGCCAGTCACGACTTTTTCTACGGTCAGGTCAAGACCACTGGCTGGCAGACAATAGATGGAAGGACCTATTATTTCGGTCCTGATTCATATCCTGTTTTGGGGCACCAAATTATCGGTGGCTTGCCTTATGATTTTGGTGAGGATGGTGTTATATCTACTGCAAATATAGGAAAAATGGGAATCGACGTTTCTAAATGGCAGAAGGATATTGACTGGCAGCTGGTAGCAGCCTCTGGCGTGGATTTTGCAATCATCAGATGTGGCTTTAGAGGCTCTGTTAATGGTCAGCTGGTAGAAGACCCATATTTTAAGAAGAATATAGAAGGGGCTATTGCAAACGGTATTAAGGTAGGTGTGTATTTCTTTACTCAGGCCATCACAGAGCAGGAGGCAATAGAGGAAGCATCTATGGCCCTTCAAATGTGTCAGGGGTATCAGCTTTCATTGCCTATCTATATTGATTCAGAAAACGCAGTCAATGGCAGGGCAAATGATTTGGATAAAACCACACGAACCAGGTGTCTTGAGGCCTTTTGTGAAACAATAAATAACAGCGGATACACAGGTGGTGTATACGCCAGCAAAAACTGGTATTACGACAAGGTCTACGCCCAGAGTCTTGAGAAATATAATATATGGGTAGCCCAGTATAATACAGAATGTAACTACACAGGCAAGGCGGATTACTGGCAGTATTCTTCAAAGGAGACCATAGCAGGAATAACAGGTTACGTAGATGTGAACGTTGTTAGAAAAAAGAAATGAATAAAGCAGTGTAACTAGTTTGTAACTAATGGCGCTATATAATGATTTCAAAGATAGGAAATATTTACTTTTTTTGAAATTGGGGTAGGAGCCATGGGAAAAAGATTAGTGAAAAGAATTTTAGCAGGAACCTTAGCAGCCATATTTTTGACTGCCATGGTTCCTGTGTCTATATCTGAAAATCTTTTTGGTGGAATTGGAAAGGTAGAAGCTGCCAGCGTGTCCTATATTCCAATGACAATTGCCAGTGGTTTTAATGCCGATGTAATTATGGATAGCGGTGAAACTCTTAATAATCAGGCAGCGGCAGATCAGATGAACAATCTAAGTGTTGGTGGTAACTGTTTCTATTCTGCCAGCTACAGTTCTTCAGGTGGTCTTCCAACCAATAAAGTAGTCCCAGATAAATCAGGTAGCGTTTCAGGCTTAAGCTGGACTCTTGGTGACTACAAAGCCAAAAACGATATGAGACTTTCACCAGGCTCATCAGCAACCTTCACCTTCAATACAGTAGGTGTTTACCAGAAGGTATATTTCCTTGTAACAGCAGGTGGTATTCCAGGTGGCTCTGCTACAATGAATACAACCATCAATTATTCATCAGGTAGTGCAAGTACCTCCAAGTTTACTGTTGTGGATTGGTATTCAAGTACAAGCTATGCAAATGCATCCTTCATGCGTGTATCTGCAGATGGTATTAACGGAAGTACTACAAGCGGACCATATTTTACTCGCTGCGTTATGAATCTGGATACAACCCGACTTGTAAATAGTATAACTATTAAAAATACAGCTAGCTCAGGTGTTATTAACGTTTATGCTGTAACAGGTGTAACAGCTGCAGTTGCTGCCCCTACAAATCTTAAGCTTGAAGGCTGCGCAGCTCTTAATGCTACCTGGGATGCAGTTACAGGAGCAGCTTCTTATAGAATTGATATTGCAAAGGATAAGAACTTTACACAGATTGTTGGTGATTACAATAACAAATCAGTATCAACAAATTCATGTCAGGTAAAGGGACTTGCAACTGGTGTTCAGTACTACGCTAGAATTAGAGCGGTAGATAAGGATGGAGGACAGGGACCATCTTCTGTAGTTGTTAATTGCGAATCAAATTATTCCTTTGCATATTCTGCAGTAGATAATAGATTCAAGGCTCACTGTACAATAGATGGCTGTGAGTACGACAAAGATCATGAAATGGAATATGAGCTTGAGGCTCAAGATACCGTTTACAATAGACAGCCAGTTCCAGCTACCTTAAAAGATACAAACGCAAGCTTTTTAACAGCAGCTACTGGCTATAGTGTGGGAGAGATTAATTACTACAAAACAAATTCTTATGGTAGCACCAGTGAATCAGGCGCCACATCACTTGGAACCACAGCTCCACGTGACGTAGGCTACTATTTTGCAAAAGTTACCTTTACAAAGGATAGCTCTACCTACTCAATTGTTAAGCCTTTCAAAATTTATCTTGAGGATGCAAATTATGCTCAGGAAAAGCTTAACAATGTATATGATGAAGAGCAGCAGTCTACCATCGAAAAGGTAAGGGGTGACTCAGCAGTTTCTAATCTTAGAGTTGTGCTGAATAATTCTGAGGACAAGATTAAAATCTATAAGATTGCTGATATGTTCTACAACGATAACAATAGAGACTATGACGATATGACCTGGGATACAGACGCAGTCTTGGCCTGGTTATCAGCTTCTGGCTATGGTAGCGACAATACCTATAGCGCACCTAAGAACATAGATAGCATGACCGATGCCTTAAAGAATCAGTTCTATAAGGATATGCTTACTGAAGAGGTAAAGGAGGCTACCTTAGTTAGAGATACTTCAGCTTCCGAGCTTTTAAATGGTGATGATGTAACCTCTGCATTAAATGAAGCAGACGGCAGCTACTATGCATATTTCAACGATATGAATTTTGGTAGATATATGATAGTTGCCACTAATAGTGGTGGAACGTCATATACACCAGTTGTTATCGACATCATCCCTTATCAGAATGGACCACATACAGACTGGTATGTAATAAACGAGTTTACTGCTTATTTAAAGGAAATCGTTGCAACTATTGATAAGAGCATTAACGGACACGATGTATCAGATACAATAAACTTTGGTGATGAAGTATTTTTCAAGGTAGATGCAACACTTCCATCAATGTACGCAGACCGTGCTACAGTTGGTGGAAATGAATATACTCTGCAGATGGTGGATACCATGAGCTCTTCATTTGCACTTACAGAAGCGGAGCCATATCTTACCTATAGTATCGATTCAGCAAATGTGCATTATGATAACGTACCTTTCGAGCTTGGAAAGGAATATCCATATTATGTATTTTCAGATTCGCCAGTTACCGGTGGAACTGAAATAACAAAGGATAATGAGGCAGATTACAGCTATGATGGTTCTGCCGACTTAGTTGGTATGTATGCACTTCCACAAATGGGAACACTTTACAGTATTGGTCACAATGTGAACGAAAGTGGTATTACAGAAATCGTTGTAAACTTTAACGTAAGTGCTTTAAAGGCATATCTTAAGACTCTTAAGGCTACAGCTGGCGTATCACCTAGTGAAGTTGTTGTATCACTTAATTACACAGCCACAGTAACAAATGCTGTAGAGGTTGGCTCAGATAATAACACCAACACTGCCAAGATTTTATTTGAAAAAAGTACAGGTGAGGTTGATTCTACAGAAGACACTGTTCGTGGTTACACCTACGGTCTTCAGGTAATTAAAAAGGATGGCGGCAGGGAGGATACCTTCCTTGCAGGTGCTCAGTTTAGAATTTACAAAGAAGGAGACATTTTCTTAAAGGCAGAAGCTTCAGATGCATATACCTGGAAGAAAAGAGTAGGCAGCGAGGCTACCGAGACTCCTTCAGATGTTGTAAACGTGGATGAGGCTATGGCAGCCTTTGAAGAGGCAGGACTTTCCAGCAATTATTATATCCTCACAGAGGAATATGGGGAGTCTGGTACCACTGAAGATGGAATTGCTTATGCAGCAGGCGATACTATTGTAAGAGTATTTAACCTATACACAAAGGCCATAAATAATACAGCAAATAATTCGGTAATCGAAAGCGGTGAATTTGTATCAGTAGCTAATGCAAACGGTGTAGCCCTTAGTGGATTATCAGAAGGTAACTACATCCTTGCCGAGGTAAAAGCACCTAATGGCTACAATGAGCTTGCAGAAGATATAATGTTTACAATTTACAGAATGGAAGATTCTGAAGCAGCCCAGTATTATCAGGGTAGCTTAAAGAACTTCTACGAACCAGGAGATGAAGCAGGCACCAAAAAATTAAACGAAAGCAGCATGGTAAGCCTTACAGTACTAAACTACCAGGGTCTTGTACTTCCAAGCACAGGTGGAATTGGTACACTTATCTTCACAATAATTGGCATCATACTAATGGGTACAGTTATTTTACTATTCGTAATCAAAAAGCATCGAAGCGGTGAGGACTACATGTAGACCACGTTGTTCCCATTCACAGACAATAGGGGTAATGTACAAAAACGTCGTAAAATGTTACACTAATAAGTAGCGTTTTGCGACGTTTTTATTATGGTTATTAAATGAAAGGATTATCATAGATGAAAGTAGTTTTTATGGGTACACCGGATTTTGCGGTGGAAACATTAAAGGCAATATACGAAGCTGGTCATGAGATTATTCTTGTAGTCAGCCAGCCTGATAAGCCAAAGGGACGTAGCGGTAAGCTTCAGCCTACTCCTGTAAAGGAATTTGCTATGGAGCATGATCTTCCAGTATATCAGCCTGCTAAAATCAGAGCTGAGGAATCAGTGGAATATCTTAAGGGCTATGAGGCAGATGTATTTGTAGTTGCTGCATTTGGTCAGATTTTGCCAAAGGTAATTCTTGATATGCCACGCTTAGGTTGTGTAAATGTTCATGGCTCACTTCTTCCAAAATATCGTGGAGCCGCACCAATCCAGTGGGCTGTTATCAATGGTGAAAAGGTATCAGGAAACACCACTATGCTTATGGGACCAGGTCTTGATGATGGAGATATGCTTCTTAAGTCAGAGATAGAGCTTGCGGCAGATGAAACTGGTGGAAGTCTTTTTGATAAGCTTGCACTTGATGGAGGTAAGCTTACTGTTAAAACTATCGAGGCTCTTGATAGAGGAGAAATCACTCCAATTCCTCAAAATGAAGCGGAGGCTACTCACGTAGGTATGATTCATAAGGATTTGGGAAATGTTGATTGGACTAAATCAGCAGAGGAAATCGAAAGATTAATCAGAGGACTTAATCCTTGGCCATCAGCATTTACCTTCGTAAATGGTAAGCAGCTTAAGCTATGGAAGGCAAAGGTTATGGATATGTCTGGAGAGCCAGGTACCATTATTGATGTCAATAAAAATGGCTTTACAATCGCCTGCGGCTCAAAGGCTCTTGCAGTTGAGGAGCTTCAGCTTGAGGGTAAGAAGCGTATGGCTGCAGCGGATTTCCTTAGAGGTTACCAGCTAGAAACAGGTACGAGGTTAGCAAATGGCAGAGAGTAGTTTAAATATAAGAGCTGTTGGCCTTGAGACATTAATGGAAATATTGGAGCATGGTCAGTTTTCCCACATTTATCTAAAGGCTGTTTTGGATAAGTACGCTTATTTAGGTAAAAATGAGCGTGCCTTTCTCACTCGCCTTGTGAATGGTACGGTGGAAAGAAAGCTTCAGCTGGATTTCATTATCGACAGCTTTTCTAAAACAAAGGTAAAAAAGATGAAGCCTGTGATTCGTACAATTATGCGAATGGGAGCTTATGAGATTTTTTACATGGATTCAGTGCCAGATTCAGCCACTTGCAATGAATATGTTAAGCTTGCCAAAAAGAAAGGATTTTCAGGCCTTACAGGTTTTGTAAATGGAGTTCTTCGTAACATTTCCAGATCAAAGTCTGACGTTACCTTCTCTGATGATAGTGTGAAATATTCTATGCCTCAGTGGCTTGTAGATAAATGGACCAGGGATTATGGCAAGGAACAGACAGAATTAATCCTAAAGGGCTTCTTCGAGCCAGAAAAGCTTTGTATCAGAATTAATAAAAATAAGACTGATGAGGTGGCATTAGGAAAAGCACTTGAGGCTAGTGGTATCACCTTTGAAAAATCAGAGGATTTACCATACGCAGGATATATTTCAGGCTATGATTCAGTGGCAGGAATTGAGGAATTTAAACAAGGGCTTTTCTACATACAGGATTATTCCTCACAGCTTGTTCCTTTTAGAGCAGGCATTAAAGCTTCAGATTCTGTCATAGATGTTTGTGCTGCCCCAGGTGGCAAGGCAAGTCACGCAGCAGAAATAGCAGTAGATGGCAAGGTGGTAGCAAGAGATCTTACAGAAGCTAAGGTTCAGCTTATTAATGAAAATATCATGCGTACCGGAGCAAAAAACATTACAGCTCAGATTTGGGACGCCACAGAATTTGACGAAAGCGGCGAAAATCAGTATGATGTTGTAATTGCTGATTTACCTTGCTCAGGCCTTGGAATAATCAGAAAAAAGCCTGACATTAAATATAACCAGACTGAAGAATCTTTGAACGAGCTTGTACAGCTTCAGGAAAAGATTTTAAATACAGTTTGTAGATATGTAAAAGCTGGTGGCACACTTTGCTACAGCACATGTACAATTAATAAAGATGAAAATGATAATCAGGTAGAAAACTTCTTAAATTCACATAAGGAGTTTACAGTAGTTAGTCAGGAACAATTACTGCCTGATAAAAATCATGATGGATTTTTTATATGTGTAATGAAAAAGAATTAGTAGATATCAGATCACTCAACTTAATAGAGCTGACGGATTATGTTACAAATGAGCTTTCAGAACCAAAATTCAGAGCAAAGCAGCTTTATGAATGGATGCATAAGCATCTTGCACTTGATTACGACGAGATGAAGAACATTCCAAAGTCGTTGAAGGATAAGCTTGCTTCAAATTGTAACTACAGACCACTCAAGAAAATCGATTTGCAGGTTTCCAAAATCGATGGAACCAGAAAATATCTATTTGAGCTATTTGATGGTGAAATGGTGGAGAGCGTATGGATGAGCTACAAGCATGGCAATTCCGTATGTATCAGCTCACAGGTAGGCTGCAAAATGGGCTGTCGCTTCTGTGCATCCACACTTGATGGTTGGGTAAGAAATCTTACAGCAGCAGAGATGTTAGGTCAAATATATGCTATCCAAAGAGATACAGGTGAGCGTGTTTCCAATGTGGTTGTTATGGGTACAGGCGAGCCTATGGATAACTATGATAATATCGTAAAATTTGTTAGACTATTATCGGACGAGAATGGTCTTAATATTTCTCAAAGAAATATCACAGTTAGCACCTGCGGTATTGTTCCAAAGATAAAGCAGCTGGCTGATGAGGATTTAACAATCACTCTTGCTATTTCTCTACATGCTCCTAATCAGGAGAAGAGAAAAGAGCTAATGCCAGTAGCAAATAAATATGAAATACACGAACTAATAGATGCATGCGAATACTATTTCAAGAAAACAGGTAGAAGAATCACCTTTGAATATTCCCTTGTTGGCGGTGTGAATGATAGGGATGTGGATGCAGAAGAATTAGGACAATTGATAGGTCATTTAAACTGTCATGTCAATCTGATTCCAGTTAATCCAATTAAGGAAAGAGACTTCGTTTCACCTAGCATGGATAGGGCTTACGCCTTCCAAAAAAAGATTGAAAAATACGTGAATAATGCTACTATTAGAAGGGAAATGGGTCGCGACATTGACGGGGCCTGTGGACAACTGAGAAAGCGACATGCAGACATGGACGCTTCGAAAGGGACTATTTAATGATAAGCTATGAAAAAACAGATGTCGGAGTAAAAAGACGAGTTAATCAAGACAGCGTTTTTTCCTCTGATGCAAGAGTTGGTAAATTGCCAAATCTGTACATAGTCGCAGACGGTATGGGTGGAGAATTGGCAGGAGATTATGCTTCCGCAAGATGCGTTGAGATTATCGTGAATGAAATCAAAAATTCTACAGAGCTTGAGACAGTTAGGATTTTTGAAAAGGCAATTCAACTAGCAAACAACAAAATCTATTCTGAATCACAGACAGATCCAACAAAAGCCGGTATGGGAACCACATTAGTACTGGCTACAGTTTTTGATGGGCATCTTTATGTGGCCAATGTTGGTGATAGCAGATTATATGTTGCAACACGTGACAGGCTTAAGCAGGTTACAAAGGACCACTCTGTTGTTGCGGAGCTGGTTCGTACAGGGGAGCTTGATGAGGTAGATGCAAAATATGATAAGCGTAAGAATATGATTACAAGAGCCATTGGAGCAGAAGGCTCTATCGTAGCAGATTATTTTGATGTTGCGATTAATGGTGGGGAGCATATTCTTATTTGTTCAGATGGACTTACCAATATGGTGGATGATGATGAAATTTATTCAGTTATCACATCAGACAACACTATTGCAAATCGTGCAAACCGATTAGTTGAGCTTGCAAATGCACATGGCGGTAAGGATAATGTATCAGTCATAATTATCGAGTAGTTAAAGGAGAATAAATGATTACACAAGGCGTATTTATAGCAGACAGATATGAAGTAATTGATAAAATTGGCGCAGGCGGAATGTCAGATGTTTACCGTGCTAAGGACCATATTTTAGGAAGAGAAGTTGCAATCAAAATCTTAAAGCCAGAGTTTTCTGAGGACGCAACCTTTGTTGCAAAGTTTAGAACAGAGGCTCAGTCAGCAGCAGGCTTGGAGCATCCGAACATCGTTAATATTTATGATGTAGGCTCTGAAAATGGAATGTATTTCATCGTAATGGAATATGTTGAGGGCATTACACTTAAGACATATATCGAAAAGAAGGGACAGCTTAATTTCAAGGAAGCTATCTCAATTGCGATTCAGGTAGGAAGAGGTATTGAGGCAGCTCATCAAAAGGGCATCATTCACCGTGATATCAAGCCTCAGAATATTATTATTTCTACAGAGGGTAAGGTTAAGGTTACTGATTTCGGTATCGCCAGAGCAGCTAGCTCAAACACAATTCATGCAGATGTAATGGGCTCTGTTCACTATTCTTCTCCAGAACAGGCTAGAAATGGTTTTGTTGATGGTAAGAGTGATATTTATTCACTTGGTATCGTAATGTACGAAATGGTAACTGGCCGTGTTCCTTTCGATGGAGATAATACAGTTGCAATTGCTATTCAGCATTTGCAGGAGGAAATGGTTGCGCCTAGCGCATACGCTCCAGATCTTCCAATTTCACTTGAAAAGATTATCCTTAAGGCTACAATGAAGTCCCCAGATAGAAGATATGCTACTATCTCAGACATGCTTATGGATTTAAAGAAGGCTTTAGTTAGCCCTAACGAGGATTTCGTTACTATAGTCGAGTCAGCAGATCTTGGTAAGACACAGATTATGACTCGCATCACACCAGAGCAGGAGGAATCACTTACAAAGAAGGCTGCTCAGGCCCTTATCTTCGATGATGAATACGAAGATGAGGAAGAAGAGTACTATGATGATGAATACTATGATGACGAGTATTATGATGATGAGTACTATGATGACGAAGATGATTACGAAGATTCTAAAATGGACAAGATTATTACAATCTCTGGTATTATTGCAGGAATCGCTATTGTAGTTATCATCGTTGCAATTCTTGGAACACACTTTGGTGTATTTAAGTTCGGTTCTAAGAAGGTTACTATGATTAATGTTGTTGGCACTCAGTATGAAGAGGCAAAGACAGAGCTTACTGATCTTGGTCTTGAAGAGGAAAACATTTTAGTTTCTTACGAAGATAGTGATGATTACGAAGATGGCGTGGTAATGAGCCAGTCTACAAAAGAAGGCGATGAGTTCTCATTAAATGATACACTTAGACTTACAGTATCTGGTGAGGGCGAGGCTGAAGGTGGGTCAGATTCTTCTGCTTCTTCTGAAAAGTCAGAGTCTAAGCCTAGCAGCAGTTCTAGTAGCTCCTCAAATAGCACTCCAAGTGCTAATACAGGTAATGCCGCTACACAGACACCAGCTGCAGGTACAGAAAACAAGTCTACAGATGCAGACAGCTCTGCAAAGGTAGCAGTTCCTAGTGTTGTTGGTCTTACACAGGCTGAAGCTACAACAGTTCTTGATGCAAAGAATATTGTTGTTACCAGCACATCAACAGAAAACTCTGACACTGTACCACAGGGACAGGTTATCAGCCAGTCAATTGCTCCAGGTGAAATGGTTGCTGCAAATTCAACAATTACACTTGTAATCAGCAAGGGAGCAAAGGCTACTACCTACAATTACACAATTGCTAATCCTTTTGAGGGCGATTGCACATATTCAATTGCTGAATTAAACAAGTCAGGCACTATTCCAAAGAGTGGTGCAATTAATATTTCTGATGTTTCAAAGGCACAGCTTACAGTTACACTTACACCAGCTGAAGGTGTAGCAGGTGAAGCTCAAACACAGACTGTACAGGGAACAGCCAATTAATATATGACAGGTAAGATTATCAAAGGAATAGCTGGCTTCTATTATGTTTATGTAATAGATGCAGGCGTTTATGAATGTAAGGCCAAAGGCGCCTTCAGAAAAGAAAAGAAAAAACCTTTAGTAGGGGATGATGTTGAAATAGACATCATCTCCGAAGAGGAGAAAACGGGCAATGTAGTAAAACTACTGCCTCGCAAGTCTGAGCTTATCAGACCGGCTGTGGCAAACGTAGATCAGGCATTGCTCATTTTTGCTACTAAGAATCCTGAGCCTAATCTTAATCTTTTAGACAGATTTTTGTGCATGATGGAAGAGCAGGAGCTTCCAATTGTAATCTGTTTTAACAAGGAAGATATTGCAGATGATGGATTCGAAGAGTTAATGCGTAATACCTATGAAAGAGCAGGCTATAAAGTAATCTTTTGTTCTGCCAAGCAGAATAAAGGAATTGATGAAATCAGGGAAGTACTACATGGTAAAACGTCAACTGTTGCAGGACCATCAGGTGTTGGAAAAAGCTCCATTGTAAATATGCTTACAGAAGGTCATTCCATGGAGACTGGAGAGGTCTCAGAAAAAATTGGAAGAGGAAAGCATACTACAAGACATTCCGAGCTTTTGTATCTTGGAGAGGATACCTTCATTATGGATACACCAGGATTTTCGTCTCTGTTCGTTCCTAAGCTGGAACCGGTTGATTTATATATGCTATTTCCAGAGTTTATTGAACCGGCTTCTAACTGTAAGTTTACAGGTTGCGCCCATGATAAGGAACCAAAATGCGGGGTTAAAGATGCTGTTGCAAACGGAGAAATAGCAGCAAGCAGATATGAAAACTATCTGCAAATCTATGGGGAAATGGTAAACGAAAGGAATAACAAGTATAGGTGATTAATATGGAAAAATGCTTAGCACCATCAATTTTATCGGCTGATTTCGGGGTATTAAAGGAACAGCTTGAGCTTATCGATGAGGCTGGCGCACAATATGTTCATTTTGATGTGATGGACGGGGTTTTTGTGCCAAGTATCAGCTATGGAATGCCAGTACTTAAGAGCATTCGAAAGTACACTGATAGATTATTTGATGTACATCTTATGATTGTTGATCCTGAAAGATACATTAGGGATTTTGCAGAGGCAGGAGCAGATATTATCACAGTTCATGCTGAAGCCTGCAAGCATCTTGATGCTACAATTGATTTGATTAAATCATGTGGAGCTATGGCTGGAGTAGCTTTAAATCCAGCTACACCAGTTTCTACTATTAAGCACGTGCTTGATAAGGTAGACATGGTTCTTATTATGACAGTTAATCCAGGCTTTGGTGGCCAAAAGCTGATACCTTATACTATACACAAGGTTCGTGAGCTTACAGAGCTTTGCAATCAGGTTGGGGCAAAGATTGATATTGAGGTTGACGGTGGTATTAACATAGACACCATTGATTATGCACTTGATGCAGGTGCCAATATCATCGTAGCAGGCTCGGCCGTATTCAAGGGTGATGTTAAAGCTAACGCCGAAGTACTATTGGAGAAAATGAGATGATAGTTTTTATAATAGCAGGAGGTAAGCTTAATCCTGAATTTGCTAAAGGATTTATAGCGGACCACTCATTTGATAAGACTTTATTTATTGCTTGCGACAGTGGTTTTGAATCCTGCTTATCGCTGGGAGTTAATCCAGATATTGTAGTAGGCGATTTTGATTCTATTTCAGATGATGCATACAAGAAAATAGAAAACACAGGAGCTGAGGTGATAAGGCTTAATCCTATCAAGGACGATACAGACACCGAATTTGCTTTACGCCTAGCTTTTAAACGTACCAAAAATACCGATGAAATATATATCTTAGGAGGCACTGGCGCCCGGATAGACCACACCCTAGGAAACATCAACCTTCTTGGCCTTGGCCTAAAGCATGACCGTGATGTTATTCTTGTGGACGAGCGCAACTACATCCTTATGCTTGCCCCAGGTTGGACTTTAGAACTAGAAAAGGGCAACCAATTTGGCAAATACATATCCGTATTTCCATACGCAGGCTTCGCAGATGGCGTCACCATGAAGGGCTTCAAATATCCACTTCATCGTGCCACCTTAGAGGGCTTCAACACCCTCACCGTCAGCAACGAAATCGTAGACAACTTCGCCACCATCCACGTGGCCGAGGGCTACCTAATCGTATGCGAATCCAGGGACTAACACCCACGCCCATTTGGATTTCTACTGACTGCTAGATATGTATAGAGCGGACATATAAAATATTTGGATAGCATATGTATGAACTGGATTAGGGTACATTGCTGTAACGTTGGAATGAGCTTAGAAAAATAAAAAGCAGGTTTTGCAATATATAGGCATGCGCCGCCATGGACGGCGGCGCAAGTGGTCACTTGAAACACGATGTTGAATGTGCCACGGTGTCTATATATGCAAAACCTGCTTTTTTAATTTTTCTTAGCGAATGTAATAGTGAAAGCAATGTACCCTAATCCAGTTCATACATATGCTTAGTAGTTTAGGGATATGTCCGCTCTATACATATCTAGCAGTCAGCCCTTTATTCGAAGGGCGTGGGTGTTAGTCCCTAGCTTCAGCAAGCTTGAGGGCGCGAACCTTTAGTGGGAGGCCCCAGAGTGTGATGAAGCCTTCGGCGTCGTGGTGGTCGTAAAGGTCACCAGTTGTGAAGGATGCAAGTGACTCTGAGTAGAGTGAGTATGGTGAAGTAGTGCCAGCTTTGATGATGTTGCCCTTGTAAAGCTTGATTTTTACTTCACCAGTAACATATTCCTGGGTTGATTTTACGAAGGCCTGGATAGCGTCGCAAAGTGGTGTGAACCATTTGCCTTCGTAGCAAACCTGTGCAAGCTTAGCCCCCATTTCTTTCTTAACCTCTAATGTCGCGCGGTCGAGGATAAGCTCTTCAAGCTGTTCGTGAGCTTCCATAAGAATAGTTCCGCCTGGTGTCTCGTATACGCCACGTGACTTCATACCAACAACACGGTTTTCTACAATATCAATGATGCCGATTCCGTTGCGGCCACCAATAACATTTAGCTCTTTGATAATATCGCTTACCTTCATTTTCTTTCCGTTTACAGATGTAGGAACACCCTTTTCAAAAGTGAGAGTTACATATTCAGGTGTTTCAGGTGCCTTCTCTGGTGGAGTAGTAAGCATAAGTAAGTGATTATAATTTGGCTCCACAGCTGGATCTTCAAGCTCAAGTCCTTCGTGGCTGATGTGCCATAAGTTTCTGTCACGGCTGTAGGACTGGTCTGCAGAAAATGGTAAGTCGATTCCATGAGCCTTGCAGTAATCAATTTCATCCTGACGTGACTGGAGAGTCCATTTGTCACTACGCCATGCAGCTATAATCTTAATATCTGGAGCAAGAGCTTTGATGCCAAGCTCGAAACGAATCTGATCGTTTCCTTTACCTGTAGCTCCATGACAGATAGCAGTAGCTCCTTCTTTTCGAGCAATCTCTACAAGCTTTGCAGCAATACCAGGTCTAGCCATAGCAGTTCCAAGTAAATACTTATTTTCGTATACAGCCCCTGCCTGTACACATGGAACGATGTAGTTGTCGCAGAAATCATCAACGATATCTTCAATATAAAGCTTTGATGCGCCGGATAGCTTAGCTCGTTCTTCGAGTCCGTCTAATTCTTCGCCCTGTCCGCAATCGATACAGCAGCAAATAACTTCATAATTGTAGTTTTCCTTGAGCCATGGAATGATGGCTGTTGTGTCAAGTCCGCCTGAATAAGCTAGTATTACTTTTTCTTGTGCCATGTTGAATTCTCCTTTATATGTGTTTTATAAAAATCTCCCTGTAAGCCTTTCGACTTGTTGATACATACTTTACTACATTAAAGTTGAAAATACAAGTGCAAATATATGCAATTATAGTGCATAAAAATGATATTTGGTAAATTTAACATTGATTCACGCTAAAACTACGTGTATATTTATGCATTTTTGATTTATAAAATTGCGTCGCAACACTTTACTTAACGAAAGTATTGTAATACAATTTACACATGACATTTCATTTGGAGGACAATTTGCTATGATTAAAGTTGGAATTATTGGAGCGACTGGATACGCTGGGGCAGAAATAGTGAGACTACTTTATAGTCATCCAGAAGCTGAGATAGTGTGGTATGGATCTAAATCCTATGTAGATGAGCGATTTGCTTCTATATATAAGAACATGTTTACACTTGTTGAAGATAAGTGTTTGGATGATAACATTTTAGAGCTTTCTAAACAGGTGGATGTGATTTTCACAGCAACTCCACAGGGTTATTTGGCAGGGGTACTTACAGAAGAGATTCTTAACAACTGTAAGGCTATAGATTTATCAGCGGACTATCGTATAAAGGATGTTTCTATATATGAAAAGTGGTATGGCATCAAGCACATGAGTCCACAGTTTATAGAAGAAGCAGTTTATGGTCTTTGTGAAATAAACAGAGACAAAGAAAAGGGCGCTAGACTTATTGCAAACCCTGGCTGCTACACAACCTGTTCAATACTTACTGCATATCCACTTGTTAAGGCAGGTTTAATTGATCCAGCTACTTTAATCATCGATGCAAAATCTGGAACAAGCGGTGCAGGAAGAGGAGCAAAGCTTCCTAATCTGTATTGCGAGGTAAACGAAAGCATAAAAGCTTACGGAGTTGCATCACATAGACATACTCCAGAAATAGAAGAGCAGTTAGGCTATGCCTGTGGCAAGGAGATAATGATTAACTTCACACCACATCTTGTTCCAATGAATAGGGGAATCCTTGTTACTGAATATGCATCTCTTATTAAGAAAGACGGCAAGCTTCCTACAAAAGATGATGTGATGCAGGCATACCACGATATGTATGATGATGAATTTTTCGTAAGAGTTTTAGATTATGGCGAGTGCCCAGAGACCAAATGGGTTGAGGGAAGCAATTTTGTAGATGTTAGCTGTAAAATCGATGAACGAACTGGTCGCATCATTATGATGGGTGCTTTAGATAATTTAGTTAAGGGTGCTGCAGGCCAGGCAGTTCAAAACATGAATATACTGTTTGATTTAGATGAAAAAACAGGACTTGATTTTGCACCAATGTTTCCATAAAACGGCAATTAGGAGGGACCTAATATGATTACAAAAGATTCTTTTAACGTAACTTTAGATTTAGGAGTTCATATGGATTTTACAATCAGAACTATGGACATCAGCGATTATGATGAGGTCTATGATTTATGGACGTCCATTCATGGATTTGCAATGCGAAGCATTGATGATTCTAAGGAAGGTGTAAAACGTTTCTTAGACAGAAATACAGGTCTTTCTGTTGTTGCAGTTGCAGACGGCAAAATCGTTGGAAGCATATTAGTAGGACATGATGGAAGACATGGCTGCTTTTATCATGTATGCGTTCACGAAAATTATCGTAAAAACGGAATCGGCAGGGCTATGGCTACATCTGCTATGGTACGACTTAAATCTGAAGGAATCACAAAGATTCAGCTGGTTGCCTTTACTGACAATCAACTTGGAAATAGCTTTTGGCAGGCAGAACAGTGGGTAGAGCGAAAGGATTTGAATGTATACGACTTTACCCTGAACGATGAAAATATAATAGCATTTAATAAATAGGAGCAGATTATGAAGGAGATTAATGGTGGAATAACAGCAGCATTGGGTTTTAAGGCAGCAAGCCATGCGGCTGGGATTAAATATCAGGGACGTACTGATATGGCAATGGTTTATTCTGAGGTGCCATGTGTATGTGCAGGATCCTTTACTAGTAATGTGGTGAAGGCGGCTTGCGTTCAGTGGGACATGAATATTGTAAAATCAGGCAAAAATATGCAGGCGGTGGTTATCAATTCTGGAATTGCAAATGCCTGCACTGGCAAGGAAGGCTTCGATGCCTGCGAGGCAACAGCAAAAGGTGTAGAGGAAGCACTTAACATTCCATTTGATACAGTTGCAGTTGCATCTACTGGTGTAATCGGTATGCAGCTTCCAGTGGACAAGCTGGTGGCTGGTGTAAAGGCAATGGCACCAAAGCTTGATGAAAGCATAGCTGCAGGTAGCGATGCCTCAAAGGCTATCATGACTACAGATACTGTTAATAAAGAAATTGCAGTAGAGTTTGAAATCGGTGGCAAGATGGTTCATTTAGGAGGCATGAGCAAGGGCTCAGGCATGATTCATCCTAATATGTGTACTATGCTTGCTTTCTTAGGAACAGATTTATCTATCGAAAAATCCCTTTTACAGGAAGCGGTTAGCGAAGTTGTGGCAGACACCTTCAATATGATTACAGTTGATGGTGACACATCTACAAATGATACTTTGCTTTGCATGGCTAACGGCTTGGCAGAAAACAAAATGATTACTGAAAAGGATAATGATTACAGTACCTTTAAGGAGGCCTTGGCATTTGTATGCGAAACTCTGGCAAAGAAGATGGCTGCCGATGGGGAAGGTGCAAGCAAGCTGTTTGAAGCTACTATCGTAAATGCGAAGTCAAAGGAAGATGCGAAAACCCTGGCGAGAGCCATTGTAGGTTCAAATCTTTCAAAGGCTGCAATATTTGGTTGTGATGCCAACTTCGGCAGATTTTTATGCGCCATGGGTTATTCTGGTGCTGAATTCAATCAGGAGGATGTGGAGCTTTTCTTTAAGAGTGTTAATGGAACATTAAAGGTTTTTGATAAGGGCACACCTATAGTATTTGACGAGGATGAAGCTCTTAAGATTATGAAGGCAGATACAGTTACAGTTTATGTAGATATGCATGAAGGTAGTGCTTCTGCTACAGCATGGGGCTGTGACTTAACTTATGATTACGTAAAGATTAACGCAGATTATCGCAGCTAACAGGGAGGATGCTATGGACGTAAGTATGCAAAAGGTAATGGATAAGGCTATGGACAAGGCTGAGGTTTTGATTGAGGCTTTGCCATATATTCAAAGATTCAATCGCAAGATTATTGTTGTAAAATACGGCGGAAGTGCAATGGTGGATGAGGAGCTGAAAAAGCAGGTTATCCAGGATGTAACACTTCTAAAGCTAGTTGGCTTCAAGCCTATCATTGTTCATGGTGGTGGCAAGGAGATTTCTAAGTGGGTTGAAAAAACTGGCATGACACCAGAATTTGTAAACGGTCTTAGAAAAACAGATGAGCCTACCATGGAAATTGCTGAAATGGTTTTAAATAAGGTTAATAAGTCTCTAGTTCAAAATGTTCAGTCTCTTGGTGTAAATGCTATTGGTATTTCTGGAAAGGACGGCGGTCTTTTAAAGGTTGAAAAGAAGCTATCTGATGGAAAGGACATAGGCTTTGTTGGAGAAATAACAGAGGTTAATCCAAAGATTATTATGGATTTACTTGAAAAGGATTTTCTTCCAATTGTTTGTCCAATCGGTATGGATGAAAATTTCGCGACCTACAATATCAATGCTGATGATGCTGCCTGTGCCATTGCAAAAGCAGTTAATGCTGAAAAGCTGGCATTCCTTACTGATATCGAGGGTGTTTACAAGGACAAGGATGACCCTGATACCTTAATTTCAGAGCTTTCAGTGGAAGAAGCAAAGGCTTTAATTGGAGATGGATTTATTGGCGGTGGAATGCTTCCTAAATTAAACAATTGTATTGAGGCAATTGAACAGGGCGTTTCAAGAGTCCATATTTTGGATGGCAGAATTGCACACTGCTTACTTCTTGAAATCTTTACAAACAAAGGTATTGGAACAGCAATCATAGGAGACAAGGATACGAGGTACTACAATGAATAAAAAGCAGATGATAGAACAGGCAGAAGAAAGCCTCTTTCATGTATACAACAGATTTCCAGTAGTTTTTGATTATGGAAAGGGCGTACATCTTTACGATGAGGTGGATGAAGAATATTTGGATTTTGCATCGGGCATTGGTGTAATGGCATTTGGATATGGCAATGAAGATTATGAGAATGCTTTGATTACTCAGCTAAAAAGAATTACTCATACATCTAATCTTTATTATCATCAGCCTATGATAGAGGCAGCAGAAAAGCTGTGTAAGGCTTCTGGAATGGATAAGGTATTCTTTACTAATTCAGGTGCCGAGGCTATTGAGGGAGCTCTAAAAACAGCAAAAAAATATGCATATACTAAAAGAGGGGCGGGGGCATACGAAATTATTGCTATGGAAAATTCCTTCCACGGTCGAACCGTCGGCTCACTTTCAGTCACTGGAACGGAGCATTACCGTGAGCCATTTTATCCTTTAATGTCAGGTGTTAGGTTTGCATCCTTCAATGATTTTGGAAGTGTGCTAGCCAATCTTACAGATAATACCTGCGCTATAATTCTTGAAACGGTGCAGGGAGAAGGAGGACTTTATCCTGCCGACAAGGAATTCCTTACAAAGGTGAGGAAGCTTTGTGATGAGGAGGGTATTCTGTTAATCCTTGACGAGGTTCAATGTGGTATGGGTAGAACAGGAACCATGTACGCCTATGAGCAGTACGGAATTCGCCCGGATATTTTAACCACTGCAAAAGCTTTAGGAAACGGTGTTCCAATCGGTGCCTTTGCAGTTACACAGGAAGTGGCTGAAAATTCATTAGTTCCTGGAGACCATGGAACAACCTACGGTGGCAATCCTCTTTGTACAGCTGCAGTATCACAGGTTTTTGACATGTTTGAGGATTATAAGCTGATTGAACATGTAAATCAAATTACTCCTTACTTGGAGCAGACCTTGGACAGAATTGTTGAAAAATACGATTTTATTACAGAACGAAGAGGTCTTGGCTTAATGCAAGGACTTGTTCTTACTATTCCAGTAAAGGAGGTTGTAAGCCGTGCATTGTTAGAGCAGCATCTTGTGGTACTTTCAGCAGGAGCAGATGTACTTAGATTACTACCTCCACTTGTGATTACAGAGCAGGATGTTGACGAATTTAAAGAAAAAATCGAAAGAGTTCTTGACACATTTTTGTAAAACTCTTGTAATATATGAAAAAATTCGCTACAATAAGCAGGACGATATTGGAATCTCCTTTATGATAAGAAAGGAGATTTATGAAAAAATTATTTTGTATTGCTTGTTGTAGCCTTTTTTTGCTTGGAGGCTGTGGCAAAGCATCATACTTTCAATCCACAGAGCTGGTGGAAAAAACAGAAGATACTAATGCTACAGAGCAGGTGGTAGATGAGCTTTTGCCTACTACCATTTATGTTCAGGTTGCAGGGGCTGTAAAAAGTCCTGATGTATATGAACTTCCCGAAGGCTCTAGAGTCTATGCAGCAATTGAAGCTGCTGGTGGTCTAATTGAATCGGCAGATGATAGTGATATCAATCAAGCAGCCCTTTTAGAGGATGGGCAGAAGCTTTACGTCTACACCGTAGAGGAAACAAAGGCACTTGAGGCTAAACAGGCAGCTGTAGAAGCCGATGATGGACTTATCAATATTAATACAGCCACCCTATTAGAACTAAGATCTTTACCAGGTATTGGTGAATCTAAGGCAAATCAGATTATTGCATATCGAGAGGCAAATGGAAATTTTTCTTCCATTGAAGACATTAAAAAAGTATCTGGAATAGGCGATGGCATATTCAATCAAATTAATTCACTTATCAAAATTTAAGAATAGTTTAGAGGAACGAAATGGCTAAAAAAGTATTAGTTGTCGATGATGAAAAACTCATAGTCAAAGGAATCAGATTTTCTTTAGAGCAGGATGGTATGGAGGTAGATTGTGCCTATGATGGACAGGAAGCATTAGATCTTGCCACAGCTAATCACTACGATATGATTCTTTTGGATGTTATGCTTCCAAAGCTTGATGGTTTTGAGGTATGTCAGAGTATTAGAGAGTTTTCTACAGTACCAATTGTTATGCTTACTGCAAAGGGCGATGATATGGATAAAATCCTTGGTCTGGAATATGGTGCTGACGACTATATTACAAAGCCTTTTAATATCCTTGAGGTTAAGGCCAGAATCAAAGCGATTATGAGAAGAGCTGCTTTAGGTCAGCCTGTAGCTATGGAGCACAAGGAAGAAAATGTTATTGAAAATGGCGATTTAGTTTTAGATAAGAGTAACCGCAGGCTTACAATTTTAGGAGTAGAATACAATCTTACTTCAAAGGAGTTTGATATGCTTCTTTTACTTGTCACAAACCCTAAGAAGGTATTCTCAAGAGAGGATTTGCTTCATAAGATTTGGGGAGAGGATTACCCAGGTGACGAGAGAACAGTTGATGTGCATGTTAGACGTCTTAGAGAAAAAATTGAGCCTAATCCAAAGGAACCTAAGTATGTACGTACAAAATGGGGCGTTGGATACTATTATATGTAAAGTGAGTTAGTATGAAAAATAGATTTAGCTTAGTTTTTTTTCGTAGTATAGGATTTAAAATTGCATTAATCATAATTTGCGTAGGCATCTTACCTTTTATGGTATGTGTGCCTATTTCTTTGCGTGTTTACGAATCAGTATCTGTTCACACTGATGGCACTAATCTTATGGCGCAGGCAATTTCCTATAACAATCAAATAGTTACTAGTGGTTATGCGGCTGGTGAAGATAATGAGCTTTTGGATACAGAATTCAAATCTGTAGCCGACACCTATAATGGTCGTATTCTAATCGTTAATTCTGCCTTAAAAATCATTAAGGATTCCTTTTCAGCAGATATAGGAAAGACAGTTATCTGGGAAAACATTATATATTCCATGCAGGGTCAGTCTCTTTATTATTATGATAAGGCTACCAATTACTTAATTGTATCGGTGCCTCTAGTTAATTCCGATGGAGATATAGTGGGCGTATTGGTCATGAATAAATCTATGGATTACATGACACAGAATGAGGATACCTTTGTCTCTTATATTTTGATAGGAGCGGTGATTATTGTTGCGCTTTCTATCTTAATAGCTGTATTTTCACGGATTTATTTCTCAAGACCACTTAAAAAGATGGCTAATTCACTTGATTCTATTATTAGAGAGTCAGACACCCTTCTTCCAGAGGAAAAATCCTTTGTAGAGGTAGAGGCTATAGGAAACAAGTTTAACGAGGTTATTGGAAAGCTTCACTCTATTGATGAAAGCAGACAGGAATTTGTTTCTAATGTGTCTCACGAGCTAAAGACTCCACTTACCTCAATGAAGGTTCTTGCAGATTCCTTGAATGGTTCAGAGGATGTTCCAATCGAAATGTACAAGGAATTCATGGTTGATATTGGAGACGAAATCGATCGCGAGACAAAGATTATCAACGATTTGCTTAGTCTTGTTCGTATGGATAAAAGTGGTGCAATGCTTAATGTTACTGCAGTTAATATCAACGAGCTGATTGATCATATTCTTAAGAGATTAAAGCCTATAGCAGAAAAGGCTAATGTTGAGGTTGTGTACGAATCCTTCAGACCAGTAGTTGCAGAGGTTGACGAGGTTAAATTTACTCTTGTAATTACAAACCTAGTGGAGAACGCCATTAAATACAACAACGAGGGTGGTTGGGTACACATTTCACTTAATTCAGATCATCAATTCTTCTATATCAAGGTTGAGGATAATGGACTTGGTATACCAGAGGATTCTGTTGATCATATCTTCGAGAGATTTTATCGTGCAGATAAATCTCATTCCAGAGAGATTGGTGGAACGGGACTTGGTCTTGCTATTACAAAGAGCTCAATCGCTATGCATAATGGTGAAATTAAGGTTCGCTCTACACTAGGAGAGGGCTCTACCTTTGATGTTAGAGTTCCACTAAATTACATCAAGAAGGAGGCTTACTAAATGAGAAAAATAAGATTTGTGCTTTCGTTTTTGATGATATTTGTAATGGGATTCTTATCAATGTCATGTGGTAAAACTGCTACTAAGGCAGATGCCAGCATCTACTATGTAAGAGCAGATAAGGCAGGAATAATAGCCCTTGATTATGCCTTTAAGAGTCAGGATACTGATGGGCAAATAGCCGAGGCATTGCAAGAGCTTGCACATGATGTAGATGATATTGATGCTATTAACACAATCCCATCAGGGGTTGATGTTAAAAACTGGGAGTTAAATGATAAGAGCCTAAATTTGTATTTTGTAGGTGACTATGAGGCCCTTGATGTATATACGGAAATTCTTGTAAGGGCAGCAATTGTTAAGACTTTAGTTCAGATTAAGGGTGTTAAATCAGTTTCTATTTTTGTAAATAATTCGCCACTCACCGATTCAAACGGTGAGGCTATCGGTACTATGACTGCGGATACATTTATAGAGGATTTTGGTCAGGAAACCGATTCTCTTCTTAATACAGATCTTACTTTGTATTTTGCAAGTGCAGATGGCGTATCTACTGTTCCAGAAACCAGAGAGGTATATTACAGTAGAAATGTATCCTTGGAGAAGCTTGTTATTGACCAGCTTTTGAAGGGACCAGAGACAGAGGGCTTGCTTTCAGCTCTTCCTAGTGGAACAAAGCTTAATTCCATTACTATTTCAGACAATGGAGTGTGCATTGTTAATTTTGATGGTGCTATAGAAACTGTTGTCACTGGTGTTACAGAGAATGTCACTGTTTATTCCATAGTCAATTCTCTTACAGAACTTGATAATATTAAGCAGGTACAGATTCTTGTAAATGGCGAGACACCAAGAATATCAAATGTTGATGTGGATTTGTCAAAGGCAATATCCAGAAATGAAGACATTATCAACGAGCAAAGATATGATTTTGATGATGGGCTTCTTTATTTAGATGATGATTATTCTGAGGAATATACAGAAGAAGAGGTTCCTGAAGAATAGATACGGAGGAAATGAACCATGAGGCGAAAGCTATGTTTGATTTCCTTGTTTTATATGATTATTGTTGCATTTAGCGTGTATGGCCCCAAGGATTTAATTGGGGCCTACGCCAAAGCTGATGCTGTCCGGCAGGCCTTGCAGGAGGGCACCAGTGTTAATGCAACAGGTAATATTACCCGCAAGGAAATTAAAAACGATTCAATTCTCTATTATGTTGATGGTGCCACTGTGAACTGTGAAAACGGCACTTTGAATAACAATTCTTTTATATTTAAATTAGATTCCGATAAAATTCCAAACAAAAGTAAAGTAAATATTGTAGGTACTGTAAAGCATTTTAGGCAAGCCAGAAATGAAGGCGGCTTTGACGAGAAGGCTTATTATGAATCTATGGGCTACTTTTTTGAAATCAGTGAGCCAAAGGTTAATGAGGTTTACGCTGGTTTTTTAGTTGCAGGAGATAGTCTTTTTCGATTGAATCAAAGTCTTCTAAAGGTTTACAAAAGCATATTACCAGGGGAGGAGGCTGGCTTTATTGCTAGTGTTTGTATTGGTAATAAAAGTGAATTGATGGGGGAGCTTAAGACGTTGTTTCAGCTGGTGGGAATAGCACATGTGCTGGCAGTTTCAGCCCTACATGTATCCGTTGTCTGCATGGCTTCCTACAGATTCCTGAGAAATAGAGGTATTAGTTTTCTTATCAGTGGAAGCATTGCAGGAGCAATTGCAGTATTGTATGGCTTGCTTACTGGCGGCAGTGTGTCTTCTGTTAGAGCAATAGGTATGTTTTTGATTTTTCTTCTGGCAGATATTTTAGGAGAGGCCTACGATTCAAAAACGGCTTTAGCTGTTATGGCAGATTTTCTGTTATTTGAAAACCCACTTTATATAAAGAATGCCAGCTTTATATTTTCCTTTGGAGCAATACTCTCGATTTTATATTTTGCATTACCAGTATGTCAGCTGTACAAAAATATATGTCAGGGGAGAAAACGACTTCGTATTTCCGATAATGGTTTTAATCCTGAAGAAAAAATCCCCTTAAGAGTGCGCATAAGGGAAGGACTGGTTTCAAGTTTAATTTTTTCATTTGTTATTACGGTAGCTATGCTTCCTATTGTTACCTACTTTTACTATGAAACACCTTTATATTCTGTTGTTTTGAACACCGTATTATTGCCTCTTATGCCGTTTCTACTTGGCCTAGGGCTTTTAGGAGGCTTTGTGGGATTGCTTATTCTACCAGCAGCAAAGGCAATATTGCTTCCGGCTCATTTGATTATTTATTTTTATGAGATGAGTGCAATTACCTTTAGTCAGCTTCCAAGGGCCAGGACAATAGTCGGAAGGCATAGTATAGGCGTGGCGATTTTTTATTATTTAGTTTTGATACTAATTGTAAATGTATTTCGTATTTACGATATTTGTATGAAGACTGGAGAAAAATCAATCCAGCAATCTAATCCAAGGCTGATACTTAAAGGAATACAAAATAAGCTAGTAATAATTCTTTGCTTGCTTTCTTTGGCTGCTGGATTATGGCTTATTCCTGAAAGGCAAGGCTTCGAGGTGGACATTCTTGACGTTGGGCAGGGTGATGGAATATACATTAGCTCCGGTGATGGAACACGGTTTTTTATAGATGGAGGCAGTACCAGCTCGGATGCTGTTGGAAAATATACCCTGTTGCCATTTTTGAAATACAAGGGAGCAGGGCATATTGATTATTGGTTTTTATCTCATATGGATTTAGATCATGTGTCAGGTGTGTTGGAGCTGCTTAGTACAGGCTACAGAATTGATAATATTGTACTTTCTGCTGAAATTCCTGGTGGAGATACTTTAAACGAGCTGATTGAAGCGGCTAAGGCGAATGGTACAAATATTGTTTACATGAATCAGGGCGACATCTGTGGAACCAAGCATTTGTCATTTAAATGTGTATATCCATTTTCTGGAATGACATCCGATGATATAAACGCTTTGTCATTGTCGCTATTGATGGAATATGATGCCAATTGCGATGGAGACTGTGACTACTCCGGCTTCTTCGGTGGTGATATCGGTGCCGAACAGGAACAGGCTATAGCAGCAAGTGGTGGGGTTGGCCATGTCGATTTACTGAAGGTAAGCCACCACGGCAGTAAATACAGCTCCGACCCTGAGTTTTTATCTGTTCTATCCCCTGATGTGGCTGTAATCAGCTGCGCCAAGAAAAATCGCTACGGACATCCATCTGCCGAGGCCGTAGACCGCTTAGAGGCCACCACCAAAACCATATACTACACCATGAACTCCGGCCGCATAAAAGTAACCACAGACGTTGTAGATGAATACGTAAAACAGTATTAGGATATCTTATTTCTTGTTATTGATGCAATGATTACTATCCGTGCTAGAAAAAGTACATGTAGATAGTAGGAGGTATAGCTGTGGTTACTATCTGAGCCTTAAAAATGAAATATAGATAGTAGTGGTTTTGAGAGCGACTACTACCTAGACGGAAAGATTGCTGTATAGATAGTAGCACTTTTTTAGAGGTTTACTATCTACAGAATAAGTTCCTTTTACAGATAGTAATGGCCAGTTGGATGACTACTATCTGAGAAGAAAAAAATGGCATAGATAGTAGTTGTAGGTGATAGGGCTACTACCTGTAAGAGAAAATTAATTATAGATAGTAGTCCAGAAGAGAATGGCTACTATCTCATATGAAATATTCATTTTAGATAGTAATAATGATTGAAAGGATATATTTATGAATGTTAAAGAATTAGAGGAAGAATTAGAAATTGTAAAAAGGCATAGAGAAAAAGTTATGTTAGAACTTAAAAAATATTCTGACATTATAAACTACACATTAGTGCAGAAGAAAAGTAATAAATGCTATCAATATTATTATAGGGATGAAACTAAAGATTTAATATATATTAAGGCCGATGATAAACAATTGGCAAAGCGTTTGGCACAAAAGGAATATTATGAAAAGTTACTTGCCAATCTTTACGCACAGGAAAAATCTATTGAAAGATTTTTATGTAAGTATAATGGAACATATTTAAAAGATTCTTATGAAGCTTTAGCGGACGGAAAAAAGCGACTGGTGCATCCAATCGAAAAAACGGATGATGAATTTATAGTTGAATGGAGAAATAAATATTTAGGAGAGCAAAATTCATATGATTTTTCAGTGTCATACACTACAAACAAAGGGGAAGAGGTTCGCTCAAAATCAGAAAAGATTTTGGCGGATTTATTTGCTAAGTATGGAGTGATTTATAAGTATGAACCAGAAGTAATGTTGTACAACGGACGTAAAGTCTATCCAGATTTTGCATTATTGAATATTAGAGAAAGAAAGACATATTTCTGGGAACATTTTGGATTAGCTTCTGATGAATCATATTCTGATAAGAATCTGGCAAAACTGGCAAAATATGAAAAATCAGGAATACTTTTAGGGGATAATCTTATAGTTTCGGTGGAAGCTGAAGGTATAGGAATTGATATTAAGCTTGTAGAAGAGAAAATAAAGAGATTACTAATGTAATGTTCTATGATTTTGTACAAGTATAAGCCTAATATTACTATTTTCTAAAGCAAAATATAAATAGATAGTATCAGTTTTAGATGTGACTACTATCTGAGCCTTAAAAATGAAATATAGATAGTAGTGGTTTTGAGAACGACTACTACCTAGACGGAGAGATAGCTGTATAGATAGTAGCGCTTTTTTAGAGGTTTACTATCTACAGAATAAGTTCCTTTTACAGATAGTAACGGCCAGTTAGATGACTACTATCTGTGAAGAAAAAAATGGCATAGATAGTAGTTGTAGGTGATAGGGCTACTACCTGTAAGAGCAAAATTACTTTTAGATAGTAGACTATCTTAAAATGACTACTACCTGCGATGATTATTGATTCCTAGATAGTAATATCAATTGGAATAAAGAATTAAATATCTATATAGTTTTTTATTTATGCTCCGGAAAATGAATGAGTGTAGAAAACGCATCACCATTGTATTAAAATATTTTGGTGATGCTTTTGGGCATCTGGAAGGAGATTAGTGTATGAGTAAAAGACATAAGAAAAGAATGCAAAGAAGAATAAGTATTGTTTTGATTGCGGTTGCATTAGTGCTTGTGGCTGGCTGTGGTGTTTATTTCTTGGTAAACAGAAGCGGGGCAGATACTACAGTGGATGAGGAAAGTACATATAATACAAAGGATGTAGGTGATACAACAGACACAAATAAGGCAGAGAATGACACTACTGAAACAACTAAAGCTAATGATTCCACATTAACATTTGAGGATTTGGCGAAATATAGCTATTCATTCAGTATTGGAGCTGGTGGCTGGGAAGATGATTTTAACATCAATAAGGACGGGAGTTTCCATGGAGGTTACCATGATTCTGATATGGGTGATATTGGTGATGAATATCCAAATGGTACATTTTATTACTGTGAATATGAAGGTCATTTCGAGAATATTCAAAAGGTGGATGAATATACATATAAAATGCACTTAAAGGATATTAAAGTAATAAATAATATGGGTGAATATATTGAAGATGGTGTAAAATATATTCCTACAAACCCAAATGCGCTTTCAAATGCAGATGAGATTGATATTTATATGCCAGGTAAGCCTGTTTCAGAAATAGATGAGGAAGTTCAGCACTGGATTTTTATTGATGCACAAGATCAGCAGGATACATTAGAAAATCTTGCGCTTGTAAATGTTAATGAAAATCAGGGTATTACAAGTTATGAGAGAATGGCTCCAAAGGAAGATGCTGAAAGTAATTATAAAACATATAAGGAAAGCTATGATTATTATGCAGATCAGCTTTCAGAAGCAGCTACTATTGCAGATATGGTAGAGGCTACATCAAATCAGATTAGAGTTTCGGATGAGTGTCTTAATTATATCTGGAGAATAATAAAGTACAATACAGATGAAGCTACATTTAACAAAGCTCTTGAGGAGCAAAGGCAGTGGCTTAAGGATAGAGATGCTAGTGCTGAGAAGGCAACCGCTGAGCATGACGGTGGTAGTATGGCAACTGTTGACTACAATGATACCTATGCAACAATGACCATGGACCGCTGTAAGGAACTTTTAAATTATTTAAAATAGGATAATATTATGACGCTTACAACACTTTGTTATTTAATTAAAGATAATAAATATCTCATGCTTCACCGCACCAAGAAGGAAAAAGACATTAATGCCGGAAAATACATTGGTGTTGGTGGGCATGTGGAAGAGGGTGAATCTCCTGTAGATTGTATAAAGCGTGAAGTGTTTGAGGAAACCGGATTAATCCTTAATACTGTAAGTCCAAGAGGCTATATTACCTTTGTTATGGGTAATGAAACAGAGCATGCAATCCTTTTTACAAGTGATGATTTTTCAGGCGAACTTACAAAGGAATGTAGCGAAGGTGAATTAATGTGGGTTGATATTGATAAGGTTCCGCAGCTAAATCTTTGGGAGGGGGACAGAACCTTCTTGAAGCTGTTAAATGAACGAGAGGATTATTTTTTCCTTAAGCTAATATACGACAAAGAGGATAATCTGCTAGATACTATAATTGAAGGATAAACACTATGGATAAGTCTAAATTAGAAGAATTATATAATAAGATGTCATTGGTTCATGAAAAAGCGCAGTCCGCTTATCAGCAGGAGGGTGTATCTTCTATGCTGAAAAATGAATTTAATAACAAGGTTTCTCAGTACAATGAAATGTATGAAAACTGTGAAGCTATGAAACTTATGACTTCAAAAGAAGAGACAATTGATAACTTATTTAATCAGCAACTTGAGATTCTTAATGTCAGAATCAAATGGGAGCTTGATTGGATTAAAAGAGTAGTAGCTTCATTAACTAAATAATGATATCAAAAGTGCCGATACAAATATAGAAGACCAGGCATAGGGACGTGCAAAGGTCTTCAAGCGTTTGGCACTTTTTTATATTCTTTATTTGTGGAAAGGAGTCCGCTATGAAGATTGAAAACAGCCATGTAAACATGGCATCTAGTCACAATTCTTATTCTATCACCCATGTAGAGCAGCTGACAATTGAACGCAGGGCGAATGTGGATGCGCTTGGTGCAATACTTAAGCTGTCTGAAGAAGGGGAAAAATCTTACAAAGAATCACTTGAACAGTTACAGAAAAATGAAGAAGACACAGCCAAGAAAAGGCAGCAAGAGAATTTGCAAAATATGTTTAGGCAGATGGCTGAGCATGACAAGCAGATTCGAGAAGCTAATGCAGCTATGAGCCAGTGGGACATGGAGGATTTGCAAGTTAGTCTTGTAAAAAAGATTTTGGATTTGCTGAATGGAAAAAACAGTCCTACTCATAAAAAGCTGTCGGAACAAATGAAATCTTTAAGAGATTTGCAAGGAAGAATTATGGGTGGCTGTGAAACTGAAGGGGTAAAGTTTAGCCTTAATGGTAGTGAACAAAAAACTTTAAATCTATCCTCTGCGGAGTCGGTTTCTCGCACCCAGGTTTGGCAGAGAATTACAGCCACCTCGGGCACACACTTGGAATATGAAAACACAACCTTTGCAAGCACAGGAGAGGTTCAGACATCTGATGGAAGAAGCTTAAGCTTTAACGTGGAACTTGCTTTTGGAAGAAGCTTGGTACAAAAGATTGATACCCTGAAGGATGAAACATATACAAGGATTCTTACAGATCCACTTGTTATTAATATGGATACAAATTTAACATCCATATCCGACCAGAAATTCAAATTTGATATTGATTCAGATGGTGATGAGGAAGAAATTTCGTTTACAGGAAAGGGAAGTGGATTTTTGGCATTAGATAAAAATGAAGATGGCAAAATTAATGATGGCTCGGAACTATTTGGAACCAAATCTGGGGATGGCTTTAAGGATCTTTCAGAGTATGATGAGGACAATAATGGTTGGATAGATGAAAATGATACTATCTTTAACAAGCTTAAGGTATGGACAAAGGATGAAGAGGGCAACGATAAGCTTTTAAGTTTAAAGGAGGCTGATGTTGGAGCCATTTATCTTGGTAACATCAATACAGAATTCAGCTACAAGGATGGAATTGGAAATACCGATGCGGTTCTTAGAAAATCGGGAATTTATCTGAAGGAAAGTACCGGTGCTGCTGGAACAGTAGCCCATGTGGATTTAGCGTTGTAGTAACAAATAATCAAAGTGCCAATTAAAACAAATAATAGACTGCCTTAGTGTTTATAGACATTAAGGCAGTTTTTGAGTTTTTATTATGGAAGTATATTAACCCCTTTGTTATAATGTTTTATGTAATTTTTTTAGGGAAAGGATAAATGTATGAAAAACAAATTTAAAGAAAATGTTACGGATGGCGTAAAAGACATTTCTTCGTATTGGAAGATAATCTTAATTGTTTTTGTAGTTGTCATAGTAGCATTTCGCTCGGTTTATTTTATTTCTGAACAAAAGAATGGTGTTGTAACACAGTTTGGAAAGGTTGTAAGGGTTGATACAGCTGGAATGCACTTCAAGGCTCCATGGCAGTCACTTCAGACTGTAGATATCACAACTCATGGTACAGGAATAGGATATTACATTGATGATGACAGTCAGGATTTTGCTTCTGATGAGGATGGAATCATGATTACCTCTGATTTTAACCTGTTGAATATCGATTTTTATATGGAATACAAGGTATCTGATCCAGTGGCTTATCTTTATAATTCAGAGGCTCCAGAAGAAATCTTAGAAAACATTGCCTTGGCAAATATCAGAACAGTGGTTTCTAACTATACTGTTGATGAAGCCATGACTACTGCAAAGGGATTAATTGAGCAAGAAGTCAAAGAGGATATGGTTAAATCCTTACAGGATACAAATATAGGTCTGTCTGTACAAAACATTACAATCCAGGATTCAGAGCCTCCAACAGAGGATATCATAGCTGCCTTTAAAGCTGTTGAAACTGCGAAGCAGGGAGCAGACACAGCAAAAAACAATGCATTGCAGTACCAGAACGAGCAAATTCCAAAGGCAGAGGCAAAGGCAGATAAAATCGTTCAAAACGCCACTGCATCTAAGGAAGCCAGAATTGCAGAAGCAACAGGTGAGGCCTCAAAGTTTAACAAGATGTACGAGCAGTATTCAATGTATCCGGAAATCACTAAAAAGAGAATGTTCTTTGAAAAGGTTGAAGAGATTCTCCCAAACACTCGTGTAATCATTACAGATGGTCAGTCAAAGATTATCCTTAATGATGGAACAACTGCTAAAAATTCAGCAATTTCAGATGAGGTGGAAGGAGAATAATATTATGAAAAAGATTTTACCAATAGTGCTTGTCATTGCAGCACTTATCATACTTGGCTCATCTACCTACAGTGTTAGAGAGGATGAGGCCATGCTCATTGCTCAGTTTGGAAAGGTTCAATATGTGGAGGACAAGCCAGGCCTTCATTTCAAGGTGCCTTTCATCCAAAATACTATTTCAGTTTATACAGCAAACATTTTATATGATATTCCTACCTCTGATGTTATTACATCGGACAAGAAATCTATGATTGCTGATAATTATGTTACCTGGTACGTATCAGATCCTGTAAAGTACTATCAGACACTTAACGCTGTTAAGGGTAGAGCAGATGAACGTATTGAGGCTGCAGTTTATAATGCAACTAAAAAGACTATTTCTTCTATGACACAGGATGAGATTATCGCATCCCGCGGTAGTGCTCTCACAAAGAAGATTACAGAGGAATCTAATTCCGACATTTCTCAGTATGGAATCACAATTGGCAAGGCCGAGATAAAGGCGCTTGACCTTCCAGAGGATAATAAGAACGCTGTTTATGAAAGAATGATTTCTGAGAGAAATAATATTGCCGCAGGCTACAAAGCAAAGGGTGATGCTGAGGCTCAAAAGATTAAAAATGAGACAGACAAACAGGTTACTGTAACTGTTGCAGAAGCTAAAAAGCAGGCTGATGTCCTTGAAGGTGAAGGGGAATCTGAATATATGCGTATTCTTTCAGAGGCCTACAATGATCCAGCGAAAGCAAGCTTCTATAATTTCGTAAGAAGCCTTGATTCCTTGGATTCATTAGTTGGGGATGACAATGTAATTATCCTTGACCAAAACTCAGAGCTTGGACGTATTCTTAACGGCTCTTTATTCTAAATAACGATTAGCTTGGGATTGCATAGCTGCAATCCCTTTTTCCTTAAACAAATCTTAATAATTTACCCTATTGGAACTTAAAATAATATACAATAAGATATATTTGTGATTAATCATAGGTTTTTGTTTTTCATCAGAAAAACAAGGAGTCAATATACATATACAGGGAGAGACTATGAACAAAATTCTTATTTGTGATGACGAACCAGATATCGTATCCGCTTTGCAGATTTATCTTAAGAGCGAAGGCTTTGACGTAATTAGCGCTGCAAATGGTAAAGAAGCGGTAGACACATTAAAGGAGCAGGCAGATATAAAGCTGATTCTCATGGATGTGATGATGCCAGTGATGGATGGAATTGCTGCCATGGCAGAAATCAGAACCTTTTCCAACGTGCCAATCATCATGCTTACTGCAAAAAGTGAGGATGCTGATAAGGTAATGGGACTTACTATCGGCGCTGATGATTATGTAACCAAGCCTTTTAATCCGGTGGAGCTGATGGCAAGAGTGAAATCTCAGATTAGAAGATACACTTTGCTTGGCGCATCTACAGGTACAGTTAAGGACAATGATAGTGTTCTTAAAATTGGTGGCATAGAGCTTAACGATAAATCTAAGGAAGTTACCTTGGATGGTGAGTTGGTAAATCTTACACCATTAGAATTTGACATTTTAAAACTTCTTATGACCCATAAGGGGGAAGTTCTCTCGCCCCGCGACATTTACGAGAAGGTTTGGAATGAGACAGTTATAGGCGCAGAAAGCACTGTAGCAGTCCACATCAGACATCTCAGAGAAAAATTAGAATACGACAGTGCCAATCCAAGATACCTTAAGGCAGTCTGGGGGCACGGCTACAAGATTGATGATTAGTTCATCAGGAGGATGATTATGAAACCACTGTATAACAATTTCAGTAAAATAATGCTTGCCATTGGATGCTCAGTGTTTGCTTTTATCTGTGTCATATCTTTAGTAGTAAGTGTTTTCCTACAAGAATGGAGATTATATTCAGACGATAGAGGTGCTTTTTCAGATTATGTAAATAGATTTGCCGGAACAAGCTATGCTACACTTGCTCTTTCTGATTATAAGGATGACTTTAATAAAGATAAGCTAAGTGGTATGAATTGTTATTACGGCATAATTAAGGGTGAAAACAGTGAAGATGTAGATTTAGATGATGCAAGCTCATATCTTTATAGGAACTTTGATATAACAGTGCCCGATAATGCTTATGTTGGATATTATAAAATTGGCCCTGATACAGATTTTATTTTAAGTGATAGATTTTTTCAGCTTTGGGGTGGAAATCAGATAATTAATTATTCAAGCGAGATTTACAATAGATATCATGTTGAAGGGATTGGTTATGATTCTATAGGTGCTAAAGCATATGTCTATAGTAATGGTAAATTTTATTGGATTAATGAAGACTACTATGAATTTATGCGAAATACTTTTCAAGACGAAGAAACAAAAGAAAGTCTCTTAAATTCAAATGAAAATCAAATTTACAAACAGATATGGGAGGCTAATAAACAGAATGCGGTGGACTATTTACCTGCAGAACATGTAGTTACTAATGCTGATGAGCTTGAGGATTCTTTATTGTATATCGGGGACACTGGATTTGAGCCTCTTTCTAAAAGTTTTCCAGATTCATCATTACAAATTATGGATGATAGCGATGACTATACATTCGATATTTTTTCAGATTACGTGGCAGACCTATCACCGATACATGACAAGCTTGAAAAAATCGGGACTGACAATGCATCATTTGATACTATTACTTACATAGGAGTTTATGAGGATGATCCTGATTCTGCTTCCTACACATTTGTATGCTTCCCTAAGGATGTATTCAATGGCACAAATGATTATTACGCTCAGTCAAAATGGTTTATTGGTTTTGCAGAGAATTTGAAATACGTATTTCCGATAGTTGCTATCGTTTCCTTCATGTTTTCAATTGCTTGCTATGTATTGTTTATGTGTGCTATCGGACATAGAAAAAATGATGAAGAAATTCATATTAATTGGCTTGGTAAAATCTGGACTGATGCAGCATTTTGGTGTTTCGTAATAATTGAATATTTATTGTTTGCATTATTATATTGCTTTGCAGAGTATATGGGAGAGACTAGCATGTCTCTTGGAATGACAATAGCAGTACTTGGAGTATTTGCCACAGTCATGATGACAGTTGGTCTTATGTGGTCAGCAAACCTTGCAGTAAATGTAAAGCTACATCGCTTCTTTAAGCATACATTTGCATATAGACTTATCGAGTGGTTGAGGGACAAGCTTGTAATCCTTAAGCAGCATTCAATCAATATTCGAAAGAATATTAAGTGGACCAGACGAATCTGGTTTATCTTTATCGTAATTACGATAATTGAATACTTTGTAATAATGATGTCTATTGCAACAAGACAGATTGCTCCATTTTGGTTTGTGGAGAAAATTGTTTTTGCAGTTATTCTTTACAAAATTTTATATAGCTATGCCAGAATTAAAGAGGCAGCCACATGTCTTGCTGAAGGAGATTTATCTGCAAAGGTAGATTTAAACGGAATGCCACTTTTTATGGCAGACCATGCCATGGCCATGAATCAGATTCAGGAAGGAATCAATGTGGCATTAGAGGAGCGAACCAAATCAGAGCGCATGAAGACAGAGCTTATTACAAATGTCTCTCACGATATCAAAACCCCTCTTACTTCTATTATCAACTATGTTGATTTACTGGAAAAAGAGAAGATAGATAATGCGAAGGCAAAGGAATATTTGGAGGTACTCAGTCGCCAATCAGCCCGTCTGAAAAAACTTATAGAGGATTTGATTGAGGCATCAAAGGCATCCACTGGAAATATCAAATTTACAATGGAACCTATTAACGCAGTAGTTCTTTTAAATCAATCTATAGGTGAGTTCACTGACAGACTTGAGGCAGGTAAGGTTACAGTAGTTACAGACTTCCCATCCCAGGATATATATCTAAATGCTGACAATCGCTACCTTTGGAGAGTTTTCGATAATCTTATGTCTAACATAGTAAAATATGCCCAGGCTGACACAAGAGCCTACATCGATTTGAAAAAGGTTGACGGTAAAATCAGATTTACCTTTAGAAACACATCTAAAAACGAGCTTAATATATCTGCTGATGAGCTTATGGAGCGTTTTGTAAGAGGAGATAGATCCAGATACACAGATGGCAATGGGCTTGGTCTTTCTATTGCAAAAAGTCTTGTGGAATCCATGGGCGGTACATTGAAGCTTGAGATAGATGGAGATTTGTTTAAGGCTATGGTTGAATTTGACGAGCTTGTAGAGTCAAAATAAATTTATTTCCATTAGGGGTTAATTTGTGGCATTACTTCTCCGATATAAGATTTAGCAAATGATGTAAGGAGGGTTTTGATGAGTACGATACATAATTCAATGGAATATTATCAAAGTAATCAAGGCTTGCTTTCAATGCTAAATAGTAAAAAGAGTGGCAATGCTCTAATTGACCAAATCATTTCAAATAATGATTTGAAATTCCAGCGAAAGATGGAATCAATGGGATTATCATCCAAAGGATCTAATAGTAAATATAAAACAGTAGACAAGTCTGCTACAAATCTATTAGATGCTCTTTCAAAAATGGATGACAAATCCTTATACGAGGCTGAAAAGGGAAAAGAATATGATAACGCTGGACTGTTGAAGGGTGTTTCTAATTTTGTTACAGCCTACAACAGTGCCATAACAAACCTAAACAAATGTGGAGGGGCGTTAAATAAAAGCTTTCAGACTGAGTTTGTGGAGGCATTCAAGGCTAAAAAGGCTGATTTTGAAAATATCGGAATCACAATGGGAAGCGATAACAAGCTTATCGTAGACCAGGAGAAGCTATCAGCTGCAAAGCCTGAGGATGTTAAGGCGTTGCTTGGAAGCTCTTCTAGCTATTATAAAAATATTGCAAGTGCTGTAAATTCAATCGATACAATCATAAATAAAGCACTTGCAATGGGCTCCGGTAATTACAATGCCAAAGGGGTAATGTTGTAAAAAATATTTGAATATGTAAGGAAGTTTAAGGTTTATGGATGATATGCCATGAACCTTTTTTATTAGGAGAAGGCTATGCAGATATCTTTTGATTTAGGAACAATGAAATTAAATAATGAGAGCAAATCAGGTCAGTATGTATCAAATCAGCTTACTGATGTGGTGAGAAGACTTAAAGAACAATCTACCATGGCTAACAAAGAAGATGATCCAAAAATGATGGAAAAAATCCAGGCAAAAATTAAAAGCGGAAAAAAGCTTACTTCCAGAGAAGAATCTTATCTAAAACAGCATAATCAAGAGCTGTATATGCAATATTTAAGAATTAGAAGAATGGCTGAAGCACTGGAGCATCAGCTTGAAAATGCAAACTCTAAGGAGGAGGTAAACGATATTATCTTTCATGCCATGAATGGAATCTCTGACAAGGATCCATATAAGGCTGCGATTGTGGCAGCAATGGATGAAGTAATAAAGGAATTCAAAAAGTCAGATGGATATAAGAACTTACCGGAGAACGAGGAAAAGATTGAAGAGGGACGAAAGGCTGGAGCGAATAAAGTAAAAGAGAAATCTAAAGAGGAGGATGATTTTGATGCAATGGCCTGGACTCCTTTGCAGGAAGTGATAGATGCCATGCCTGTTTTTAATATGCAGTCTTAAAATTTAAAAAGGAAGGTCATAAAAAGATAGATTTATAAGTGGGTTTTCTTTAAAATAGGATTATGAAACTAGTTAAGAGGCAAGAAGAAGGGGTGACAGTTATGAAAACAGCACTTATAACAGGCGCTACATCTGGTATTGGAATGGAGTTCGCCAGAAGATATGCGGCTGCAGGCTACAGGTTAATCATCACAGGCAGAAGAACAGATAGGATGGAGCAGCTTAAGGAGGAGCTTGAGGTCCCTGTAGAGATTTACTCCTATGATTTAGGCAAAAAGAAGCAGTGCTTTGAATTGCTAGAAGCTCTTAAGGATGAAGACATAGACATTTTCATTAATAATGCAGGCTTTGGCTTGGCAGGCTCTTTTCTTGAAACAGACATAGAAAAAGAAGTTAATATGATAAAGGTTAACGACATGGCAATGCACATTCTTTTTAAGGGAATTCTTCAGAAGATGCATGCAAATGGTCATGGACACATTTTAAATGTAGCTTCATCAGCTGGACTTCTTCCAGCAGGGCCTTATATGGCTACTTATTATGCAACTAAGGCTTATGTCACAAGCTTAACAAGAGCAGTTGCTATGGAGCTTAAGGAACAGGGAAGTCCTGTAAGGGTAAGTGCTCTTTGTCCAGGACCTGTAGATACAGAATTTAATGCCAGAGCAGATGTTGTATTCGCATTGAAGGGAATCAGCCCACATCAATGTGTGGACGAAGCAATCAGAGGCATAGAAAAGGGCAGGCTTATAATCGTTCCTTCCTTTAGAATGAAGCTTGCGGCGATTTTCTTACATGTAGTGCCATATCCTATTCTAATCAAACTTACTGGCAGACAGCAGAAAAAGAAATTAGGCTAGCTTTAGGGAGAATATAATGAGAATACTAATTACAAATGATGACGGAATTAATTCCGATGGAATAATCAGACTTGCCAGAGTGGCAAAGGAATTTGGCGAGGTTTGGGTAGTGGCCCCTGAAAGTCAAAGAAGTGCCGCAAGCCACAGCATTACTCTTCACGATACAATAGATATTTATCCTTGTGAGGATTTTCCCATCAATGGGGTAAAGGCTTATTATTGTAGTGGCACTCCAGGAGATTGTGTTCGTGTAGGTAGTCTTAATGTAATGCCAGCCAAGCCTGATATTGTACTTTCAGGAATTAATTATGGATACAATGTTGCATCAGATATTCAATATTCAGCTACCTGTGGTGCAGCATTTGAAGCAGCCTTTCAGGGTTATCACGCCATAGCTTTATCAGAAGGTGCCTGTGATATTCATGAGGTCACTGATAAATATCTTAGACAGGTTTTGCAGAAGCTTATAGACACACCGCTAGAGCCAGGATGGGTTCACAATGTGAACTTCCCAGGCTGTACACTAGCTGATTGCAAGGGGATTTTATATGATAGAAAAATCTCTAGAGGAATGTTTTATAGGGATACCTATGATCAGGTGGAAAAGCTTGAGGATGGCGGCGTACGTTATATGGTGAACGGCCATTATAATGAGGAAAATGAACCAGAAACAGATTTCAGAGCAATTACCGATAACTATGTCTCTGTTGGGATAGTAAATAATATTGGCTATTAGCTTGAAATATTATTTTAAAGGGTTTATCATACAAAGGCTTAGAAAATTAAATAGGACAGTTCGTTTGTACCATCCTGTCCCTAAACAAAACCAGGACTAATTTTTTCTTTATGATTATTTTAGGCTGTAGGTATCCACTACAGCCTTTTTCTTTGGAAATCTTTACGTCCTATTCAGGAGGAAATTCAATGTATTACTTAACTGCAGAAGCATCATTTGATGGTGCGCATTTTCTGTCTGGTTATGAAGGCAAATGCTCTAATCTTCATGGCCACAGGTGGAGAGTTATTTTAAAAATAAGGTCTAATGAGCTTCAGGAAAAGGGTCAGCAAAGGGGAATGGTTGTTGATTTCCAAGATGTAAAAGCAGCTCTTAAGGAAGAAAGTGATTTCTTTGATCATACCTTTATCTTTGAAAAAGATACTTTAAAAAGCACAACAGTAGCAGCTTTAAATGATGAAGGCTTTTTGCTTCGCGTGGTAGATTTTAGACCTACTGCAGAAAATTTTTCAAAGTATTTTTACGATAGATTCACCCAAAAATACGGTTTTGAGGTCGCTGAGGTTACTGTCTATGAGACTCCTAACAATTGCGCAAGCTATAGTATGTAAGAGGAAACTATGACGGTATTTAATGTAGTTGAAAAATTTGTAAGCATAAATGGTGAAGGACAGCATGCTGGAGAGCTTGCTGTTTTCATCAGACTTAGAGGCTGCAATCTTAATTGCAGCTATTGTGATACCAGATGGGCATGTACAACAGATGCAAAGGCCCAGGAAATGACTGCTGATGAAATAATAGATTATATAGAATCAACAGGTGTAAATAGGGTTACCCTTACAGGTGGAGAGCCATTAATGGCTCCTAATATCATTAATTTGTTAAAGGCTTTTGCAAGCCACAAGGAACTTAAAATTGAAATTGAAACCAATGGAAGCATTGATATAAAAGAATTTGCACAAATAGAGAATCCCCCTGCCTTTACTTTAGATTACAAGCTAAAGGGGTCGAAAATGGAGGATAAAATGCTTCTTTCTAATTTTGAATATCTTTCACCGAAGGATACGGTGAAATTTGTTTGTTCTGATATAAATGAATTAGATAGGGTTTGTGAAATAGTAGATAAGTATCGTATATGCGATAAAGCTACCGCATTAATCAGCCCTGTTTTTGGTAGAATCCAGCCAGCTGATATGGTGGACTACATGATTAGTCACAAAAGAAATGGCATTAGACTTCAGCTACAGCTTCACAAATTTATATGGGATCCAAATAAACGAGGTGTGTAGCAGAAAGGAAAAATAATGGCGATAGATAAAGAGCTTATAAAAGAAAGTGTCAGAAATATATTGATTGCACTTGGTGACAATCCAGACAGACCAGGACTCAAGGAGACGCCGGACAGAGTTGCAAGAATGTATGAAGAGGTTTTTGAGGGAATGAACTACAGCAATCAGCAGATTGCAGATATGTTCAACAAAACCTTTGATGAAGATTACTATGATGATAACAATCAGGATTTGGTTTTCGTAAAGGATATAGAGGTCTTTTCCTATTGCGAGCATCATCTTGCACTTATGTATGATATGAAGGTAAGCGTTGCCTATATTCCAAATGGAAAGGTAATTGGTCTTTCAAAGATTGCAAGAATTGCTGATATGGCAGCCAAAAGACTGCAGCTTCAGGAAAGAATAGGAAATGATATAGCAGAAATAATTACACTTGTTACAGGTTCGGAGGATGTGGCTGTATTTATTGAAGCAAGTCATTCCTGCATGACAGCAAGAGGCATAAAAAATGCAGGTGCCAAGACACAGACTCAAACCTTAAGAGGCAGATTTAAAACAGATTCAAACTTACTACAAAGATTATTATAAGGAGAAGAAATGAAAGCATTAGTACTTATTAGTGGAGGGTTGGACAGTACCACATGTTTAGCTCTTGCGGTAAAAGAATATGGAAATGAAAATGTGGTTGGCCTATCCATTTTTTATGGTCAGCGTCATGATAAGGAAATTAAGGCGGCAGATGCAGTATGCGATTACTATAAGGTAGAGTATATTACACTTGATTTGTCTACAATGTTTCAGTTCAGCGATTGCAGCTTGCTTAAGCATTCTGATGAGGAGATTCCAGAGGGAGCTTATGAGCTACAGCTAAAAGAAACAAATGGCAAGCCGGTAAGTACCTACGTGCCATTTAGAAATGGATTATTCTTATCAAGTGCAGCCGCCATTGCATTATCAAAGGGCTGCTCAAAAATATACTATGGAGCTCATGCAGATGATGCAGCTGGAAATGCATATCCAGATTGCTCCAGCGATTTTAATAATGCAATGAACACAGCAATCTATGAGGGTAGTGGAAAGCAGCTACAAATAGAGGCACCTTTTATCGGTCTTAATAAAGCGGGTGTTGTAAAAATGGGATTGGAACTGAATGTACCTTATGAGCTTACATGGAGCTGTTATGAAGGTCATGATAAGGCCTGCGGAAGATGTGGAACCTGTATCGACAGAAAAAAGGCCTTTGAGCTAAATGGAACAACAGACCCAATTGCATACGAGGATTAATTTGGAGGATAGATATGAGTAATCGAAAAGACGAAGGAACACTTACATTACTTGGAAACAAGAATAATAAATACCCAGACAATTATGCACCTGAGATGCTTCAGACATTTTTAAATAAGCATCCTGAGAATGATTATTTTGTAAAATTCAATTGCCCTGAATTTACATCACTTTGCCCAATAACAGGACAGCCTGATTTTGCAAACATCATCATCTCTTATGTGCCAGGTGAAAAGATGGTGGAATCAAAATCACTTAAGCTATATTTATTTAGCTTTAGAAACCACGGTGATTTTCATGAGGACTGTGTGAATATCATTATGAAGGATTTAATCAAGCTTATGGATCCTAAGTACATTGAGGTTTGGGGCAAGTTCACTCCAAGAGGAGGAATATCAATCGATCCTTACTGTAATTACGGAAAACCAGGCACAAAATGGGAGGATGTAGCAGCCCATAGATTGATGAATCATGACATGTATCCTGAAAAGGTGGATAATAGATAAAGAATCACAAAACGGGTTTACCAAAATGTGATACTTTGCTATAATCATATTAGTTTTTCTATGATTTTTAGGAGGCAATTATGGCAGAGAATAAGAATTTTGTTATAAATGTAAATGGAGATGGTGGCGTAAACATCTCTGAGGAGGTTGTAGGTATCATCGCAGGTCTTGGCGCTGTTGAGGTAGAGGGCGTTGAGTCACTTGCTGGTAATCTTACATCTGACACTATTTCAAAGGCTGGAGCAGGTAAGCTTGCAAAGGCTATCAAGGTAGTTGATAACGAGCCTGGTAAGATTTCAGTACACATGGCTATCAATATGAAGTACGGATACGAAATCCCAAAGGTTTCTGGTATGGTTCAGGAAAAGGTTAAATCAGCTGTAGAAACAATGACAGGCCTTGAGGTGGCAGCTGTTGATATTCGTATCGCTACAGTTAGTGTTGCTGGTACAAACTAGTAGTCAGTTGTTTATTTTTTATGCATATTAATGTATAATTATGGGGTGCTATTTTGGATAGCACCCTATATTAGTCTAATCTTATAGAAATTCAGGAGTATTATTTATGAATAGACACGAAATTAGAAAAGAAGTATTCAAGGCTGTATTTATGAATGAATTCTACAATTCAGAAGAGATGAATCAGGTAATAGATACATTCCTTGATGGCAGAGATAATGCCGAGGAAGAGGATCTTTTAAAGAACAATAAGACCGAAGAAGACGAGGAGTACATCAAGAACAAGGCAGCAGATATTATCTCTAAGATTCCAGAAATCGATGAGATGATTAACAAGTCTGTTGATGGTTGGAAGACTACTCGTATGGCTAAGGTTGATTTAACACTTATCAGACTTGCTCTTTACGAAATCAAGTTTGAGAATCTTCCAGTAGGTGTTGCTATCAATGAGGCAGTTTCACTTGCTGATGAATTTGGTTCAGATTCCTCTGCTGGATTTGTTAATGGAGCATTGGCTAAGCTAGTATAATGAATAAAAATATATATAGTGTATCACAGGTAAATACATATATTGAGCGTATGTTTGCCGATGATTTTATGCTTGGAAACCTTTCACTTAGTGGAGAGGTTTCTAATTGTAAGTACAATCATACAGGTCATATCTATTTTACACTTAAGGATGAAAAGAGTGCTATCAGCTGTGTTATGTTTTCAGGTAAGCGTGCTCGTGGTCTAAAGTTTCCTATGAAGGACGGTGACCAGGTAGTAGTTAGTGGTTACGTTGGAATATATGCGGCCACTGGCAGATACCAGGTGTACGCCAGCGAGATAGAGCTTGCAGGTGTTGGCGATTTGTATCAGCGTTTCGAGGCCCTGAAGCAGGAGCTTGAGGAAAGCGGTATGTTTGATGCTATGTATAAAAAGCCTTTGCCTACTCACGCTATGAAAATTGGCATTGTTACAGCCTCCACTGGAGCGGCAGTGCACGATATTATACGTGTATCCAAAACCCGTAATCCTTTTGTTCAATTGGTGTTGTATCCTGCACAGGTTCAGGGCGAAGGAGCGGCAGCCACAATTGTTTCCGGTATTAATTGCTTGGATGAAATGGGGCTTGATGTGATTATTGTGGGACGTGGTGGTGGTTCCATCGAAGATTTATGGGCCTTTAATGAGGAGATAGTTGCAAAAGCTATTTTCCATGCTAGCACACCTATCATTTCCGCAGTAGGTCACGAGACAGATTTTACTATTGCAGATTTTGTAGCAGATAAAAGAGCTGCTACACCATCACAAGCTGCAGAGCTTGCTAATTTTGTTTACGAGGATTTTGCAAGGTCCCTGGAAAGATATTCAGATAAGCTTAATAGAGCATTAGATTATAAGCTTTCTAATATGGCTCAGCTTATTGAAAACTACAAGCTACGCCTTAATGCACTTAGACCAGAAAATAAAATTAAGGCTAATGAGGAACAGCTCAAGCTTTTATACAACAGGCTTGACACCTTAATGCAAAATAAGCTTTCAAGATATGAAAACAGGCTTATTGCTGTTTCAGGAAGGCTGGATGGTTTATCACCAGCTAAAAAGCTTGCTACAGGCTTTGGTTATGTAACCGATGCTTTTGGTAAAAGAGTTGATACTGTAGAACAGCTTTCTGTCGGTGATACTATGATGGTTCGAATTAAGGACGGTAGTGTCATTAGTCAGGTTACCGATATACAAATTACCTAGTAGGAGTACAAATGGAAGAAAACAATACAAAGACAATTGAAGAAAGCTTTGATGCACTTGAAGAAATAATAAGTAAGCTTGAGGCTTCTGATATTTCCTTAGATGAATCCTTCGAATTATATAAAAACGGAATGGAAGAGCTTAAGCTTGCAAATGAAAAAATAGAACAAACCAAAAAGGCAGTTATGGCAATCAGCAAGGATGGCAGCCTTGAGGTTTTTGAAGGGGAAGAATAATGGCTAATGATGTTAAGGCTAGGCTTGCTGAAAGGGCGGCTGAAGCTGAAAAAATAGTATGCACATATTTACCTGAAGTCAAAGGTATGCAGAACACCATTTTTGATGCAATGCAATATTCCATTAAGGCTGGTGGCAAGAGACTTAGACCAGTTCTTATGAATGAAACCTTTAAGCTTTTTAATGGAAAGGGAGAGGCCATCAATTGCTTTATGGCGGCAATAGAAATGATTCACACCTATTCCCTTGTGCATGACGATTTGCCTTCAATGGATAATGACCTGCTTCGACGTGGAAAGCCTACTACTCATGCAGTTTATGGTGAGGGAATGGGAGTCCTTGCAGGGGATGCGCTTTTAAATTACGCATTTGAAACAGCTTTAAAATCATTTGATATAGATGGTGCCACAAGTGAAAGAAATATAAAGGCACTTCAGATTCTTGCTAAAAAGGCAGGAGTTTTTGGTATGATAGGCGGACAGGTTGTTGATGTTGAATCAGAAAAAAATCTATCCGCAATGACTGAAGAAAAAATAGATTTTATCTATGAGCTAAAAACAGGAGCACTTATCGAAGCATCCATGGAAATCGGTGCAATACTTGCAGGTGCTACTGAAGAGCAAATAAAACTAATAGAATCTGTTGCTTCTAAAATTGGAATGGCATTTCAGATTCAGGACGATATCCTTGATATCGAGGGGGATGAGGCAGTTCTCGGAAAGCCAATTGGCTCCGATGAGCGTAATGAAAAATCAACATATGTAACTTTCAAAGGTATAGAAAAATCTAAAGAAGAGGTAAAACGTCTGACAGACGAGGCAATAGCTATTCTTGAAAAGCTACCATACGAAAATGATTTTCTTGTAGACTTGCTTCAGTACCTTGTCTATCGTGACAATTAATGGATTATGGTTCTTGATAAAATAAAGCAACCTAATGATATAAAGAAGCTCTCAGAGGAAGAAATAAAAGCTCTTCCTGAGGAGATTCGTGAGTTTTTAATTGAGCATCTTTCTAAGACTGGCGGACATTTGGCTTCCAACTTAGGTACAGTTGAGCTTACAATAGCTCTTCATCTTTTGATGGATTTTCCAAAGGATAAATTGATTTGGGATGTGGGACATCAGGCATACACCCACAAAATTCTTACAGGAAGAGCAGATGAGTTCGAACAATTACGTCAATATGGTGGAATCAGTGGTTTTCCAAAAAGGGCAGAAAGTGATTGTGATAGCTTTGACACAGGCCATAGCTCCACTTCTTTATCAGCTGCCTTGGGTTATTGTATGGCCAGAGATTTGGCAGAAGAAGATTATAAGGTGGCAGCGGTTATAGGAGATGGCGCCCTTACAGGTGGTCTTGCCTACGAGGCTTTAAACAATGCTTCCAGACTTAAGAAATCTAATTTCTTGATTGTTTTAAATGACAACGAAATGTCTATTTCAAAGAATGTTGGCGGTATGTCAACAAACCTTGAAAGACTTCGTACCAGCTCAAAATATGTTGGATTTAAAAATGACGTTTTAAACTCTCTTGAATCTTGGCCAAATGGTGAGAGATTAATTCGCAAAATCCGTAGCACAAAAAATGGTATTAAATCCTTGATGGTTCCTAATATGGTATTTGAGGATTTAGGCATTATGTATTTAGGCCCTGTTGATGGTCATAATATAAAGGCTATGTTAGAGACCTTCCGTATGGCAGTTAAAATAAAAGGACCAGTTCTTGTGCATGTCATCACCAAAAAGGGTAATGGCTATTTGCCTGCAGAAAGACATCCATCCCGCTTCCACGGAACGGATATTTTTGAAATAGAGACAGGACTTCCAAAGCGAAATCCTAATCCAGGCTATACAGATGTATTTTCTACAGTAATGCGCAAGATGGGAGATAGAAATCCAGAGGTTGTTGCTATAACAGCAGCCATGGCAGAGGGAGCAGGCCTTAAACGCTTCAGAAACATGTTCCCAGACAGATTCTTCGATGTAGGTATTGCAGAGGAGCATGCAGTTACCTTTGCTGCTGGATTAGCACTTGGTGGAAGGGTGCCAGTTTTTGCTGTATATTCCTCTTTCCTTCAAAGAGCTTATGACCAGATTTTAGAGGATGTATGTCTTCAGAACCTTCATGTCATATTTGCTATAGATAGGGCAGGTCTTGTTGGAGCAGATGGAAGCACACACCAGGGAATATTTGATGTTTCCTTCCTTACATCTATGCCTAACATGACAGTGATGGCTCCAAAGAATAAATGGGAGCTGTCAGATATGATGAAATATGCTGTCGCCGAGCATAAGGGGCCAATCGCCATCAGATATCCTAGGGGCGAGGCATATTGTGGTCTTAAGGAACACAGAGAGCCAATCGTTCTTGGAAAGGCTGAAGAAATCCAGGCAGGCTCAAGAGTGATGCTATTTGCTCTTGGTTCTATGGTTAAAAAGGCTGAAGAGGTAGCAGTAATGCTTAAGGAGAATGGCATTGAGGCAGGTATTTGCAATGCCAGATTTGCCAAGCCTCTTGATAAAGAATATATACTTAAGCTTAAAAATCAGTACGATATGATTGTTACCCTAGAGGAAAATGTAGTGACCGGAGGCTTTGGAGAGCAGGTTCAAGCATTTTTAGCTGATAATCATTATGAAGGTAAGGTACTAAAGATTGCTGTACCTGATAAATTTGTCAGACACGGCAGTGTAACACTTTTGTTCAAAGAATTGCAGATGGATTCTGATTCAATAACAGAAAGAATTATTAAAGCATTAGGAAATTAATATGAAAGAAAGACTTGATGTAGTATTAGTTGATAGGGGCTTTGCTCCTTCTAGAGAAAAAGCAAAAACAATGATTATGGAAGGCAATGTTTTCGTAAAGGGCAATAGAGAAGACAAGGCTGGTACTAAAATCGATGTTGATGCTGATATAGAAATTCACGGCCAGCAGCTTAAATATGTTAGCCGTGGAGGTTTAAAGCTGGAAAAAGCCATGACACACTTTGGTATTACACTGGATAACAAGGTTTGCATGGATATAGGCGCATCTACAGGTGGCTTTACTGATTGCATGCTTCAAAATGGGGCTAGCAAGGTATTTTCTGTGGATGTTGGATATGGACAGTTTGCTTGGAAGCTTCGTCAGGATCCAAGAGTAGTATGCATGGAAAAGACAAACATCCGTTATGTCACACCAGAGGATATTGGAGAGGCACTTGATTTTGCCTCTGTAGATGTATCCTTTATCAGTCTTACAAAGGTTCTTGGACCAGCAAAGGCATTACTTGCTGAGGACGCTGAAATGGTTTGTTTGATTAAGCCACAGTTTGAAGCCGGCCGTGAAAAGGTAGGCAAGAAGGGCGTTGTCAGAGATCCAGCTGTACATGAAGAAGTTATAAATAAAATAATTGATTTCGTTACAGAAATTGGTTTTTATGTTTTACACCTTGAGTTTTCACCAATCAAGGGACCAGAAGGAAATATTGAATATCTTATTCACATTGCGACACAGGATAAACAGGGGGAAGCAATTGATGTGTCAGCTACAGTAGCAGCTGCACATGACAGCTTAGACAAATAATGAAAAACTTTTTAATTGTTGCCAGGTCTTTTAGCGAGTTACACGAGAAATATATAAACATCATTAGAGATTACATTACCTCAAGAGGGGGAATGTGCATTTTAGATTTGGATACTTGTCCAGATAGCTCTGAGGCACAGGTTACTGTGGCTGATGATGTGGAATGTATCATCACTGTTGGTGGTGATGGTACCGTGGTTCGAGTTGCTCAAAATGTTACTAATAGAAAAGTTCCTATCGTTGGTCTGAACTGCGGTCATTTAGGATATCTATGTGATATGACTGTAGATAATGTTGAGCATTGCTTAGACCAGTTATTAAACGACAATTATAAAATAGATGAGAGAATGATGCTTGAAGGTGATTTGGCTACAAGTACGGATAATCATTTTAAAGCATTAAATGATATTGTAGTTGCATCTGATGCAGCTGGTTTATATGTTCTAAATATCACAGTTAAGGTTAATGGAATACAGTTGTATTCACATAATTGTGATGGACTTATTGTTTCTACACCTACTGGCTCTACAGCTTATAATCTATCTGCAAATGGACCAATTGTTAGTCCTCATGCAGATTGTATTATTCTAACACCGATAAATCCTCATACCCTTAATTCAAGAAGTATCATCTTAGCATCTTCTGATGAGGTGGAGGTTACAATCGGCGCTCGCCATGAAGAAGACGAGCCAATTGCAAATATTATTTACGATGGCACACTTCGCCAAAAGCTTAAGAAAGATCAGGTTTTAAAGATTTATAGATCTAGTTCCACTTCTCACATGGTGATGCTGGAAAATGTTAATTTCCTTGAGCGAATTAGAGCACGAATGCAGGAGATTTAAATGAAGATTGAAAGACAAGCAAAAATATTAGAATTGATTGTTAAAAACGAAATAGGTACACAGGAGGAGCTTACCGCCAAGCTTGAAGAAGCAGGCTTTAACGCTACTCAGGCTACCGTTTCTAGAGATATCAGAGAAATGAAGCTTACTAAAGTTGCCGATGGCGCAGGCAAGCTTCGTTATGTAGCCTTTAGGTCTACAGAAGATGATATGAATGAAAAATATATCCACATTTTCTTAGATGGCTTTGTTTCCATGGATAATGCTGGAAATATATTAGTTGTCAAAACTGTATCTGGAATGGCCATGGCTGTTGCTGCAGCTTTAGATCATATGGATTTTCCAGAGATAGTTGGTTCTATTGCAGGTGATGACACAATTATGTGTGCTATCCGAAGCTTGGATGACACTGTTTCTTTAATGGGGAAGCTAAAGAAACTAATAGAAAAAAGATAAGTGCAAGTATTCTTTTAATTGGTAAGTCGGGCGGAAAAGGAGAATAAAATGCTAGCAAGTTTGCACGTTAAAAACTTAGCCCTTATTGATGAAGAGGAGATAGTATTTTCAAAGGGGCTCAACATCCTATCAGGTGAGACAGGCGCAGGTAAATCTATTATTTTAGGAGCTTTACATTTAAGTCTTGGTGATAAGGCATCAAAGGATTTTCTTAGAGATGCAGATTCAGAGGCTTTTGTGGAGGCTGTTTTTCTTGTGGATGATGAAGCAACCAAGGAAGCGCTTAGAGCCCTTGATGTGGAACCTTATGATGATGAAGTAATTATGAGTAGGCGCATCACTGAGGCCAGAAGTGTTGGAAAGATTAATGGGGAGCAGGTGCCAGCTGCAAAAATGAAGGAGGTTGGCGCACTTCTTTTAGATATTTACGGCCAGAAGGAGCATCAGTCACTGCTTAATACCAAAAGACACATGGAGCTTTTGGATGAGTTTGCTAAATCAGAAATCGGTAATCTTAAATCAGACATTGCAAGCTGCTATAAGGAATATAAAAAGCTTACAGCAGAGCTTGAGGATGCTAAGCTAAGCGATATTTCCAAGGAACGTGAAATAATCTTACTTGAACATGAAATAAATGAAATAGAATCTGCCAATCTTAAAATTGGTGAAGATGAAGAATTAGAGGATGAGTACAAACGTCTTTCTAATTTCAGCCGTACCATGGAATATTTTGGTCGTGCACATGAGGCAATGGCAGGAGATGGTGGTGTTTCAGATGCTATCAGCTCTGCTATATCGGATATACGATATATTGAGGGCATCGATGAAAGAGCATCGGAATTCTTATCTATGCTTAATGATGCTGATAGTATTATTTCTGATTTCAATAGAGAATTATCCAGCTATATGTCAGATGCATCCTTTGATGCCGGCAGATTTAATGAAGTAGAAATTCGTCTTAACGAAATCAATAGACTAAAGGATAAATATGGTTCTACTATAGAGCTTGTTTTAGAGGAGCTTAATAAACGCCTTGAAAAGAAAGCTAGATATGAATCCTTTGACGAGTATTTAGCAGAGCTTAAAGCAAAGGTAGACCACTGTACAAAGGAATTAGATTCACTATGCCAAAAGCTTTCTGATATTAGAAAGAAAAAGGCAAAAGAGCTAGCTGAGAAAATGAAGGTAGCTATGAGTGATCTTAATTTCCTTAATAGTGAATTTGAAGTGGAGCTAAAAAAGCTGGATCACTATACTGCAGATGGCTTTGACGAGGGTGAGTTTGTTATTTGTACCAATCCTGGAGAGCCACTTAGACCATTAAAGGATATCGCTTCTGGCGGTGAAATGAGCCGTATTATGCTTGCTATCAAGACTGTTCTTGCTTCTGGCGGCGGAATTGATACTCTTATATTTGATGAGATAGATGCAGGTATTTCCGGTAGAACAGCTCAGGCTGTTTCTGAAAAGCTTGCTACTGTTTCAAATAACCATCAGGTTATCTGTATTACACATTTACCACAGATTGCTTCGATGGCTGATACTCATTTCTTGATTGAAAAGAGTGTAGAGAATGGACATACCATTTCCGGCATCAAGAAGTTATATGATAATGAAACAGTAGAAGAGCTTGCAAGAATGCTTGGCGGCAGTGCTATTACAGATGCTGTTATGACAAATGCAAAGGAAATGCTAGAGTTAGCAAAACAATACAAAAATCAATCTTGACAAATTATATAACACTTGGTATATTTGAATTCGCATGAATGCATGCGAATTCTTTTTTTGTTTTTTATCCCAATTTTTATGCAAATTTAATAATGGCAAATGAACAATTTAATAATGTAAAAAATCTCGTGGTATATAAGGTTATCAATTTTGATAGGAACATTGATATCTTAAAAGTAGTACCTCATATTCGATATCTTGATTTGGCTATAGTATTTTACCTGATGTTTCCAGAGACAGTTGATACCGAAAATAAAAAGCTTGTCATGATTCAAAATGACATGATGAAGGCATGGAACATTACAACACAGGAATTGATGGATGTAGCAAGTGAGAACACGCCTAAGCTTCTTGGGCTAAAGGTTCAAAGTTTATATTCTACAATTGCACAATATATTGGAGATTATGAATTTTATGAATTGGCTGAGATGGAGGAAGATACTATGCCTCTTTATATAGCCTCCAACAAAAGTGGATGTCATGGGGCATCGGTAATGCTTTATAAGGATTTTTTAAAGAATATTTCATTAAAGCTAAAAGCAGATATTTATGTAATACCATGTTCCATTCATGAGATTATAGTTGTTAAAGCAATAAAAGATTGCCAGATAGATACTTCAGATCTGAGAGATTTAATAGCATATGTTAATATGAACGATGTCCCAGAAAATGAAATTCTATCCAACAATCTTTATTATTATTCCAGAGGTACTAATGAGCTTACCTTTGCAAATTAGTACGCCTTAAGTTTTTTCCAAAGTGTGGTGGTGTAATCTAGTGTTTCGTCATCGTATGCAGAATAAATATCGCAACGAGAAAGGGTTTCCTTTGTAGGGAAAACAGTTTCATCGGCAAGAGTTTCTGCATCCTCGTTACCGGCAACAGTTAGATTAGGGGTAGCATACCAAACATATTCAAAGTTTTCGGTAGCTGCCTCTTCCTCACACATAAAATCAATCCATTTCATTGCTGCATCGTAATGCTTGCAGGTGCGAGGTACAAACCATGAATCAATCCAAAGATTTCCACCTTCCTTAGGTACGGTGTAAGCAAGCTTATCATTGTATTCCATACCCATTGCAGCTTCGCCGGAATAGCATACCGCCATAGCAGCATCTTCAGATACCATACATTCGTAGGTTTCATCCATTAGGTATGCATATACATATTTCTTTTCCTTGCAAAGCATATCAAAAGCTTCATCAAGCTCTTTAGTATTTGTAGTATTAATATCGTGTCCAAGTAGCTTTAATGGAACCATAAAGGCATCACGCTGAGAGTTAATCATAACAATTTGATTGTTGTATTTAGGGTCCCAAAGGCAATTCCAAGAGCTTACAGTTTCTTCATCAACCTTTTCTGTATTGTAAAGAATACCTACTGTACCATAAAAATATGGAACAGTGTATTTGTGATTAGGATCAAAAGATTCTGAAGCCTCAATAATGGTTGGGTCAATATTTTTGTAATGCTCTAATGAGTTGTAATCGATTGGAATTAACTCGCCCTCCTGGCGAAGGGTTTCAACCATGTAATCTGAGGTACAGATAACATCATAATTGATGGAGCCAGCTTTATATTTTGCATACATATCTTCAACAGATTCGTATTCTTCGTATTTAACGGTAATACCAGTTTCCTGCTGGAATCTTTTTAAAACATCTGCTTCGATATATTTACCATAGTTTAAAACTACAAGGGTGTCAGAGCTTTCTGCATCGTTACCGCAGGCTGTAAATGAAAAACAGCTTGTTAGAGTAAGGCAGGCCATACTAATAAATGTAATTATTTTTTTCATTAGCGCACAACCTCCTTTTTGTTCATGCCCTTAAAGTTTGTTGCTATAAGCATCAAAAATGCAAGCAAAAACAGGAGGGTAGATAAAGCATATAATTCAGGCTGAATACCCTTTCTAAGCTCTGTGTAAAGCATAGTTGAAAGTGTATTAACACCAGCGCCCTTTGTAAAATAGGTGATTGTAAAATCATCAAGTGACATAGTAAAGGCCATCAAAAATCCTGATAAAACTCCAGGGAATATTTCTGGCCAGGTAACCTTGTAGAAGGCATACCAAGGAGTTGCTCCTAAATCCATTGCAGCTTCTAAACAAGCGTCAGACATGGATTGAAGTCTTGGTAATACATTAAATATTACATAAGGTACCGAAAATGCGATATGAGCAAGCACAACTGAAAATTCTCCAAGAGATGTAAATCTTGTAAATAAAAGCATGAGAGAAATACCAGTTACAATATCTGCATTTAAAAGTGGAATATTTGTAGCACCAAGCATAATTGCAGCATGGCGCTTTTTCATTCTGTTGATTCCAATGGCTGCAGATGTGCCGAGGATAGTAGCTAGAATACTTGATGATAAAGTGATTCTAAGGGTAGTCCAAAGGGCATCCATTATTGTGTCATTGGAAGGCAGATTTAAGTACCACTGAAAAGTGAATCCACCCCAAACGGTACGGGACATTGAATTATTGAAGGATAAAACAATGAGTACCAAAATAGGTGCGTATAGGAATAAAAATATCAGGCCAAGGTAAGCGTAAGAGGTGGCTTTTTTGATTTTTGTCATAGTAGCATGCCTCCATTCTCGGAATCATCAACCTTGTTCATAATGCTCATGGATGCAAGCACGAAGAGCATAAGAATGATTGAAAGACCAGAGCCTAAGTTCCAGTTTCTGGCTAAAGTGAATTCCTGCTCAATTACATTTCCGATTAATAATACCTTTCCACCACCAAGCAGGTTTGAAACTACGAAGGATGATAAGGCTGGCACAAAAACCATGATGATACCAGAAATAATACCATCCTTGGAAAGAGGAACTGTAATTTTGATAAAGGTGTTTAGCCAGCTTGAACCAAGGTCTGAAGCGGCTTCGATAACCTCATCATTAATCTTTGAAAGTGAATTGTAAATTGGCAAAATCATATAAGGTAGGAAATCGTAGACCATACCTAAAATAACAGCACTTTTAGTATATAGAATATGTACTGTAGGCAAGCCGATAGCAGATAAAATGCTATTTAAAATACCGTTATTTGAAAGAATATTTTGCCAGGCAAGGATTCTAAGCATAAAGTTCATCCACATTGGAAGGATGAAGAGAAATACAATAAATCCCTTATTTGTAATCTTAAGGTTATGCAATATAAGGGCAACTGGATAAGCCATAATAAGGCAAATGACAGTTGTGACAAATGCAACCTGAATTGACAGACCAAGTGACTTTAAGTGAACTGGATCTGCAATAGCAAATAGATTAGAAAGTGTGAAGCTTCCATCGCCTGTATTTATTGCGTATCCTAGAATGTAAAACAAAGGTAGGATGGTGCAAATTAAAACCCATATAGCATAAGGCATGGCAAGGAAGCTAGTGCGTAGCCTATTAATCATCCTCCTTCATAACCTCCTCATCCTCTGACTCTGGTTTGTTCATGATTTGAATATTGAAAGGAATAACATTTAAGGATACATGCTGTCCAATTTCGAAATATTTAGTGGTGTGAACAAGCCATTCATATTCGCCACACTGAACATCTAATTCATAGTGAACACCCTTAAAGAGGCAATCAGTGATTACACCATCCATAAAGCCTTTTCCAGGTGCACCAAGCTCAACATCCTCTGGACGAATAACAACGTCTACAGGCTTCATAGTACCGAAGCCTCTATCCACACAAGGAACCTGAACACCGAGGAAGGATACAAGCTCATCCTTAATCATGATACCCTCGATAATGTTACTTTCACCAATAAAATCCGCAACGAAGGCGTTTTCAGGTTCGTTATAAATATCTTCAGGAGAGCCAATCTGCTGAATGTAGCCCTGGTTCATAACAACGATAGTGTCAGACATTGTAAGGGCTTCCTCCTGATCATGTGTTACATAAATAAAGGTGATGCCAAGCTCCTGCTTAATTTTCATTAGCTCGTACTGCATGCTTTGGCGAAGCTTTAAATCAAGAGCACCAAGAGGCTCGTCTAAAAGCAGTACCTTTGGCTCGTTTACAATAGCACGTGCAATAGCGATACGTTGCTGTTGTCCACCTGAAAGTGAATCGATAGAGCGATTCTCAAAGCCATCAAGATTAACAAGCTTTAGGGCATATTTAATCTTATCGGAAATATAATCCTTTGATTTCTTTTGAATCTTAAGGCCAAATGCAATATTTTCCTCGATAGTCATGTGAGGGAATAGAGCATATTTTTGGAAAACCGTATTGATAGGTCGAAGATTTGCAGGCAAGGCTGTAATATCGTTGCCATTTAAGTAAATCTTTCCTGAATCAGGCTTTTCAAATCCTCCTAATAAGCGAAGAGTAGTTGTTTTACCGCAGCCTGACGGACCGAGTAAGGTAACAAAAGAATTTTCCTTAACAGAAAGGTCCAGCTCATCAAGAACCAGCTGCTTACCATAGCTTTTTGATACGTGGTCGTATTGAATAAATTCCAACGTATTTTCCTCCTAAAAAACATCTTTTTACATATAAAAAGAGCTCCGAATCAGACTCGAACTGACGACCCCCTCATTACGAGTGAGGTGCTCTACCAACTGAGCTATCGGAGCACGATTCGCTATTTTTGTGAGCTTGCGATACAAAAAAGCGAACAAGGGCGATTCCTTTGCCTAAGAAAATTCCCAATGGAATCGCAATCATATTATCAAATGCGCAAGTATCCTTTTTACCAAAAAAATATTAATATATATAAGGAAAAAAATCAATGAAATTGTTGAGAAAAAACTGGGTTTTTATTATAATGTCACATGAACGAAAAGATTAAAAAATTAGGAGAAATATAATGGAAGCTAAAAAGAAAAATGTACCATCCTTTGATGTAAAAGGTTTCTTTTCAAAAGAGAATTATCCTCTTTTGTGTTTAATATTTTTAGGAATTTTTGCTGTGGTAGCTATCGTAGTATCAATAATTGCATTTTCTATTAATCCAGTTATTGCCTGCGTTATGGTTATCTTAGAGGCCGCTCTTGCAGCTACACTTAACAAAATTCCACTTTGGATCCATGGCCTTGTTTTTATTGCACAGATTGTTTGCGGAATCATGGCATCACAGGTTCCATTCATGCTTTTCATGGCATTTATTTATGTTTTTTCAACTGTATTTTTATATATTTGGGCAAATAAATAATGAATAAGATAAACTATCAAAAGGAATTAGATAATTTAATATCAAATTTAAAAGAAGGCCAAGTGCCTTCTTTATTATTACATAGCTGCTGCGCACCTTGTAGTAGTTATTGTATTGAATATCTTAGTCAGTTCTTTAATGTTACGGTTTTTTATTACAATCCTAATATTTATCCTGATGAGGAATATTATCATAGAGTGAAGGAGCAGCAGCGTTTTATTAAGGAGTTTCCTACAAAGCATCCAGTAGACTTTATCGAAGGAGATTATGATAAGAATAGCTTCTATCAAATAGCTAAAGGACTGGAGCATGAGCCAGAAAAGGGAATGCGATGTCACAAGTGTTACGACCTTAGACTTAGACGTACTGCGCTTGTAGCAAAAGAAAAAGGGTTTGACTTTTTCACAACAACACTTACAATATCACCAATGAAAGATTCCCAGGTACTAAATGAGATAGGCCTTTCAATTGCAAAGGAGCTTGGAGTTAATTGGCTACCTAGCGATTTTAAAAAGAAGGAGGGCTATAAAAGAAGTACAGAGATTTCAAGGGAATATGATATGTACAGGCAGGATTATTGCGGCTGCGTGTATTCATATAATGAGAGACAGTTGTTTAAGGCACAAAATATGGAGGATTAGTTATGGCACAGTTGTGGGGTGGAAGATTCACCAAGTCTACAGACCAGATGGTTTATGATTTCAATGCATCTATCAGCTTTGATCAAAAGCTTTTTGAGCAGGATTTGCGTGGTAGCAGAGCGCATGTAAAAATGCTTGCTGCTATAGGGGTTATCTCCGAGGCTGAACGGGACCAGATTCTTGCAGGACTTGATGGGATTGAGGCTGATGTTAAAGGCGGCTCTTTAGAAATCACTTCTGAATATGAGGATATACATAGTTTCGTGGAAGCGAATCTTATAGATAGAATAGGTGATGCTGGCAAGAAGCTTCACACTGGACGAAGCCGTAACGACCAAGTGGCTCTTGATATGAGACTTTATACAAGAGATCAGGTGGATGCAACCTCTGATGTACTTTTGCATTTGCTTGAAACCATTCTTGGAATAATGGAAGAGCACATCGATACAATAATGCCAGGCTTTACACATTTGCAAAAGGCCCAGCCAATCACTTTGGCTCATCACATGGGTGCATACTTTGAGATGTTAAAAAGAGATGTACTGCGCTTAAAGGATATTAGAACCAGAATGAATTATTGCCCTTTAGGCTCTGGTGCTTTAGCTGGTACTACTTATCCTTTGGATAGATATATGACAGCTGATCTTTTGGAATTTGATGGCCCAACTCTTAATTCTATGGATGGTGTGTCAGATAGAGATTATTTGATTGAGTTTTTATCAGCTCTTTCTACTATTCAAATGCATTTATCTCGTTTTTCTGAAGAGGTGATTATTTGGAATAGTAACGAATATCGTTTTGTGGAAATAGATGATGCCTATTCAACGGGCTCATCAATTATGCCTCAGAAGAAAAATCCTGATATTGCAGAGCTTGTCAGGGGAAAGACTGGCAGGGTATACGGAGCATTGATGTCACTTCTTACCACAATGAAAGGTATTCCACTTGCATACAATAAGGATATGCAGGAGGATAAGGAGCTGGCATTTGATGCTATGGAAACAGTTCATGACTGTATAGTTTTGTTTGATGGAATGCTTGCTACTATGACCTTCAACAGTGGCATCATGGCAAACAGTGCTAAAAATGGATTTACAAATGCTACAGATGCTGCAGATTATTTGGTTAATCGTGGAGTACCTTTCAGAGATGCACATGGAATAATCGGACAGGTAGTACTTTATTGTATAGACAGGGGAATAGCTATCGATGATATGTCTTTATCTGAGCTTAAGGAAATATCACCTGTTTTTGAGGAGGATATTTACGATGCTATTTCAATGGAAACCTGTGTAAATAAAAGATTAACAGTAGGCGCTCCTGGACATGATGCTATGGTAGAGGAGATTAATTCTTGTAAAGAATTTCTTGAATCTTGCCGAAGTTAAACAATAGATAGTAATTAGTATAAATATTCAAAATAAACTTGCTTTTTTTAGTGACTTTGATTATAATGCCATTTAATGACGGACAAATGTCCGCGTGGCAAAAACAATAATGAGGAGATGTTTGAAATGAGCGAGAAATTAAAAGTCGGTATTCTTGGTGGAACTGGTATGGTTGGTCAGAGATTTATTTCTCTACTTGAAAATCATCCTTGGTTCGAGGTAACAACTATTGCAGCTAGCCCACGTTCTGCAGGGCAACGCTATGAAGATGCGGTAGGTGGACGTTGGAAAATGGACACACCTATGCCAGCAGCTGTTAAGGATATTATTGTAAAGAACGTTAACGAGGTGGAAGAGGTTGCAAAGGAAGTAGATTTTGTTTTCTCTGCTGTAGATATGTCGAAGGACGAGATTAAGGCAATTGAGGAAGCTTATGCCAAGACAGAGACTCCAGTTGTTTCAAACAACTCTGCTCATAGATGGACACCTGATGTGCCAATGGTTGTTCCTGAAATCAATCCACAGCACATGGAGGTTATCGAGTTCCAGAAAAAGAGACTTGGTACAAAAAGAGGTTTTGTTGCAGTTAAGCCTAATTGCTCTATTCAGTCTTATGCACCAGTGCTTACAGCTTGGAAGGAATTTGAACCATACGAAGTAGTTGTTACTACATACCAGGCTATTTCAGGTGCAGGTAAGACATTTAAGGATTGGCCAGAGATGGAAGGAAATATCATCCCATTTATTTCTGGTGAGGAAGAGAAATCTGAAAAGGAGCCTCTTAGAATCTGGGGTAAGATTGAAAATGGCGTAATTGTACCAGCAGATGATGTTAAGATTACAAGCCAGTGTATCAGAGTTCCGGTTTTAAATGGTCACACAGCTGCAGTATTCGTTAAATTCAAAAAGCAGCCTACAAAACAGCAGCTTATTGATGCTATTAACAATTTCTCAGGAGTACCACAGGAGCTTAAGCTTCCTAGCGCACCAAAGCAGTTTATAAGATACATGGAAGAAGACAATCGTCCACAGGTTGCTCTTGATGTTGATTATGAGAATGGCATGGGCGTTTCTGTAGGACGTATTCGTGAGGATAGCATTTACGATTGGAAGTTCGTTGGATTATCACATAATACAGTTAGAGGCGCTGCTGGTGGTGCAGTTCTTTGTGCAGAGCTTTTAAAGGCTCAGGGCTATATTTCAGCTAAATAAATATATACTTCAATCCCGTATCTACAAGGTACGGGATTTTTTATTAAATTCAAATAAAATTCTTTTTTAGTGTAGTCTGCTAAAGTAAAATATGTTATTATATTACTCGAATTATTGGTTATCGTATCTAATTAGGGAGAATGGATTATGACACACACTAATGAAGTAAAGAAACTGGATGGGTTATATCAATCTGCAGACAATAATTTTGTCTTATTGTATGGAAGGCAGGGCTGTGATAAGGAAGGACTACTAGACGAATTTACCACTGGTAAGGCTTATTTTTACTATCGAAGTCGTCAATGCTCTGATGCTAAACAGTTACACTATCTTGATAAGCAGATTAGTGAAACATACGATAAGCCTGAGGGCAGTGCAAGCTTTGAGGAGGTCTTTAGAAAATTTAGATCAAAGGATGGCTCTAAGCTTGTAGTTATCATTGATGAAGCACAGTATGCGGTTAAAAAGACTAATAATCTCCTTGAAAGTCTCAAGGCCTTAAAAAACAAAAAGCTTTATCCTGGCAAGGTTATGATTATTCTTGTCAGCTCATCTATCGTTTGGTCGGAAAATACGCTTTTAGAACTTGCTCCTGAATCAAAGAATTATATAGATGAAAAGATTAAGCTTGAAAATCATACCTTCCTTGATGTGGTTAGGGCTTTTCCTAATTACACTGTGGCACAGTGCGTGAGCACTTACGGAATCATTGGTGGTGTTTCAGAATATCTTGATAGATGGAACGGTAGAAAATCTATTAAGGCTAATGTGTGTGAAAATATTCTTTCCCCTACGGGATTTCTATATTCAGCAGCTGAAGGATATATATCTTCAGAACTTAGAGAGCTTTCTTGCTATGATACAATCCTAGGTTCAATTGCTGCAGGCCATGAAAAGTTAAATGATTTATTTGAAGATACTGGCTATTCAAGAGCTAAGATTTCTGTTTACATGAAGAATCTTGCTGCATTTGATGTTATAGACAAGGTGGTTTCCTTTGAAACTGGTGGATGGGATAATACCAAAAAGGGTATCTACCGAATTGTGGATCCATATATAAACTTCTGGTTTACATTTATATATCCACATTTGTCAGAGCTTATATCTTACACACCAGAAAAATTCTACGACACTTTCATTGAGCCAAAGCTTGATGAATATTTACAGGGATATTTTGTAGATGTGTGTCGCGAATATTTACATCTTTTAAATATGGTAGGTCAGCTTCCTATTAAGCTTGTGAAGATTGGTACATGGCTTGGTAAAGAAGGCACCATCGATGTAATAGGTCAAAGTGATAACAGAGAAAATGTTGTGGGTATATGCAATTGGACAGAAAAGTCAATGGGCTATGATTCTTATGAAAAGCTTCTTGAATCAATGGGCCAGGCAAAAATAACAGCAAATACTATTTTCCTTTTCTCAGCTACCAGATTTGATAGCAAGCTTCTAGAGCTTTCAAAGGAAAATAAATCTATTGTTCTGGTAGACATGACAGAGCTGTAATTGATATAATTAAATAGTTAATAATGTTTGAAGCCTTTGCACTTTTTGCAAAGGCTTCGACTTTTGTTAATTTTAAAATTAATTTTTAGGGAGTTTAGTGATTTGGGAAAGAGTTTAATTATCACAGAGAAACCATCTGTTGCGAGAGATTTTGCTAGAGTGCTTAAGGTATCGGGCAATCAGAATGGATTTATTGAAAATAATGAATATGTGATTAGCTGGTGCTATGGACACTTAGTTCAAATGGTTTATCCAGAAGAATATGATATTAAATATAAAAACTGGAATTTAGAGGATTTACCATTCCTTCCAAAGGATTACAAGTATGGAGTAGTTGAATCCGCTAAAGAGCAGTATAAGGTTGTAAATGGTCTTCTTCATCGTGAGGATATTGACACTGTTTATTGGGCAGGTGACTCGGGAAAGGAAGGACAGACAATCGAAGAAAATATTAGAAATTTTGGTGGTGTTCGAGAGGGCATGACCGAGCTTCGTGTATGGATTGATTCCCAGACTGATGAAGAAATTATCCGTGGTATTAAGGAAGCCAAGCCTATGAGTGATTATGCTAAACTGGGCGCTTCTGGAATTATGCGTACTATAGAGGATTACAGCTTGGGCATTAATTTTTCTCGCGCACTTTCTGTTAAATATGGAAGATTAATTAACGATGCTGCAGCTACCACCAGTTACTCAGCTATAGCTATCGGTCGTGTTATGACTTGTGTGCTTGGTATGGTAGTTGAAAGGGAGCGAGAAATACGAGGCTTTAATGAAGATCCTTTCTTCAAGGTTATAGGAAAGTTTTCTGATGTAAATTTTCCTGCTGAATGGAAGGCAGTTGAAAGCTCTAAATATTTTGAGTCACCATTATTATATGGGGATAAGGGAAATGGCTTTAAAGAAAAAGCTTCCGCTGAAAAGTTAATTGACGATTTAACTGATAAAGATGCTGTAATATCTGGTAAAGATGCTGGAATATCTAAGAAAAAGGCACCCCTGTTATTTAACTTAGCGGAGCTTCAGTCTGAATGTTCTAAGAGATTTAAAATATCTCCTGCCCAGACTCTTGATATTATTCAGGAGCTTTACGAAAAGAAATATACTACCTATCCTCGTACAGATGCCAGAGTCCTTACTACAGCAGTAGCAAAGGAAATAAATAAAAACTTAAATAAGCTTCAGTCTTATGGACCTACCGCTAAATATGTTCATGAAATTTTGGCAGATAGAAAATATATCGGCATTGAAAAGACCAACTATACAGATGATAGCAAGGTTACCGACCATTATGCCATTATTCCTACAGGTCAGTGTAATGGTATCGAGAATCTTTCCAGTCTTAGCCAACGAGTATATGATTTGATAGTACGCAGATTTCTGTCTATATTCTACCCACCGGCTGAATATAAAAATGTTAAGCTTGAAGTTAAGATTGAATCAGAAAGTTTTTTTGCCGGAGCTAAATTGTTAGTCAAACCTGGTTACCTAGAAATAGCCGGACTTCCAAAAAATAAAAATGCAGACAATCCAGAGGAAAACGAAGATTCTGATAATGAAGAAGAGGATTTTTCAAAGGAAAAGTTCGTTGAATTCGTGGAAAATTGTAATATTGGGGATTCCATCAATGTAAATACCTTCGTATTAAAAGAGGGAAAAACCTCCCCTCCAAAGAGATACACCTCTGGTTCGCTTATTCTTGCTATGGAAAATGCAGGAAAATTAATTGAGGATGAAGAGCTGAGAGAGCAGATCAAAACCACTGGTATTGGTACTTCTGCCACTCGAGGTGAAATTCTTGAAAAGCTGGTAAGAATAGGATATTTGAATCAGAATAATAAAACTCAGGTTATCACTCCTGAAAAGTTAGGAGAGATGATTTACGAGGTTGTTTTATTAACCACCCCTAGCCTTCTAAAGCCAGAACAAACTGCAAACTGGGAAAAGGGCCTTGAGGGGATTATCAATGGAACTGTAGAGTTTGCAGATTATCGCCAGGAGCTTGAGGAATATATCCGCTCAGAAACTAAAAATATGATAGAGCAGGATCTTACTCAAACTATTGCACTTAATATCAATCAATTTACCGGAAAGGAATCAAAGGGCCTTGCCACCAGAAAGCCACTTGGTATTAAGTGTCCTGCCTGCGGTGGCGAACTCACTACCACATCCTTTGGATATGGCTGTAGTAATTACACGAATGATGAAATTAAATGTAGATTTAGCATTGGTACTATAGCTGGAGTGGACCTTGATGAGGAACAATTTAAAAAGCTTATTCTAGAAGGTAAGACAGATTTAATAGAAGGCTTCAAGAGTAAATCAAACAAACCTTTCAAATCTGTACTTAAGCTTGGTAAAAATGAGGATGGGGAGTTTAATGTAAGCTTCGATTTCTCAGAAACTCCAACTGAATATATTGAAGATTTATTCTGTCCTGTTTGTGGCGGAAGAATCGTAAAAACTGGTTATGGATTTGCCTGTGAGCATCGCTTTCAGGAGGAAAACCAATGCTATTTCTCTGTTGGAGAAATAGCAGGACGTAGGCTTTCAGAGGAGGAGCTTAGAAAGCTTTTAGCTGATGGCATTACAGATGTTTTAAGCGGTTTCAAATCTAAAACTAATCAAAAGTTTAGTGCAAAGCTTCAGCTTAAAGAAAATGAAGAAGGCAGAAAGGTATTAAGCTTTAATTTCGATGGAATTGAAGCCGAAAAGCTGGAAGGCTGTAAATGTCCAGATTGTGGAGGGGATATTTTAATTCGCCCAAGCGGTTTTGGCTGCGCCAATTTCAGCTCAAAGGATGAAAACTCTTGTAAATTTTATATAGGAAAGACCATCGCTGGCAAGAATATTGGTGGTGGCGCTGTTACAGAACTTTTGCTTAAAGGAAAGACAGAAACACTTCGAGGCTTTAAAGGCAAGTCTGGTAAGAAATTTGACGCAAGACTAGTACTTAAGAAAAACGAAGAGACAGGAAGAACAGAAGTAGTATTTGATTTTGATGATGTAGAGCCAAATTATATTGCTGATGTTAAGTGTCCAGATTGTGGTGGCAGAATTATAAAGACAAATTTTGGATTCGCCTGCGAAAAGTATTTTGATCAGGAAAATAAATGCGGCTTTGTTCTTGGTGAAATAGCTTCTAAAAAGCTTACAGATGCTGATGCTAAAGAATTATTAACAGAAGGCAGATCCAAAACAATACGCGGCTTCAAAGGAAAGTCTGGCAAGAAGTTTGATGCATGCCTTGTGCTTAAGAAAAATGAAGAGACAGGTAAAACCGAAGTATCCTTTGATTTTGACAATGTTGAAGCAAAGGATATTAAGGATGTAGTTTGCCCTCTTTGTGGAGGAAAGATTGTTGTAACACCATTTGGATATGGCTGTAGCAATTATAAAAAGGATGATCCTGATAATTCCTGCGGCTTTAATATAGGCCAGGTTGCTGGAGTAAAGCTTAAAGAAGCACAGGTAAAGGAATTATTAAAAGAAGGTATAACATCTACTATAACTGGCTTTAAATCAAAGAAGGGTACAAAGTTTGATGCTAAGCTGGCACTTAATAAGGATGAAACAGGAAAGGTATCTGGTATCAAGTTTGTTTTTGAGGATGATGAAAAGGTTCTTCCTAATGTTAAGTGCCCAAAGTGTGGTGAGCCTATAATTAAGAATCATTTTGGTTATCATTGTAAAAATAATGTTAGGGATAATGTAGACAGCTGCAGCTTCTATGTGGGCAAGATTGCAGGTGTTGATATTCCGGAAGATCAATTCATTAAATTAGTTAATGAAAAGAAAACTGATGTTATCACTGGATTTTTGAGTAAAAAAGGTTTATTCTTTGATGCGAGAATAAAGCTCAATGATGAATTCAGAACAGAATTCGAATTTGAAAATTACAATGGTCAACAATAATGCATGATAGGAGTATAAACATGAAACAGTGCAAAATTAAATCTATGTATAATTTAAGCGAGACTATCGCAAAGGATTTATTTGAGGGTAAGGAATATCCTTGGGAGGTTCTTCCAGAGATTTCTGATTTTATTAAGAAGCTTGGTCCTACTCTTGATCCAGAAAAGTATGAGAAGAGAGGCGAGGATATTTGGGTAGCAAAATCTGCTACAGTTTTCGATTCAGCATATCTTCACGGTCCACTTATCATCGATGAAGATGCAGAGGTTAGACAGTGTGCCTTTATTAGAGGTTCAGCTATCGTAGGTAAGAACTGCGTAGTTGGTAACTCTACAGAGCTTAAGAACGTAGTTCTTTTTAATAATGTTCAGGTTCCACATTACAATTACGTTGGAGATTCTGTTTTAGGCTACAAGTCACACATGGGTGCTGGTTCTATTACATCCAATGTAAAGCAGGATAAGACACTTGTTGTTGTAAAATCTCGCGATGGAGAGAAAATTGAAACAGGATTAAAGAAATTCGGAGCTATGCTTGGAGACAACGTTGAGGTTGGTTGCAATTCTGTACTGAATCCTGGTACTGTAGTTTGCCCTCGTTCAAATGTATATCCTCTTTCCCCAGTTCGTGGAGTTGTAGAGGCTGACAGCATTTTTAAGAGCCAGGACAACATCGTTAAGAAAAATTAATTATTTTAAATATCTTGGGACTCATTCTTTATAGAATGAGTCCTTTTTGGTAAAATGTATAAAGACTATTTTATTTGGGAGGAAAAAAATGGGATTAATACAAGCATTTAAAGGTTCAGTTTCAGGTGAACTTGCTAATCAGTGGAAAGAACTGTTTGTCTCAGATTCCATGTCTGCTGATACTTTAGTTAAAAGAGCAGACCATAAGGTTTCTGGAAGAAGCTCTAATACAAAAGGGGATGCTGACGTAATTACAAAGGGCTCTGCCATTATTGTTAATGAAGGTCAGTGCGCTATTTTGGTTGATAGCGGAAAGGTTATAGATGTGGCAGCAGAGCCAGGTGCTTATGAGTGGGAAGAGAACGGCTCAGCATCAATTTTTGCTGGAGATTTCGGCGATATTTTCAAGGAGTTTGGCCGTAGATTTACTTTTGGCGGTGAAAAACCAGTTCAGCAGAGGGTTTATTTTGTAAACACAAAGGATATTGTTGGACTTAAGTTTGGTACACCTAGCCCAATTCCTTTTAGAATTCTTGATAATAATGTTGGTCTTGATATGGATACAACTCTTAAATGTAACGGAAATTACAGCATGAGAGTTTCTGATCCTACTCAGCTATATGTTTCTTTGGCTGGAAATGTTAAGGATGAGTATACAATAGAAGATATTCAGGACCAGCTTAGAGCTACATTTGTTGCAGCTTTACAGCCAGCTCTTGGAAAGCTTACTAATTTAGGTGTAAGACCTTCGGCAATTCCTAGTTACACTAAGGAAATGTCTGAAGCTATGGGAGAGGAGCTTAACTCAGATTGGACAAATAAATACGGTCTTGCAATTACATCTGTTCAGATTCTTACAACTATAATTCCTGATGAGGATGCAGCTACTCTTAAAGAACTTCAAAAGACTGGTGCCTTTAGAAATCAGTCTATGGCAGGTGCAGCATTAATAGGTGCACAGGCAGAGGCTATGAGAAATGCAGCAAGCAATCCTAATGGGGCTATGATGGGCTTTATGGGAATGAATATGGCAATGCAGGCTGGTGGAGCAAACGCTCAGGATTTATTAAATGCTGGAGCAGCTACTGCAGGTGCTAATCAGATACCAGGTGCAGCAAATGGCGGCACAGCTACAGGAAATAGATGGTTCTGCCCAAATTGCGGAAATGAAAACTTTGGTAATTTTTGTGTAAATTGTGGTACTAAAAGACCATAGTTAGGAGATTTAAATGGCAACAATGTTTCCCTGCCCTAATTGTAATGGGCAACTGATATTTTCTCCTAAGTCAGGAAAATTAAAATGTACTTCCTGTGGTCATTACTATAAATCCGCAGACTATAAAAGTCCTGTAAAGATTGAAGAGGCAGGTATGGATACGAGAATCTATATCTGTCCAAATTGTGCTGGAGAAATACAGCTTATTGATAACGATGGTATGGAGTTTTGTCCATATTGCGGAACTCAGGCTACTATGGAGGAAAAATTCTCTAAGACAGGTGTTCCAAAATACATTATTCCTTTTACTATCCATAAAGAACTTGCTAAGGAAAAGTATGAGAAAGCGACAAAGGGTATTCCCTTCACCCCTGATGGACTAAACAAAGATGAGAATATAAATAAGATGGTTGGATTATATATGCCATATTATCTATATGATTTTGAGTTACACGACAGCTTTGAGTATAGGGGAGAGCACATTTATGCCCTTGGGGATTATGAATATACTGATAAGGCTAATGTGAATTTGTCCTATGATGTAGACCATATTCAAATTCCTTATGATGCTTCTCAATCTTTGGATGATACTATTTCAAGTCAATTGGAACCCTTCTCAATGGAGGATTTACGTGAATTTAATCCAAATTACTTAGCTGGCTTTTATGTTGAAAATTCTACAGTGGATATGGAATTATATTTGGGAGAATCAACAGAAAAAGCAATTGACTATCTTAAGCAAAAGACAAAAAAAGAGACTTGTAGTTATCCTCTGAATTCTGAGGAGGAAAAGAAAATAAATAAAGAGCTTATTAACAAAATAAAAAGCAATGGTACTGAAGGTGTTTATTTGCCAATGTATTTTTTGACTACAAGCTATGGAGATAGAGTAGCCTATTCTGTAATCAATGGCCAAACTGGTAAGACCTATGTGGATATGCCAATTGATAAAAGAAAACTTTTTAGAACAGGCTTTATAACCTCTATTTTTATTTTCATTATTTTATATTTAAGTAGTTTTATTGCAAGTTTTAGTTATGATATAAAGAATCTTTGCGTCTTTGCTGCACTAGTTTCTTCGCTTATTGCCTATATAGGTGCAAAATTAGCCTACAAGACATATCGATTTGACAATCATTTGGATGATAAGGGGTATTTTGCATCAAGGGAAAATCTTTCAAAAACCATGCGCGTGCAGAGTGTTGAGCAAAAGAAATCTAAGAGCATAAAAAGCGTTATAAGTAATGGTCTGGCTACCCTTGGTGTGGTTGGAATAGCGTTATTATTTTTTGCGCCAATAGCTTTTTATTATTTTGTTGAGGCATTGATTGTTTTGCTACACTTTTTTAAGTTTACCTGCTATTTGGCAAGTATTGTGCTGGTTGTTTTTGCATTAATAAGCGTCAAAGAAGGGGATAAAAAGGTTATGAGCCTTGGCATAATCAGCTGGGGAATGGCCTTGATTGTACGACTAATTAATTTACCTAATGATTTCGTTTATTACGGTGCACTTATTGTTGTATTTGTTGTGATTGTTATTTCTGTCAAAGCAATTGTTGATGAATACAACAGATATGCAACACACCCATCTCCACAATTTTTAAAGACAGGAGGAGGGCTTAATCGTGCGTAAATTATATTATTTTTTGATTTGCTTCATTATGCTTTTGGCTATATCCTATAGTGCCAAAGCTGCAGCTTCCAATGTTTATATTGCTGATGACGCGAAGCTTCTTACAGAGGATGAACGTGATGATTTGCAAAAGTATTTAGAATCTCTAGATGGAAATTTAAATTATGTTGCTGTAACTACAGAGGAAAATGATTTTGGCAGAAGCACTGATGAAATCTTGGAGTCTTATTATAATAATAAATATGATGATACTCAGGCTGGAATTGCTTTCATCATAGACATGTATCACAGAGAAATCATTCTTTCAGGCTATGGTGACACCAGATTTTTATTAAAAAAATCCGACGAGCAGGATGTTACAGATAATGTATATAGATATGCTATGAATGGAGAATATTACGACTGCATATTGAATGCCTTTGAACAGGCTGATGTTATCGTGAATGATGGCTTTGTGCTTCGACCTATGCGAATCATTGTTACAGCACTAATATCGCTAATTATTGGGTTCTTGCTGCCATTTTTCATAGCAATGCGAAAGAGATCAAAGCTTAGCCTGGATACAGAAGAACGTGAGATTATTATGACAGGAGCGGGAGTTATTGCTACAGCTACTGTTTATGATACTGCAAAACGACATATTGTAAGGGCTGTTGAATCTTCTGGCTCATCTTTCGGAGGCGGCTCATCTTATAGCGGAGGTTATAGTGGCGGCCATTCAAGTAGCCATTCAAGCAGCCATTCAAGCGGTTCTTTCAGTAGTCATTCATCTGGTGGACATTCAAGCGGCGGTCACAGTTTCTAAAGATTTAGATAATTTTTTAACAAAATCCTAAATTAAGACTTTACTAAATACTCAGAAAGTGAGAAAATGTAATCAATAACGCGCAAGTGCGCTTATTTATCATGTCATTAATGTAGTAGCAATATGTTAATGGTATTTGAACGAAGAAAGGAGTTCTACAATGATTTACACAAAAGAAGTAGAAAACATGTGTCCTGTAGCAAAGGGCGCAAAGCATGAACCAGCTCCTATCCCAGAAGAGGGAAAATGGGTAAACGCTAAGCAGATTACTGACATTAGCGGTTTCACACACGGTGTTGGCTGGTGTGCTCCACAGCAGGGTGCCTGCAAATTATCTTTAAATGTTAAGAATGGTATTATCGAGGAAGCACTTGTTGAGACAATTGGTTGCTCAGGTATGACTCATTCAGCAGCTATGGCAGCTGAGATCCTTCAGGGTAAGACAATCCTTGAGGCTCTCAATACAGACCTTGTTTGCGATGCAATCAACACAGCTATGAGAGAGCTTTTCCTTCAGATCGTTTACGGACGTACACAGTCTGCATTCTCTGATGATGGTCTTGCAATCGGTGCTGGTCTTGAGGATCTTGGAAAGGGTCTTCGTTCACAGGTTGGTACAATGTACGCAACAAAGGAAAAGGGTGTTCGTTACCTTGAAATGGCTGAAGGCTATGTAACAGGTATCGCACTTGATGATGATAACGAAGTTATCGGATATCAGTTTGTTTCTCTTGGAAAGATGACAGACTTCATTAAGAAGGGTGATGATCCTAACACAGCATGGGAAAAGGCAAAGGGCCAGTACGGTCGTGTTGACGATGCTGCTAAGATTATCGATCCACGTCAGGAATAAAATAGGAAAGGAGAAACAAAAATGGCTTTATTTGAATCATATGAGAGAAGAATTGATCAGATCAATGCAGTTCTTAATAAGTATGGTATCAGCTCAATTGAAGAAGCTGAGAAAATCACAAAGGACGCAGGTCTTGATGTATACGAGCAGGTAAAGAAGATTCAGCCTATCTGCTTCGAGAACGCTTGCTGGGCTTACACTGTAGGTGCTGCAATCGCTATTAAGAAAAACTGCCGCAAGGCTGCTGATGCAGCTGCAGCAATCGGAGAGGGACTTCAGTCTTTCTGTATCCCAGGTTCTGTTGCTGATCACCGTAAGGTAGGTCTTGGACATGGTAACCTTGGAAAGATGCTCCTTGAGGAGGAGACAGAGTGCTTCTGTTTCTTAGCAGGTCACGAGTCATTCGCTGCTGCTGAAGGTGCTATCGGTATCGCTGAAAAGGCAAACAAAGTTCGTCAGAAGCCACTTCGCGTTATTCTTAACGGTCTTGGTAAGGACGCTGCTCAGATTATTTCACGTATCAACGGTTTCACATTTGTTGAGACAAAGTACGATTACAAGGAAGCTAAGCTTAACATCGTTTCAGAGAAGGCATACTCAAACGGTCTTCGTGCAACAGTTAAGTGCTACGGCGCTGATGACGTTCAGGAAGGTGTTGCTATCATGCATCACGAGAACGTTGGTGTTTCTATCACAGGTAACTCTACAAACCCTACACGTTTCCAGCATCCAGTAGCTGGTACATACAAGAAGGAATGCGTAGACCTTGGTAAGAAGTACTTCTCAGTTGCTTCAGGTGGTGGTACAGGACGTACACTTCACCCAGATAACATGGCAGCAGGTCCTGCTTCATACGGTATGACAGATACTCTTGGACGTATGCACTCAGATGCTCAGTTCGCTGGTTCATCTTCAGTTCCTGCACACGTTGAGATGATGGGTCTTATCGGTATGGGTAACAACCCAATGGTAGGTGCTACAGTTGCTGTAGCCGTATCAGTTGAGGAAGCTGCTACAGCTGGTAAGTTCTAATTATACTTAAATTATTAAAGAGCTCTCAGGCTTCCTGAGGGCTCTTTTTTACTTTATAGGAAATTTCTCCTTCGGAGAAATCTTGAACTAAAAAGGCCCGCGCGGAGGCGGGCATGAAAACAAGAAGTATTACTTAGAAGATATAAAAACCTTCTGCACCTACTTCATCTTCTGGATCAAAATCATCATCTTCAAGGAAATAGTGCATATCTAATAAATCATCATCGCTCATAGCTTTGATGTCAGATGCCGTCATTCCTTCAGGTGGATTTTGGATATATTTAGTTCTTATTTCATCTACAGGATTGTTGTTACTAATAAGAATCACCTCCAAG
>NZ_FOQF01000014.1 GCF_900113655.1 Pseudobutyrivibrio sp. OR37 | reverse complement strand
TTACCATCACCGTAAACAGGAAGATCCTTGCCCTGAAGTGCGTTATTGATGATAAGTGGAATAAGCTTCTCAGGGAACTGGTAAGGGCCATAGTTGTTAGAGCAGTTTGTAATGTTTGCAGGGAACTTGTATGTATCCATGTAAGCCTTTACAAGCATGTCTGATGTTGCCTTTGAAGCTGAGTATGGTGAATGTGGATCGTATGGTGTTGTCTCATAGAAGAATGCGTTGTCATCGTCTGGAAGAGAACCGTAAACTTCGTCTGTAGATACATGAAGGAACTTCTTGCCTTCCTTGAATGTACCATCTGGAAGCTCCCATGCTTCCTTTGCACAGTTAAGCATTACAGCTGTACCAAGTACGTTTGTCTGAACGAAAACCTCTGGATTCTTGATTGAACGGTCTACGTGTGACTCAGCAGCGAAATGTACAACTCTATCGATATCGTTCTCAGCAAATACCTTTCGGATTGCTTCCTTATCGCAGATATCTGCCTTTACAAATGTATAGTTATCGCGGTTCTCGATATCCTTAAGGTTCTCGAGATTTCCAGCGTATGTAAGCTTATCTACGTTGATAATTCTGATTTCGTTATCGTACTTCTTAAACATGTAGTGAATATAGTTACTTCCGATGAAGCCTGCTCCACCTGTTACTAAATATGTTCTCATATTCTACCCCTTTAATTTAAATATATTATGCAAAATAATCCTTAAGTATTTTAAACGTTCTGCATTCAAATTACTATACGTTTATTTATTTATGTGAATATTTGCTAGGCAGTACTTTTTAATTCATAGAATTGTTGTCGCTTTTTACAACATGTAAACTTTCTTTTTTCTTTCCCACATTTCGTTTCCTCCAAAAGTCAACCCCAACATCTAGCAAACCCTTGATTTTCCTACATTTTTTTCGATTTCTTTTTTCAAAGATTACACAGAATCTCCATACAGTTTTTCTAGACTTTAATTAGTGACGATTGCACTATGAAAGGAGCTGTTATATCTTATGAAAAAACATTATGCAATTCTAATTGTTTTCATTCTTGCTCTAAATCCTATACTTGCATCAGCTACTGCGTCTGATGCAGATGAAAATCCGCAGCCAGCACAAGTAAATAACAGTGAAAACGCCCCCATCACACAATCAAATGATGTTCCTACGGAGCCCGAACCAGTAATCGATAATCCTATTCCTGCTCCTGAAAACAATAATAATGATGTTCCTGAAATTCCAAAGGTCGATAATGTATCAGATACACCAAATCCAAAAGATGAACCAAAAGTTGAACTACCTGATGAGTCAGACGTAGAAAAAGATGTAAAAGATGATAGTGAAGATAAAGAAAACGACGAACAAACCGATGTAAAAGATGCTGCTGAAGACGACAAAGCGGAAGAAGATGATGCATCTATTACAGAGGAATCAGAGGAAGATGACCAAAATGTACATGTTCACACTTTCAAATACACAGGTAATAAAGATGGCACACATACAGTAACCTGCACTGAAATGATTGAACCAGATGAAGATAGCGAGGACGAAGCTGCCACCGAATGCACTTATGAAGAAATTGAACCATGTGAATACGGTGAAGATGATATCTGTATTTTCTGTGGTGACAAAAAGCCTGACGAGGAAGAAGAATTTGCTCCTTCGATTTCATTTTCAATTTCGAATCAATCATTTTCATTAGGTGGACCAAATCCTGTAATTTCAGTAAATATCTCACAGGATGATTACGATATCGAATATGCTCAGGTTTGTTTTGCAAACTATGGTGAAAATAAATTTATAAATGTAGGCTTAGCTCAAGGAAAGTATTTCGATTTCATTACTGATGAATTCGTGTATACCTCAAACGATTGCTGGTGTGCCAGTCCTGACATTACAACAGATTATTCATCCGGTACCTATTCACTTAGGTCAATTTATGTTAGAAGTACCACGGGTGAAAGTATACATTATTCAATTGAATCGGATTCCCTTCCAGAAGAATATCAAAATATTGATATCTCTTTAAATATGGATGCTGTGCAAAGCGATTTCAGTAATATAATAGATAAACCACTTATTGATATTCCTGCCTTTTATGATGATAGCGAAGATGATGAAACAATGGATATACCTGAATCTGTTCCAGAGGTAATTCCTGATATAAGTGAAGATGAGCCACAAAACGATATAGAAGATTATCCTATTCCTTCCGAACCTTCATCTCCGGAAACACATGAGGAAACTAACGCTGAACCTATTCAAGAAGAGAATATCGAAGATGAATCTGAAAAATTAATAGAAGAGCCGTTACTAGAAGAACCTGCTATTACTAAAGCTAATGATAATGAAAACAACGATAATAGCCAATCTATAATAAAAGATACAATAACCGAAACAATTGTCGCTGAGGAGGAGCAAACTCCAATTAGTTCCGATAGTACAGAAGCAGCTAATGTCGATAATGAAAATGCAAAAGAAGAAACTGCACAAGCAGAAGAAACTCCCCATACCGCAAATGACGATCAGCAATCATCAATAACCCAGTTCTTCAATAGTATTTTCAAATTCGTAAAGAAACTGTTCAAATGGTGGTAATTTATGTATAATACTTAAAAATTTGTTATTGAGGAATATCTTATGAATATTAAAGAATACTTTACCTATAAAAAAATAATACAATCTTTCCTAGTAATTATGTTAGGCGTATTCTGTTATGCATTTGCTGGGAATTTTGTATCTATAGACGATGATATTATCCCTTTATCTTCGGGGAATATTGAGGCAATGTTTTATGTAGAAAATGCAGAAACTGGTACTATGACATGCATTGGAGATGGATTGATTAATACGGCTTCTGAACTATATGGTAATGATTCTGTAGTTAAAGCGATTGTTACATCTCCTGACTACACAAATTATTTATCGCAAGGAATTAGTTTGTCGTGGAATAAAATAATTTTTCAAGATAATCATTATAAAGTTATAGGCACTTCAGTTTCAAAAAACACATCACCATCTCAAATCAATGTCTGCGATTACGGAATGATTGGAGATGGCCATTTTGATAATTCTGCTATATTTAAGGAATTATGCACAAAGTACAAAAATTTATATTTTCCTTCTGGTCAATATTTATTTACATCTGAAATAACAATATCAAATGCCTTAACCATGACAGGTGAGTCTTTTGACTCATCGGTTCTAATATTTAATTGTTCATCAATTCCACCTAATATAAACTGGAATTTCAGATTAAAATGTAAAAACTTTAATGCTTCCAATCTATCGTTTAAATTATCGGATAACATCGCATATGACCAAAAAACTAACATTGGCTCCGCACTCATTAAAATAGATACTTCTGATTCATGCAGTTTTAATCGATGTTCATTCGAATGTGATAATAGTTCTCCATACTATTATACAACATTTTGGATTAATTCCGATAATGGTCCTATTTCAAACATATTATTATCAAACTGCGAAATAAAAAATACTGCCGCATGTAGAATAGGTGGCGCATTTTGGGTCTATGGGTGCAAATATCCAATCTCCAATGTAAAAGCAATAAATTGCTCTTTTTTCCATACTGGATGGGATGAAAATATTGCCATTTGGGGTAGATCATCAGTTGATATAACAAATATATCAATAACTAATTGCGTAATTAATAACGCCAATAACGACATGGTTTCCGACAATATAATTGCTGTAAATTTAAGATCTCCTATTTCAACAGTTAATGTTGAGAATAATGCTATCACAGGTAATGGACATATTAATACTGGCATAAAACTACTAGGAGCTGGTAATATTGTATTCAGCAATAACACTACAAATATAACAAACTTACTGGATGACAAAACTAATTATGGATATTTGTATATATTCGACTGTTATAATTTAACATTTTCCAATAATACAACTGTACTTACTCAGGCCTTTCCTGCAAGAATTAAGTTAAAAAGTTCTAAAAACATCAATTCAAACAATTTTACAATTAATGCAGAAAGCTTGAGATTCGAATATACCGACAAATCAACCGCTAGTTCAAAAATTGTATTAAACGACAATAATTTTAATCTTGACGTTGATATTCTTGATTTCTGTACATTTTTGTATATAGATGGAGGAACTATTTCATTTAACTCGAAGACTCGTGTATTCTTACCTACTTATAATATCAGTTCATCAATAAATAATTGTACAATAGATGGTGACATAAGTATTATTTTCGATAATCACAACAAAAATTTGCTAGAAATCTCAAATTCTATAGTACCTAAAACAATTAAATCAAATTATCCATCTAAATTAATAATTAATTAATTGCTAAAACTTTAAGAGGGGTTGGAGTAATCCAGCCCCTCTCAGAGTGTAGACAAAGTGTCGCGGCGACGCGACCTTTTCTTTTTAATAAGGAGGAACTGGAGTCGGCAGACTCCAGTTCTTTCATTTTTAGACTATCTAAATCCTTAGAAAGCCTTGATTTCACAAGCTTTCTAGCCACTTTTTGGTATAATAGAACTATCAAAACAAGGGGGTAGAATAATGATTACAGAACAAAACGAGAAGGCTAGAAAGCAGATTGAATTTGTATGTACAGATGATTTGGTTCCTCAAGATCATCTTCTTAGAATCATTGATAAGGCTATTGAGTGGTCCTTTATTTATGATTTAGTCAGAGACAAATATTCTCCAGATCAGTGTCGTCCAAGTATTGACCCTGTTACTCTAATCAAAATCCCGCTGATTCAATATTTATACGGAATAAAAAGCATGCGTCAAACTATAAAAGAGATTGAGGTGAATGTTGCTTTTAGATGGTTCTTAGGGCTCGAACTCTATGATAAAGTCCCTCATTTTTCTACTTTCGGAAAGAACTATTCAAGACGATTTGAAGGTACTGATTTATTTGAACAAATTTTTCAGCGCATCTTAGAGGAATGCTATCGTTTCAAACTGATTGATCCAACAGAAGTTTTTGTTGATGCTACTCATGTAAAAGCAAGAGCTAATAATAAAAAGATGCAGAAAAGAATCGCTCAACAGGAAGCCTTGTTCTATGAAGAGATGCTAAGAAAAGAGATAACATCAGACAGAGCTGCTCATGGTAAAAAGCCATTAAAAGACAAGGATGATGATAACAATTCTTCAGGTTCATCAGGTGGAAATGATAACTTTGAAGACTACACTGATGATATTCCTTTGGATGGTAAAACAATCAAATATAGTACTACTGCTCCTGAAAGCGGATGGTTTAGAAAGGGCGAGCACAAGCATGTCTTTGCTTATGGAATAGAAACAGCTTGTGATAAAAACGGATGGATTTTAGGTTTTGATGTCAATCCAGGTAACGAGCATGACAGCAGAACTTTTAAGGGCCTTTTATGATAAGCTAGAAAACATTGGAATGGAAAAATGTATTGTTGATACTGGATATAAAACTCCTGCCATAGCAAAACTCCTTCTTGATGATGGTGTAAAACCTGTTTTTCCATACAAGAGTCCACAAACAAAAAGATGGCTTCTTCAAAAAGTATGAGTATGTCTATGATGAATACAATGACTGCTACATATATTCGAATAATCAAATCTTAAAATACAGTACTACAAACAGAGACGGATATAAGGAGTACAAAAGTTGTGGTCACATATACGAAAAATGTGAATTCCTAGGTCAGTGCATAGCTAGTAAAAATCATGTCAAAGTAGTAACCAGACATGTATGGGAAGAATATATGGAAGCATGTGAAGATATCCGATACACAGAAGGAATGAAAGAATTATACTCTCACATAAAAGAAACCATAGAAAGAATCTTTGGTACAGCTAAAGAGAATCACGGTTTCAGATATACACAGATGTATGGCAAGGCGCGCATAAGAATGAAGGTCGCGCTTACCTTTGCATGTATGAATTTAAAAAAGCTGGCAAAAATACAGCAAGAATGGGAATTAGATATGGCTTAGAGGAAGCCATTTTCATCATAAATCTCAAAATAACATCGAAGAAATAGGAAAGGATGCTGCAAAACGAAGTTTTGCAGCATCCTCATAGCTATAGTTAATGCTATCTATTATCATAGAACAAACATACATTATTTTCACTTTTATTCAATATTCAAACTACACTTTTCCAGCACCCAGTTTTTAATCATTGAATAACAACTAACGTAGCTCACTTCAGATTGACAATATGAATTAATCAAAACAAAATCTATCGCTTATTTATTATCTTTAATACTTGCATAAAATTTTCATTCTTTGTCAATAATGATATTCCTATATATGACACAACACCAGCAAATATTTGAATTAATAAACATATTACATTAGGTATACTATAAAAATATAAGCCTACGAAATAAACAATTATTCCCATTATAATTGCCCCTAATATATTAGGAATTACGTCTTTTAGCACCTCAAATAATGAATAGTCTATAGACTTTTTACAAGCAATTGAATATAGAAATAATCCTACAATTTCTACAACGACCTCTCCTAATGCAATGTATATTGTACCGAATTTAACAGTAACAATTATTAAGCATATTCCTATAATTCTCAATGGTATGTCATATTTTAACACTAAATTGCTATTTCCAACAGCCTTTACAGCTTGAAGCATTGCTGTCAACGCTGGTCTTAACATCAAGCTTGCGCAAAAAATTTTGATAAATGGTACTATTGGAAGCCATTTTGCTGTTAACACAAGATTTACAATTGTAGGAGCTGTTACTGCAAATCCAACCAAAACTGGACTCAAAACATAAGAACACATAGATAAAGAACGTCTCGCGATAAGCTTTACACGCGCCACATCCTCCTGCTCGTGTGACATTGCTGGAAATAGTGCACTATTCAATGCAGTATCGATATTTGCTATTATTAGATTAGGATAATAACTTCCCTTTGTATAATAGGCTAAATCTTCACTAGAGTACACTTTTCCAATAATCAAGTTTCGTAGGTTTCCATAAATATTATTTAGTAAACTCTGAACCAATAATTTCCAACCATAATCGAATAATTCTTTTAACCTATATACGGAGAAATTAAGACTTGGTCTCCACTTAACAGTAAACCATAGAACTATCATATCTATAGTACAATTTGTCAATTCCTGTGCCACTAGTGCCCATACTCCAAAACGATGGTACGCCATCCAAATTCCTACAAATGCAGAAATAATTGTACCTATCAAAGTAGAATAGAAAAATCTTTTAAACAGCATGTTTCTTGCAACGTAAGCATGTTGAACAGAGTTTAAACTCGAAATAAGAATCTTTATTGCTAATACTCTTAACACTGGAGTTAATATAGGCTTTTCATAGAAACTCGCAACAAAAGGTGCCACCCAAAATACTATACTGTACAAGAATAAGCAAAAAACAATATTAAAATAAAAAACTGTAGAAAAATCCACATTATCAGCATCTTTCTTCTGTATTAAAGATGAACCAAAACCATCCGTTACAAAAACATTTGCAATTGTAATAAATATAGTTACCAACGCTATTGTTCCATAGTCGCCTGGGTTCAACAATCTAGCTAGGACAATTGCTACAAGCATAGATACTAATTGTGCCATAGCCCTCTCTAGAAATTTCCAAAATACCCCACTTAATATCTTGTGTTTTATATTATTTCCCATTTATATATTTCCTTTTCTAAATCACTAATTCTTATAATCTAAACATAAATGAATTAGGTGCATTATTATATTTCTTCTCTGCTAATTCTTCTACATTTTCAAATACATAAGCAAAACCAACGAGGAAATAAAATAGCGGATAAGTAAACACCTCAGTAATACCCATAATCATAGTTATAGCTATTCCTGCACCAAATATATATGATACATCAGTCCCCTTTCGTGATGTTCTATATAATATAGCAAATAATATAATAAATAACCAAATACAACCAATCAGCCCATATTTGAATACTACCTGTAAGTATTCAGAATGACAATGTGTTGCTGATCCAGCAATAATACCATTAGGGAATACACCTAGTAATCTAATTGTATTTTCCGACCTCAAGGCACCATATCCCAATAATGGTTTATTTATAATAGCCAAAACTGCGTTTGCCCATATTACATCTCGCGATGAAAAAGTCATATCCTTACTAAGTATTCCAATAATTATAGGTTCAAAAATCTTAACATTTCCCACAATTATTATCATTACAAATAAAACTATAGAAATTATTCCTAGCTTAAATGGCGTTACTATCTTCTTGATATTTGGCAAAAATACGATGGATAGCATTAAGATTGATCCAACTAACCCCGTTGTCGAATCTGAAAAAATATTCATCATGCCAGCTAAAAATGCCGCAATTAATGATAACCTACTCTTGTGTACTCTATAATCTATAAGTAAAAATAACATGATAGGATACAGCCAAAAGACCAAACTATTACTTACACTTATCAACCACATAGGAGCTGGTGGATATGGAGGAGATATCACTGTTCTTAGTCCATGCGGAAACACAAGCATTGTTAATGCATTCCCATATACTAATATGTATGAATAAATAACTAGGTATCTTAACAATTTATCAATTTGATTAATATAAATATCTATTATCATTATGGCTGCCACTAATCCTATTGTATTTTTTAGTGCCCCTTCTATCCATCCATTATTAATAATAGTAACAACGCAATATTCAATCTGTAGTAGCAACAAATAATACGTGCCCCTACTTATTTCATGTTGCCTTGTAATGAATAATCCAAACCAATATACAATTGTTACAATGCGTATCAACAGAATTACATTGTTATAAACATTACTACCTTGAAATAACTGCGTATTGAAAATAGGCATTAACAAAATAAACCTAAACATTTCCATTACATTAATTATCAATTTCTAATCTCCTTAATAATCCTAGCTGGTACCCCACCAACAATACTATACGGAGGAACATCATGTGTCACTACAGAGTTAGCACCTACTATAGATCCTTCTCCAATTACCACGTTAGGCATTATACAAACATTTCTACCAATCCATGCATTTTTTTCGATTATAACTGGACCTTTAGAACGAATTTTACGTTTATTCGGCATAAGCTTTATATCTTCTTTTGTTGTATTTCCATGTTGATTATCTGTAACAAACGCATTAACACCTAATAATACACCATCTTTTATCTCTACTTTATTGCATGCAGAAATATAACACCCATCCGTTATGGTCACATTATTTCCAATTTCTATAATTGGGTCTTTATCTTCGACTTTCCATGCATGAATTTTAATATCTTTACCACCTGAAAAATTATCCCCTATAGAAATACAATCTTCATTCCGTAACGAATAATCTCTACCGATAGTAGCATTACATCCAATTTTATTTAGTTTCTTCTTATCAATTTTCCATCTCAATTTATTTCTAAGAATACCTGGAATAAAAAGCACCTTATAAATTTTCTTATTCATTTTAAATCACACCTTCTATTAACACTTTTTTATAAAAAGTATTTTCGCCAACTAATCCCTCGCTGAACCAAGCTAATTTTTGTGGCACTTTTTTCAAATCTTCAATACACTTAGCATCATATTCTCTATACAATAATTTTGATAATAAAAACATATCATTCGGGAAAAACTGTATATTATCAAGTACAGCATTATCTATGCCGTACTTTTTGGCAAGCATAAAAGCTGCATCTATAAAGAAATAAATAGTATAATCTCTATATTTTAAATAATACTCTTCGAATACTTCATTCATAGCATTCACAAACACGCTTTCCTTACGACTAGCTATAAAATATCCAGACCAACTACAACTAATCGTTCCGTATTTGAAAAACTCACTACTAGTACTAAAGCAAAGTGACTCAAATGATTTTGATTTCAATTTTTCAAACATCGGAAAGTAGTCTAAGAAAAAAATAGTAGCATCTATCCATAAGCCACCATTATTTTTTAATAAATTAAATCTTAGAATATCCGAGAAAGTTTGTACTGATATTTTCCCTTTATAAAAATCACTCTCAATAATCTTATTAATATTTGTATAATCTCTATAATTCTCTTTTGAGATTTCTATTATTCTACAATCACTATATGTTTTTCTTACTGATGCCAAGCATCTTTTTACAATCTCAGGGGCATTTTCAAATCCATCCCACCAAAAGACAAACACATTCTTCTCAATTGGACAGTTTGAAAAATCAGTTGTTTTATATTCATATTTTTTTAGAATCGGATAAATCCGTTCATCCAAAAGAGAGATTTTTTCATTTAAATCTTTGAATGCATTTGTTCGTCTTCGTTTATGTTTCAATTCATATGAAAATGATTTTTTCATCTTTAAAGATGCCCTAAGTGCATATTTAACATCAACAACATATGATTTTAAGCTTTTAGCTCTATCCATAAAAAGCTTTTTTTCAAAATAATATAATCCCTTAGGTAAATAGACTCTAGCATTTACCTTCACTTTTGAGCTTATTTTTTTATAGCTTTTAGAAATAATCCTAATTGATGAAAGGTAGTCAGCGTCACGATCCATAATTTTTCTAAAATCATAAAAATCTTTTTTTGAAGAATTTAATGTTCTAGAATATAATGTTTCAATCAAATAATAATAAAGAGCATATGCAATATGATTATCGTTCGGATTCTCAATAAGCTTCAATAACGTATCTTTTGCAAGTCGTGCTTTAGTAATGTAGCTGTTTATTGTACCCGTTTTCATCATTGAATTTTGATTACCAATGTTATAATAATATGAGTTAATTCCAGCTATAGTCTTTACAGAACTTGAACACCCTAAAACCAGATAAGTAAAAATCGAATCCTCACCCAATGTGATATTTTTACACTCGCTAAACTTTACCCACGCCTTATCTACTATTTCTTTTTTATAAATTTTATTCCACCTAGAAAAAAATAACGTATTAGGAATACCTTCAGTACTTTCATTATGTAAAAAGGTTCCTCGCAAATTCTTTAATTCATCCCCCATATACACTTTAGTTTCAGATAATGGATAAGGTCTTAATTGTCCTTTAAAATCATAATAGAAACCTGAAGCGATAATATCCTCGTTATCTGATTCTTTTATAAGATTAAATAAAAAATCTTTACCCCAGTAATCATCAGGATCTAAAAAAGCTATATAATCACCAGTAGCATTTTCTATTCCAGCTAATGTTGCATCTACTAAACCTCCATTTGCTTTGTTAACCACTTTAATTCGCTCATCTTTTTTCGCATAAAAATTCACCATTTCCATGCTAGAATCAGTAGAACCATCATTAACTAAAATTATTTCGATATCACCATAGGTTTGATTTAATACAGATGGTATTGATTTATTTAAATACTTTTCCTGGTTATAAATTGGTACAACAATCGATATTTTTTTTACCATACTATTTGTTCCCATGCTCTGATTATTTACGATTCCTCTAATGCTTCTCTCAATGCCTCAAGCTTACCTTTTCCATACTTCAAATCTGGCTCCATGTAAGCTCCTTCGCCCCATTCATTCCATGAATTAAGGAATACAATACGATGCTCTAGATCTTTATCTTTAACTCTATCAAGAACTTTTTCTACTGCATACTTAAATGTTTCAGGTGTTGTTCCATGATAAATAATAGCTCTTCTACCAGATCTTGGCGATCTATCCCAGCCTGCTAATAACTGTGGATACACATCATTTCTTGAATCAATATCAGAATAAATATTATCTACAATTTTCTTATAATCATATTTTTCAATTGCTAAACCTGGAGCTATTCTACGAAGAAGAGCATTAAATACCTTCTTAACTTTTCCTCCTGCCATAAGTTCAGCATATTTTTGATTATATGTTCTAATAGCGTCAAAGCCTACATTCTTTGTATTATCAACCTTTTCCTCGAATGCATCAAAGAATGATGATAAATTCTTAGGATTAATATTTGGAGCTGCTGTAGTTCCTACAAAATGAAATCCCTCAAGTCCATTTTCTTTAGCAAGCTCATTCCAATAATTTATAAAATGCTCTGGATCCGGAATAGCGAATGGGTCAAATACAAGGAATAATGGCTTTCCATCCACTTTAATATATCTATCATCCTTAAAGGCATCTAAAAATCTAAAGAAATGTGCTTTATAGTCTTCATCTCCTGGATACTCCTGCTTAAAAATCATTGTATCCTTAGCAATACCTTTACCCTTTTCCCAAGTTTTTGTTGTCCAATCATGATTCGCCCAGCCTAAACAAAATGGAAAATCTGGCTTACCTGTACGAACTGCTCTATCAAATGGCATCTCTAATACTTCCTTACCATTTCCGAACCAATAGTGCCAATAACAGAATCCTTCTATTCCAGCTTCTTCTGCAAGTTTTGCCTGTTCTTCTGCCACTTCTTGGAGTCTTAAATCGTAAAAACCTAAATCTGCTGGAATCCTTGGTTGATCATGCCCCTTAAAAAGTGGTCTTGCTTTTGCAACATTAGTCCACTCAGTAAATCCCTTTCCCCAGTATTTATCATTTGATGGTACTGGATGAAACTGAGGCAAATATAATGCAATTACACGAGCTTTTTTATTATTCATTTTCGTTCCTCTTTATCTTTTTATATTTTATAAATTACGACTTTATCTTTTTCACACACAGTTTTCATAAGCATCAATAAAATCATCTGCCAAGGAAGACCACAAATAATTTTTCTGTATCATCTCCTGAGCTTTTAATCCAATTGACGAATCATCTCTATTTAAAACGTTCTTAATCTGATTAGACCATGCATCTACGTTCAAGTCATTAAAGATATATCCATTCTCTCCTGAATGTATTAAAGTACTGCTTCCCCCATTCACACTTGAAAAAACAGTCATTCCATAATACATTGCTTCCAATAAAACCATACCAAAAATATCGTATTCTGTAGGGAATAAGAAAAACTTGCATGCCTTGTAAAGATTTGGTAATTGACTTTGAGCCATTTTATCTATCCATATAACAGACTCTTCTATGCCTAACTCAATTATTTTCGCACGTACACGTTTTTTATACTCTTCAAGGCCTGTTCCCACCAAAACCAATTTACATTTAGAACACTTATTTACTTCTGAAAATACATCTAACAAAAATAGAATATTTCTACGTTCTTCAATCTTCCCAACATATAAGAAGGTATTGAAACCATCTATTTCATCAAGTGTCTTTACTACTTCTTCGCATGGTTCTTCATTTACAAGTTTATTTTTATCAAGTCCTACACCGACTGTTTTAACATTTTCAAACCCCTTATCTTTTAAATAAGTAGATGCCATCTCGCTCTTTGTTAAAATGTGTGTATTCTGCTTGTTTCTTTTATTCAGGAATATCCTATCAAATATAGACGTCTTTAAGTTATATCTCTTATTAAATGAATTAAAGTATGGACCATGATAAACAATTACAGGCTTTTTGCAATATGTATATATGTACCAACTATATAACTGATCATATTCATTAACCTGTACAACATCATATTCGCTGATAAGCTCTTTTAAATTCCAAAACAAGCCATTTTTTAATATATTAATTCCTGTACGCCAATATATATGGATATCTTTTCCATAATCTGTGTGAATTAGTTGTTCGGAATTATTCTTTTTTGTTTCAAAGAATACTATGCCACACTCATGTCCTTTTTCTACTAAAGCCTTAGCAAGGCCAATCTCTTGAACATTATAGCTATCTATATTTATTTTTTCTGGGAATGGTCTGATTATAAGTATTTTCACTTTTTTACCTTCGCTTAATCTCTTCGGAATAAATCTCTAGTATATACTTTATCTTTAACATCATCTAAACAACTGTCGTATCTATTAGCTATAATGCTATCACTCATTTTCTTAAACTCATCAAGATTATTTACAACTTTACTTCCAAAGAAAGTTTCGCCGTCCTTCAATGTAGGCTCATAGATAACCACTGTTGCGCCCTTAGCTTTTATTCGCTTCATTACACCCTGAATCGAGCTCTGACGGAAATTATCCGAATTAGATTTCATAGTAAGGCGGTATACACCGACTGTAACACTCTTTTCTGTATCAGCACTCCAAGTATTACCTTCTGAGTATCCATAATAACCAGCCTTCTTAAGAACTCTATCTGCAATAAAATCCTTGCGTGTTCTATTACTTTCTACTATAGCTGACATCATATCTTGAGGAACATCCTTGTAGTTAGCAAGAAGTTGTTTTGTATCCTTAGGCAAGCAATATCCGCCATAGCCAAATGAAGGATTGTTGTAATGGGTACCAATACGTGGATCAAGACAAACACCATTAATAATCTGCTGAGTATCAAGTCCCTTCATTTCAGCATATGTATCAAGTTCGTTAAAGTAAGAAACTCTAAGAGCAAGATATGTATTAGCGAAAAGCTTCACTGCTTCTGCTTCAGTAAATCCCATAAACAATGTATCTATGTTTTCTTTAATTGCACCTTCTTGAAGAAGTCCAGCAAATGTATGAGCAGCTTTTACTAATCTCTCGTCATCTAAATCTGTACCCACAATAATTCTTGAAGGATACAAGTTGTCATATAAAGCCTTACTCTCACGAAGAAACTCTGGACTAAAGAGAATGTTGTCTGAACCAAATTTTTTTCTAATAGACTTAGTGTAGCCTACAGGAATGGTAGACTTGATTACCATAATGGCATTTGGGTTATACTTCATTACAAGCTCAATTACATTCTCAACAGCTGATGTATCAAAATACTGTGTTTGAGAATCATAATTTGTTGGTGCTGCGATGACTACAAAATCCGCATTTGTATATGCTTCCTCTGCATCTAATGTGGCTACCAAATTCAATTCTTTTTCAGCAAGATATTTTTCAATATATTCGTCTTGAATTGGAGATACTCTCTTATTAATCTTTTCTACTTTTTCAGCAATTACATCAACAGCATGAACCTCATGATGTTGAGCTAATAATGTTGCTATCGAAAGACCTACATATCCTGTTCCTGCTACTGCGATTTTCATACTTATTCCCTCTTTCAATAATACATTTATATTTTATTTGCCTAACTGTGCTGCAATATCAGCATCTACAATCTCTTCACCAGTCTTATCCTTAAGCTGTTCCATAGATGCTGCTGAAAGACCATTGTTTACTGTTGCACACATATCACATGTACTGCACTTATCAAGATCTTCCTTTGTTACCTTGCCATCACGGAGATCACGAACAATCTTGTTCTCGTACATGCTGTACTTCTTCTTTGTCCAGAACTTAGCCTTGTGACGGATTACCCACCATAGTGGTACCCAAATATACTTATGCATAGCTGGTGAAACTGAACCAATCATCCAGCAATCTCTATCACAGCAACGAACCTTTGCACGAACTGACTCTGCCTCTGGAGAATTCCAAAGCTCATCCCATGACTGCTCATTAAGGTTACCCATAACCTCTTTGTCCTTTGTACCATTACATGGCATTACATCACCATAAGGATCGATGAAGAAAGTATCGAATGACATATCACATGGAAGAAGTCTCTTCTGTCCATAGATATAATTGATAAGTCCGTGGTTGAAGTATGCTCTAAACCACTTCTTAGGGCTCTTGCTTGCAAGAAGCTCGTTAACAAGATTCTCAAAATTCTGAGCTACCATTGGACGATCCTTAATAATGTTCTTAGCTTCTACGAAATAGAAACTATTGTGAAGTGAAGCTGTTGCAAACTCCATTCCCATCTCATCAGAAAGCTGGTAAAGAGGTACAAGATCAGGTGCGTTCATATCTTGAACTGTCATACCAAATCCAACGTCCTTCATACCCATCTCACGAAGCTTCTTAAGTGTCTGGTAGCCTCTCTGAAAACCATTATCAAGACCACGAATCTTGTTATTTGTCTCCTCCAGACCTTCGATAGAAATACGAATACCAATCTGTGGGAACTCCTTACAAAGATCTACAATACGATCTGTAAAGAAACCATTTGTAGAAATTACAATACGGTCTGACTTCTTATAAAGCTCACGAACAATATCCTTGATATCTGTTCTGATAAAAGGCTCACCACCTGTGATGTTTGTGAAATACATCTTAGGAAGCTTCTTGATTGTCTCGATTGAGATTTCTTCTTCAGGCTTTGATGGTGCCTTATATCTGTTACACATAGAGCAACGTGCGTTGCATCTGTAAGTTACGATTACGGTTCCGTTTAATTTCTTTTCTGCCATAATAATCCTTTCTTAATAACTTAATTAAAAATGTATTCTAAAATTGTCAATATTTCTTCTTGTCTCTTTTTTTCTACTTCAAATAATTTACTTGCGAAATCGTTCTTTTGCTGTGATATCCTTTCAGCATTATTAGATGAATCACTATAAACATCTATTGATAATTCTCCTAAACCACTATCAACCATGGTTTGCTGAATCTTAAAATTCTTTTTCTGGTCAAGGAGAGCAATTGGTAACGCACCATACTTATATCCTAACAATAATGAATGCAGTCTATTACTTATGTTGTACGTACATTTGCTATATATCTCAGAAGCATCATCTAGTCCTAACTGTTGCTCTATTAGTTCACTATTATATTTTTTCTTAAACCTATCATAAATGTAATTACAAAAATCTTTATCTTCTAAAACCTGATAGCAAAAATATAATTTAGACCCATCTCTATATAGATTAGCAATAATTTCATCACATTTTTTTATCACTTTCTCCTGATAGTCTTCATCAGCATTAAAGTCAACTGTCCCCCTCAAATTGATGCAAATATCATTATTATCATTAGCATGTCGTTCGCCATCAAAATCATATAGCCATGACATATCGGGGCACATTTTTGCCTTTTTTATACCTATACTGTGGCATAAATCTAGCGATTTTGTATCACGTACATAGTAATAATCAATAAAAATGCTTCTGATTTTTTCTGTAATGGCAAGTGTTTTAGAAATAGGACCTATTGACATTCCAATTCTTATGGTCCTTACCCCATAGATTTTATAAATCAAAAAAATCAAACTAGCAACTAAGTTTCTAATACATTTTTTTAAGCTTCTACCATAGTTATGTCCTAATCCAGATACTATAAATACTTTATGACCATTCTTTTTTGCAATTCTAGCATCACTAAGTATATTTAATATAAACCCAAACTCATTCTTTACATCAATCTTCTCTGATTCCCTAATACCCAGTTCACTAATAAATTTTTCTGGTATCTCATCGCTACAATTACACTTCACTTCTCCGTATTTTCGTAGCGTTTCAATTAGTGCTCTATTTATTAACGCGTCACCAGTATTGTCAAATTTAGTCTTTGTCTGATAATAAATAATGTTCATCTAGTTTAATTCTCCTGTAGATAACTAAAATTATATATTCTCAATTTATTACTACTCATTTAAAATTCCTACCATTTATTTTGTATATCCAACTTTTTCTACTAGCTCTTTCATCGCTTAAATAATATTGTATCTATCTTCTGTATTACAAATCTTGCGGTATAGGAAAAGCAAACAGATCCAACCACTACCATGAGAAATGTGAGCCAATAGTCTATATAATTATTTTGTGTCATTTCAATTAAACGTAGTTTTTCCAATATTCTAAATACAAACATGTGGCAAAGATAAATTTCAAAACTTATTCCGCCTATGAATTTCATGATAGGATTTATTAATAATCCTTTTTCAGATATAAACAGTGACATGATTAAAATACAAGTACCTATCAGCAACATCACGATAGTTATACTCGTCACAAAATAATATATTCCAACGCTTTTCACCAATAGAATGATTGATATCCATTTCATAGAAGCAATTTTTTCTATTTCTTCTTTATATATGTATACCATTCCGCCAATCATGAAAAAGATAAAACTATATGCTATAGACTTTCTTCCAGCATCAAAATATACTCTGCATAAATAATTCATTATGTATGAAGCTATCAATGCTATCCATGCTCTTTTTTTATTAGCTAATAAGAAACAGAAGAATGGGAACAACATATAAAAAACAAATACCGTTCCTAAGAACCAGCCAACTCCTATAACCGTAATGTCAGCATTAGGTATTAAACCAAAACAAAGAGTTAAATTAGCAAACACTTCATAAAGCGAATTCAAACTAGGTGATATAATCAAATCCATAAAGCATAATAGTGCAAAAAAGGGAAGGATTTTCTTATATCTTTTCTTGTAAAATGAAACAATATCTATATTACCTGATATCATCCTATCATAATATCCACAACACATTCCGAAACCACTAACTGACATAAACAGAAATGTAAAGTTGGTAAATGAAGGTATCATTTGGTCATATATAAACCCACTCAAATTGTACTCTGTATTAGCCAATACATGCATTAGCACAATCCCTATACAAGCAAGTGTTCTCACTCCATCTAGTGCGTCGTATCGTTTCTTTTCACCCATCATTCTTACCCCTCGTATATCTTCATCATCTTCTCTAAATACTCATCAATAGTATCAAACTTCAAATCCTTACAAGCCTCATGCATAGCCTGTGCCTTGGCATCATCCTGCCAAATGCTGTGGATTGCATCACAAAGCTGGTCTACATCTCCGCTTTCATATAGAAGACCAGTCTTGCCTACCTGAATAAGCTCCGGGATACCGCCGATATTTGCACCGATAACTGGTGTACCATACATCTGGGATTCCATTACAGAAAAAGGACAGTTTTCGTACCATTCTGATGAGTAAACAGACATCTTGGCCTTGCGAATCAGATTAGCTAAATCATCGCCACTCCTAAAGCCCACATTCTTAATATTATCAATGCCTTTAAGCAAATCTTCTAATGGACCCTTGCCTGCAAAAATGAAATTAACCTCAGGCATTCTCTTGGCTGCCTCAATCAATGTACGGATCCCCTTTTCCTCGGAATATCTTCCGAAGTAGAGTACGTAATCTTCCTTCTCAGATTCTATCCATGGGATAGATTCGATAAAATTATGTATTGCAATAGTCTTTGGAGCAAACAATGGATTAGCATCAAGCTTGCTCTTCATAAACTGGCTACAGCAAATGAATGTATCAATGTATTTATATGTGCCCTTAAGCTTCCAGAAGGTAGCTTCCAGTGTACCGATAAAGCTTTTCGCTGTGCTGCCGTGGATACACTTACCCTTGGTACAGTTCATGAACTTACCACTAAGGCACTTTTCGCAATTTTCATGTGTGTTTGGATTGTTACACATGTGGTTAGGGCAAACCAGCTGATAATCATGGGCTGTAAATACAATCTTACATGCATGACCTGTCTGCTTTCTCCACTTCACAATCTCTAAAATCATGGATGGTGTAAGCTGATAATTGAAATTATTAAGATGTACAACATCTGGCTTGAAATCATCTAAAACAAGACGAATCTTCTGTCTAGCTTCTTTAGAATAGATAGTCTTTAAAGGATATGTAAGCTTTTCAAGCTTGCTGGCATCATGGAAATCCATATCAGATGTGTATGCATTAACCGCATTGCCTACGCATCTGCCTTCATGCTCCATGCCGAAATACTGAACCTCATTGCCCTTTGCCATAAGAGCTTCGCCCAGCTTGAAAATATATGTTTCTGAACCCCCGTTAGGGTATAAGAATTTATTTACAATTAGAACTCTCATTTTAAACTCCCTCGTATTTTTCGCTGATAGACCTGTAATAGGCCATCTTGCAGAAGTATACATCATTAGAGAGTTGTTGACAATTGCCTACTGATTAAAATTACTTATATTTTTTTCATTAATATATGTAACTTTTCACAAATAATACACAAATGGCATAAAAACAAGCCAGGGGCACACCTTGCGGTGTGCCCCTGGCTGCTTTATCAAGCTTTTATAATAATGCTTTGTATTCTTCTCTTTTTTCCTCTGGAATATCCAAGATTTCCATAGCCTCATCAGCTGAAAAGCCCTTGTTTTTCATTAGCTTCTCAATAGCCGTGAGTAAACCCATCTCTTTACCATGCTTTTCACCTTTTTCTTCTCCTATTTTTAAACCTCTTTCTTCTCCTATGCTCTCCCTATAATCTCCGTAGGCTTCTTTTAATTCTTCATCACTTAATAATGCAAACATATAGTCTTCAACCTCCCTCCTGTGTTCAGAAAGGTATCTTAATAATTTTCCCTGTTCGATGCAGATGCTAATAGTTGCTTGTATAGATTATCCTTGCATCAAATTAAAAGGTCTGATATCTGCGATATCTACAACTTTACCCGATACCTTAAGCATATCTAAGTCATACTGATTCTGAATATTCAGCCAAAACTGTGGCGTTGTTCCAAAATACCTTGCAAATCTCATTGCAGTGTCTGCTGTAATTCCTCTCTTACCACTAAGAATATCACTAATCCTAGACTGAGGAATATGTACCTCCTTTGCAAGTTTATATCCCGTAATGTTCATAGGTTCAAGAAATTCTTCACGTAAAATTTCTCCTGGAGATGTAGGTTCTAAACTCATCATATATAGCCCTCCTTAGTGATAATCACAAATGTCTTCAACAATTACATTTCCATTATTCCAATAAAAACAAATTCTATACTGATCATTAATTCTAATGCTATGCTGTCCCTCCCGATTCCCTGCCAATTCCTCAAGATGATTAGATGGAGGTATTCTCAAATCATTTATACTTGCAGCTGAATTAAGCATAATAAGCTTCCTTCTCGCCGTCTTTTGAATATCATGAGGAAGTTTTGTTGAGAATTTCATGTTCCAAATTTTCTCAGCTTCTTTATCATGCCATACCACTATCATTTACTTCTGTTCTCCATTAGTACTTCTGCTTTAAAGATATATCTTTTATATTTTTTTGTCAACCTTATTTTATCTGAAAACGCAGTCAACAAAGGCACACCTTTCGGTGTGCCCTGGCCAATTCGTTCACTCTTTATAATAATGCTCTATATTCTTCCTTTTTTTCTTCTGGAATATCCAGCGCTTCCAAAGCTTCCTCAATTGAAAAGCCTTTGTTTTTTATTAGCTTTTCAATAACCATTAGCATAGCTTTTTCTATTCCTTTTTCTATTCCTTTTTCTATTCCTTTTTCTATTCCTCGTTCTTCTCCAATGCTCTCCCTATAATCTCCGTAGGCTTCTTTTAATTCTTCATCACTTAATAATGCAAACATATAGTCTTCAACCTCCCTCCTGTGTTCAGAAAGGTATCTTAATAATTTTCCTTGTTCAATACAGATGCTAATAGTTGCTTGTATAGCCTTCTGCTTATCCCCATTATACAGCATAAGCTATTCTTTAATGAAACGCCTAGCACTTTTTTATGTTGCTTAACATCGCTACTTAGTATTATTATTCACCTTCTCTTTAATCTCTCCGACTAATTCGTGCACTGTTGTTGCAGGACACATTTCAGATGGCCTTGATTTCCCCTCTCTAATGCATTGGTCTATTTTTTGCCGAGCAATTTTTATTGCAGCCCCTTCGTTTCCTTTTTCACAGAGTCTGTTGTACATTTGGTCATCAACTTTTGAATATTTTTGTCCTGTTTTTCTCTCATACACTCTTCCAAATTCACTGCAACAAGTCCACGATTCTTGTATTGCTGGCATCTCACCAAAATATGCGTACATCCAAATTTCAAAGCAAGGATTCGACCACCCTACTCTAATCCCCTTTTTTTCTGCTTCCAATATTATTTCATCAAATCCCTGAACTTCATCTCTATCAAAAACGATCCATGGACTACGATACTGTGCATCATACGAACAATACTCCAAGCACTTATCAATTAGGGAATGTGTCTTTGTTTCGACAACCTTAATTACTATTCTATTCTTGATTTCATCTGGCAAAGCACTTTGTAGCCCGCTAAAAAAACATCGTTCTGTTCCCTTTGTATCTGTTGCTATTAAATAATACCCTAACTCAGGGACACGCATGTTACGCTTATTAGAACGACTTTTTCGTTCTCCTGTTCTATCTTTTCTTGCCATACTATACCTCCTCTAATAGCGCGAAACTCTTTAAAGAAGGAATGGCACCATATTTTCCAATTAAATAGTTTTTTTCATAATTTTCATCTTTACGTATTCTTGTTCCATCTTCATCAACAAAATCTGCTAGTGAATATAACGAAGAAACACCATTGGCATCTTTTTCCGTAAACCATATTTCATCTCTTCGTAATAATTGGTTAGACAGTTGCCATGTATCATGCGTAGTAAATATAAGTTGTGCATGGTTAACATTAATTTCTGGATTCAAAAATGTAAGCACAAAGTTCCTAACAAGTAATGGATGTAATCTTGCATTTAATTCATCAATAAAAAAGACACTACCTTTTTTTAAAACTTCTTGCAATTCTGGGTATAGAGCAAACATCTTAAGTGTTCCAGCTGATTCCATTTCAAAAGGAATCTCTGCCATATCATCTGAATCAATTTTATTATGTAATGAACTAAGTTTAAATCTCTCCTCATTTTCTTTATCACTTGGAATTTTCTCAATTTTAAAACCCTTTATATGCTCATCAAATGAAGAAAAATAATCTACTACTTTCTCTCTAACTAGCTCATCTTCAACAAAATCTTCTGGTAACATTCTCAACATGAAAAAGTTCTTTATCGGATCCCCAAAATCAGTAAATTCATTTGCTAAAAACCAGTCTCTTATTAACTTGCATTTCGCTATTTTTAATTTTGCTCCAAGCGAGATTATCAGAACTTGTTTTTCTAAGGCTACCTCTAAATTTTCTCTACTGACTTTTGGAAAACCAACTAAATCCAATTCATTATCTTCACCCCCACGATAAAACACCGTAGTATACTTTCTTGCACTCTTGGCCTTAACATTTAACCATTCTTCTGTAACTCCATCTATTCCTATACAAAACCCATAATTATATGTTCTACCAGATTGATCACCTGGAAGTGTAAAATATACTTCAAAAGAAGATTCATCATTTTCAGAGTGACTATCAAACAAAAATGGCGTTGGTCTATAATCATGATAATCATCTTCCTCATCACCATACTTAAAGGAATTTGTTACGTAATCTGTCATATATTCGAATGCACTGTATACATTTGATTTACCGCTAGCATTGGCGCCATATATAGCTGCTACAGACAAGATTTTCTCATTACCTACCTGAATAACTCTATCTGAAAACTCTGTCATTTTTGCAGCAGATAAATCAAGTGTTGCGTCATCTCTAAACGATTTATAGTTTTTAAAATTAAACTGTATCAACATATTATCTACCTCACATATTCTATCCAATTAACTCTTTCATAATTAATTATATAGATTTATATCCGAATTTCAACTCCCAAGTGTGACTTTTCCTCAGTTAGATGTATATATCTATCTTTTTTCCTCTATAACCTTTGATTATCCAATAAAATAAGGCACACCCTCCGGTGTGCCCTGTACATGCTACTTTTAATCCATATGATAAAGTCTTACAAAATTTCCAAACTGTGGTAGCGGAAGCCAAATGTATCCATCTCGATTTTCCGAAGTGGATATTATTCCCTTTCCCAGAAGTCTCTCGCGATACTTATTAAATGTGGAAGATGTAATTTCATTTCCACTTTCATTCATATAGTTAATCACTTCTGCTCGTTTCACTTGCTTCTCATCTGCGCCAAGCTCTACCAAGACAAAAACTATATCTTTATCTTTTTCTGAAAGTTCACTCCATAATTTATTATATGTATACTTAATCAGCTCACTTCTATATTCAACCTCAACATCGCGAACCTCATCATTTTTATTTACATATTTTTCAAAATACCAGTATCCTAGTAACTGATAAGCAAATGCATATCCCTTTGTCATCTTTGCAAGCTTAATAGCTTCCTTTTCGTCAATTCCAAAAGTATTAAAATATGATACTGCCATTTGGCTATCATCTAGTGGAGGAATTTCTCTATCTAATGTTCTTGTAAGGAATGTACAACCCTTTAGTTTAGCATTCTTCACATCTGTTAATTCTCTATAGTTTTGGTATAAACCTGTCATAATTAAATACACAGGAAGGTTTCTATGATCGATTATCAGATGCTGAAACTCTTGGGCAAAGGCTATCATTCCATCACATACATAAATATCATCAAGTGTAATCATAACCTTTTTTCCAGCCTGCGCTAATGTCTCTACAAGTTTTCCGATTAGAATATGTATATCAAAAACTTTTTCCTTGTCATATTCAATGCCTGCGGCTAAACCTAGCATTGAAAATGAAATATTTGATGCTTTCAAAAAATGCTTTGCACAAATTGGATTTTCAGCTAGGGATGCGGCAAATTGATTTAATATATCATCACCCAGCACCAAATTGCATACCACCCAGTCTTCACTTTCCATGAGTCTTCTGGTTATTGAAGACATCATAACTGTTTTTCCAGATCCCCTGACACCTGTGATTATGTAGCATTTTTCTGATGGGTTCGGATAACTAAAATTATCAAATATAGATTCTTCTAGATTTGTTGAAATATATTTATTAGGCTGCGCTCCAAAAGCATGTGTAAAAGGATTTTGCATTCTTCATACCTCCGTTACCTAAATTATAGCAACATTCTTTTTGAGGTGCAACCTTTCGTATCCTTTCACAATACAACATCTTCAGGTGCAACCTTTCGCATCCTTTCGCAATACAACATCTTCAGGTGCAACCTTTCGCAATCCTCCTTAAAAATAGGGCACACCTTGCGGTGTGCCCTTGCCCATTTTCAACTATTTCTTTTTATGTAATGTAACCAGCACTATTTCTCTAGGATTGTTCCATCTAGGCACTCTAGCGTCGCCCAAGCCCGAGCTTGCTATCATAGTGGCATTCTTCTCATGGTACACACCATAATCATATTTAGGGAACAAACGATAGTCTGGCCCCAACAATCCGCCAACAATTGGAAGGCGGATCAAGCCTCCATGTCCATGACCTGCAAATTCCAAATCATATCCATATTCCGATAGATAATTGAATTTTGATGAATCGTGATACAGTAATATATTGAAATAATTTGTATTGGCGTAGCCAATGACATCTTTCATGTGTACTGTAGAATCAACAAAATCAAGTCCTGTAAGCATATAGCTTGTACCATTAAACTCAACTTCTGCAGTTTCATTTTCAAGCATTACAACACCATACTTGTCACATAATTCCCTAAATTCAAAATAAGGCGCACCTGGGTAATACTCATGATTACCTGTTACATAGTACACTGGCGCCAGTTCAGTAATTCCAGCCAAAAGATCCTCAGCATTTTCTGTTGTATGCTTTTCATCCACGATATCTCCTGTCAGGAAAATAACATCTGGCTTAGCTCTTGCCACCAGCTTGATTAAATCTTCTTCATGGTCGCCAAATTCTTTGCAGTGGAAATCTGTAATCTGAACAATTCTGTATCCATCCATTTCCTCTGGCAAATCATCCAGCTTCAAATTATATCTTGTAGTCCTAAGCGGGCTAACAAAACCTACAAGAATTAATATTAATAAAACCAAAAGTATTAAACCAATAATTCTTAACTTACTTTTTCTTTTTATCATATATTTATAATCTCTTCCTCATTTTTTACGACTTTGTATTTTAACATTAATAGTCTATAAAAAAAAGCCATTGCTAACAATTTTCTAGCCATGGCTTTGTATATTTTTTTATGCACTTTTGGTATACTTTTTTCCGAAAAATTTGGCCTGAAGGAACCACACGCCCTTCTTAACCCAATTGATTTTTTCTGTGTATGCGGCAGACACTTCTGCAACACTGTGACCTTCGTTGGTAGCCTTTAAAATCCAGACATTCATAAGAATCTCAGACACACGACCAAACAGTCTGGCCTGGAATGCTGACAGGTGGGATACATCAATCCTTTCCTCCACACCGGCAAGCAGATTGAACATCCACTCGCAGTACGCGTCAAACATTTCCTTTTTCATGATGCACATATTGTACATGCTGCCGTTTGTTTTAGAATAGATGGCATCTAAATATTTCAAATCCTGTGGATACAACTGAGCCATAACTTCCCTGGCAATATCCAGATGACTTCCATCCAGTGTGTGTGAATAGTGGCTGTACAAAGTCTCAATAAAGTATTTATTAGTCTTTGGAACCACTATATCGTTATCCTTCATCAAGCAGCTGATTTCATCTGCTGACAGGATATTTTTAAATGGCTGATTATCATCGCCTATATTCTTCTTAGAAGAAAAATAGCGTCTGTAGTGGCACAAACCAACTACATCCGCCGTAACGTTTTTCCAGATGTAATAAGTAGCTGTAAGCTCACAATAGTAAGGGTTCTTTTCAGAGATATTGATGCCTGCATCATCTCTTACCAGGGCTCCCTCTTTATTAATCCCGCATTCTTTATATGAAATACTGTCTTTACCTTTTGCTCCCACATGAATTGGCACATAGCAATCCTGCTCCGGAAGCAAGCAAGCTTTGTGAGCCGCTATAAAGATTTTTATATCCAAAACTAGTTAATCCTCTTCGCCATCTTCTTCATCGGCAATCGCTGCCGCTGCTCCTGAAACCGCAGACACAACTGCGATAACAGCTATGATGACAACTAATAAAATTAATGCAAAAAAGAAAATTAAAAAACCGCCCTCAGTCATAGTAAACCCTCCTTCTCACAACTATCTAAATTATAACCTACTGTATCTACAAAAGCAAATATTTACCCATAATCCAATCCTACCGAAGTCCGCCTGTTACCTACAGGCTCATTAGACGAATGTTTTAAATTCTTTGGTACATAAAAATACAGTCCTTATCATATTCAGGTCTAATGCGATTATGCATCTTTTCTTCTTCAATTTCGTGCAATCTTGAAAATTCAAGCTTATCATTATAATAACCAATCAACTTTTCAATTGGTAATGCAAAAATATATATCATACGTATTCCTACAATTTCCGAGGCCTGCTTGATTATTGGCTTAATAATACTTTCAAATATTACTTTACCTATGCCTTTGGTAGTAGGATATTTTTCTCTAAATGCTTTATTTATAGCAAAATTAGATATTTCTATTCCTGGCAGAGAATCAAAAGAATCCTCATGCTCATACATATTATTTCTAGCAACAAATCCTGCTCTTAAAGAAAAGAAAGCAACCAACTCATCAGTTTCTTTCATCCAAACCAGATAAGATCTATCTAATAATTCATCTTCGTGTATAAAAGAATAATAATTAATAAATTTTTCTACTCCTGAACCTTCTTCCTTGATTACACGAAAGTTCATTATAGGTTCAATGTCATTATCAGAAATATGTGTACAATAAAGGTGCTTTGATTCAGCAACAATTTTCCTATTTCTCATACCCTATTGAAGCGAAAATCTTTTTTTCTAATTCATCTGCTTCTCTTTTCAACTTTTCATGATTAGGCTTTGGGGTATTCATTATAATTTTAAAAATATCTCTGCCTGCATCCATAGGTAATGCACCGATATTAGGCTTATTATATTTAATTGTGTTATTTGATTCCATGATAAAACCTCTCATTTCCGCTTTCCTCCTTCTAAAAAAATTAGTCAGTAGAAAGCCTGCCACAACCATATAATATATGTTAATTATAGCACGTTATAGGCAATAAAAATAGCCTAGCATGCTCTAATGGCAAGCCATCTCTTGCTCTACACAACCTTGTCAGCCCTTCGAATTGTATGCGTATTCTCCGATATGTCGGATTTGTATTTAATAATATAACACCTACTACATAAAACAGCAATAGGTGTTACTACTATTTTTCAACAAACATATTTAATAAAAACCTTGTATATGCACGAATATGCTCTTTATCTATATCATTAATCAATCTATACTTATCTATTAATTCTTTCTCATCCTCTGACAAATAATATCTAAAGTCCTGCGTCTCAGAATTATTCTCAGTTTCTAATAATTCTGCCGAAGATACGCCCAACACCTGACAAATAACAGGTATTTTATCAAGTCCTGGATTGAACTTTTTCTTTTTCCAATCACTTATAGTGCTTTCAGGAATACCTGTAGCTTTTGAAAAATCTTTCTGCGTCATTCCCTTCGCCCTAAGAATATCAAAGATTTTTTCATAAACTGGCTTTTCCATACACTGCTCACTCTTCCTATTAATACTACTTACTATCAAAATAAAAAAGACCCACTACCTTAACTGCTTTGCCCTATTGAATATACCTGGGAAGTGATGCTTGGTGTATTCCATGATGCGGGCACGTTTTAGGGCTGTGCCAAACATGCCCTGTGCAAGTGGCTTGTATAAAAACTTAAGAGTCTTTGAATCGTCAGGAAGATATCTTTTCATCTCCTGATAAAGCTCTGTTTCTGATTCAGCATTACACCATTTAAGGATCTCATCACACTTGATGCCTTGCTCTAGCTGACGCACCATAGCAGATTGGAAGCTTCTAAAATATGCCTTAGAAAGAGTTCCAAGAGCCTCAAAATCGCATGTCTTCCACTGCTGTTGCTGGTCGTAAATACGCTGCACCCTTATCTTTTGGAGCTTGAAATAATCATCTATTGCTCCACCAGTAAGGCGAGCCTGCCCCTGATTTCTATAATGGTACAACACATCATTAAGCACAGTAAGAGATGTGGTGTAGTCCAAGAAATCGCAGTTAAACAGAATATCCTCTACGTGTTTTATCTGCTGATATTTAAGCCCATTTTCCTTGATGATGCTAGCCTTATAGCACTTGTTCCAAGGATAGCCCAGCATGGTGATTGCTTCCATCTGCATAGCCATCTTGTGGATAGTGGCAGCATCCCTGGTGCTCACCATATCATCATCATAATCCATCTGCTCAAGGCTGATGCATTTTCTATATTCGATTTTTCCTGATTCGTAATTACGATAATCCTCTGTAAAGCTATACACAAGCATATCAACTGGATTACGCTCCAGCGCAGCTGCACACACCCTGAGAAGATTTCGCTCGTACAAATCATCTGGATCTAGGAACAAAATATAATCTCCTGTGGCGTGCTCAATACCTGTGTTGCGAGCCTCTGAGACACCCTTATTTACGTCATGCTTTACATAGTAAAACCTGTCATCTCGCTGCGTAAAACCATATGCAATCTCACCTGATTTATCAGGAGAGCAATCATCTACAATGATTACTTCAAAGTTATCATAGGTCTGCATTGAGAGGCAGCCTAAGGCATCACCAATATAGTCGCCCACCCCATAAGTAGGCATTATCACGGAAAATTTAATATCATCGCTCATATTTAAAATGATACCAAAAAGCACCAGAGTCCGCAACACAGTCGTAGGTTCTCATGCTCCCGCAAGCCATCTCCCATTGGAGTCAAGGGAACCTCCCTAAAGGGTCCCTCCTTAACTCCATGGGGTCCTCTTGCTCGCGCTTGCCGACATTATTAATGTGTTGCTCAAATAATCATCAAACATACAAAAAGTCCCTTGGCTAAGAAAAGCCAAGGGGCAATATTTTCCTAGTGACATCCACCGCCGCAGTGACCGCAGTCGCCGCCGCAGGCTGGATGTTCGCCACGTTTATGTGCTTTTATTAGGGAGCGGATTATTGCGCCCACTATCGCGATTAGGATTAAAATTACTATTGCTGTTCCCATGATTATTACCCTCATCCGTCAGCTGCGCTGACACCTTCCCCCAAGGGGGGAAGGCTTAAAAACTACTTATTGTACTTGTCTTTGCGGAATAATCCGTAGATAAGGCAGCAGATGGCTGCGAGTCCGAAGATTGTTCCGAATGTGAATCCTTCGCCTGTGAATACCTTACCTACCTGGTAGATGATAAGGCCGATTACCCATGCGAAGCCACACTGATATCCGATAGCTGTCCAGAACCACTTTGTGTTGTTCATCTCACGCTTGATTGCACCCATAGCTGCGAAGCAAGGAGCGCAAAGAAGGTTGAATGCGAGGAATGCCATACCAGATGCATCTGTAAATGCTGCACGCATTGTCTCGTAAACATCACCAGAAGCACCGTAGATAATAGCAAGTGTACCAACGATGTTTTCCTTAGCAACAAGACCTGTGATTGAAGCAACTGTTGCCTCCCAATCACCAAATCCAAGTGGAATGAAGATCCATGCAAGACATCTACCAAGTGTAGCAAGGATAGAATGATCAATCTGGTCTTCCTCAAGCATTGTAAATGCTCCATCAACAACACCGAAGAATGTGCAGAACCAAACTATGATTGTTGAAAGTAAAATGATTGTACCAGCTTTCTTGATGAAAGACCAGCCACGCTCCCACATGCTGCGGAGTACGTTACCTACTGTTGGCCAGTGGTATGCTGGAAGCTCCATAACGAATGGTGCTGGGTCGCCTGCGAAGAGCTTTGTCTTCTTAAGCATAATACCTGATACGATGATTGAAAAAATTCCAAGGAAGTAAGCTGTTGGTGCAACCCAAGCTGCTCCACCGAAGATAGCGCCTGCTACCATTGCGATGAATGGAAGCTTAGCTCCACATGGAATGAATGTTGTTGTCATGATTGTCATCTTTCGGTCTCTATCATTTTCGATAGTACGTGATGCCATGATACCAGGAACACCACAACCTGTACCGATAAGCATTGGAATGAATGACTTACCTGAAAGACCAAACTTTCTGAAGATACGGTCCATGATGAAGGCAACACGTGCCATGTAACCGCAAGCCTCAAGGAACGCAAGGAAGATGAAAAGTACAAGCATCTGTGGAACGAAACCAAGAACCGCACCAACACCTGCTACGATACCATCAAGGATAAGTCCCTTAACCACATCGTTACAATTAATTGCATCAAGTCCAGCCTCGATGAATACTGGAATACCAGGAATCCATACGCCATAGTTTGCTGGATCTGGCTCTTCATTAGCCTCTACATAAGCTGCAGCTGCTGCATAATCATCAAGTGTAGCTGTCTCAGATTCAACGGCTGCTGTTTCCTCATCCTCTACAGGATACTCAAAATCACCTGTAGGCTCTGCGCCGTTTTCTTCTACATATAAATCATATCCATCTACGATAAGCTGATTTGCTGTAAACTCTTCTGCAGCTTCATTGTATGCTTTTGAGCCAATTGCAAATAAGTGCCAGCCATCGCCGAACACACCATCATTTGCCCAGTCAGTAGCCCATGTACCTACTGTTGTAACTGATACAAAATATACAAGGAACATAACTACTGCAAAGATTGGAAGTGCAAGGAATCTGTTTGTAACAACCTGATCAATCTTATCAGATGTTGTCATTCCCTTTGCCGCTTTCTTTACGCAAGCTCCAATGATTGTGCCGATGTAATTGTATCTCTCGCCTGTGATGATTGATTCTGAATCATCATCCATTTCCTTCTCGCAAGATGCAATGTCATTTTCGATATGTGCAATAACATCTGCTGAAAGACCAAGCTTCTCCTGAATCTTTGAGTCACGCTCGAAAAGCTTGATTGAATACCATCTCTGAAGATTTTCATCATCGATGTTGTGTAAGCAAAGCTCCTCGATGTGAGCAAGTGCATGCTCTACAGAACCATCAAATCTATGCTTAGGTGACTGTGGCTTTGCTTCCTTGCCAGCCTTCACTGCAGCCTCAACGATTTCCTTAAGACCTCTGTTCTTAAGAGCTGAAATCTGAATTACTGGAACGCCGATTTCTTCTGAAAGCTTGTTAGCGTTAATCTTGTCACCGTTCTTTTCTACAACATCCATCATGTTGATAGCGATAACTACTGGAATACCAAGCTCTACTACCTGTGTTGTAAGATAAAGGTTTCTCTCAAGGTTTGTACCATCGATTACATTGATGATTGCATCTGGCTTCTCATCGATAAGATAGTTACGTGATACAACCTCCTCTAATGTATATGGTGAAAGTGAATAGATACCAGGAAGGTCAACGATTGTTACTTCCTTATCACCTTTGTATTTTCCTTCTTTGTACTCTACAGTAACACCTGGCCAGTTACCTACAAACTGGTTAGAACCTGTGAGAGCATTGAACAATGTTGTTTTACCGCAATTTGGGTTACCTGCTAGTGCAATACGAATTCCCACTTTATTCTCCTCCTTTTATTCTACTACTATCATTTCAGCATCAGCCTTGCGAACTGATAGCTCATAGCCTCTAACTGTAATCTCTACTGGATCTCCAAGAGGAGCGATTTTTCTAACGTAAATCTCTACACCTTTTGTAATTCCCATATCCATGATTCTACGCTTTACTGCGCCTTCACCGTTAAGCTTTGTAACATTGACTGTCTCGCCAATATTAACATCCTTTAATGTTCTCATCTTTCTCTCCTTTTATACATATATCTTCTGAGCCAGCTGCTTATCTACAGCCACTCTTGACTCCTTTACATTTACGATTAGGTTTCCACCTATTTCGTTTACAACTGTAACGTGTCCGCCTGGCACAAAGCCAAGCTCCTGAAGATGTCGTTTAACATCCTCATTTCCACCAATTCGTTTAATCATTTGTTCTTCGCCTGTTGGCGCTACTACTAATGGCATCATATATTACTTCCTTAATATTTATTTAACCTTCTGTTAGATGACTATTACGAAAATCAATTGTATCCAACTAAAGTTTGACACTATTAATAATCGTTAGTATCTTCTAACGCACGTATAATTTATCACAAACTTACTTTAGTTTCAAGCCTCTAACCCAAGTTTCTCGTAAATAATAATTAAAAAAAGAGTCCCGCTTTGCGGAACTCTACAAAATTTCAAAATCGTTGTTATACCATGCCAATCAGCATTCCAATTGTATGTACTATAAATGCACATATCCATGCAATTGCACACTGCCAAATCACTACGCAAACAGCCCATTTACCACCCATCTCTCTTTTGATAGATGCAATGGCTGCCACACATGGTGTGTATAGCAATGAGAATACCAGCAAGCAAAATGCTGTAAGGCTTGACATAGCTGCTGCAACTCCTGTAGTACCAAACAATACCTCTAGCACGGATACCACGCTTTCCTTTGCCATGAATCCTGAAATAAGTGATGTACAGATTCTCCAATCTCCCAAACCGATTGGTGTAAACAATGGAGCAAGTCCACCTGCTATCAACGCAAGGATGCTATCCTTCTGGTCTGCCACCAGATTAAGATGAGTATCAAAGCTCTGTAATACCCATACAATAACTGTTGCAAGGAAGATGACCGTAAATGCTCGTTGTAAGAAATCCTTTGCCTTTTCCCAAAGAAGCTGAATTACGTTTCTTGCGCTAGGCAATCTGTAGTTTGGAAGCTCCATAACAAATGGAACAGCCTCACCCTTGAATCTAACCTTTTTAAAGAAAAGAGCTGCAAGCACTCCAAGGAATATTCCAAGGAAATACAACACAGTGATTACAAGCCATCCATTCTCAGGGAAGAATGCTGCTACGAAGAATGTGTATATTGGAAGCTTTGCAGTACAGCTCATAAATGGTGTAAGAAGAATTGTCATCTTACGGTCCCTGTCACTAGGCAATGTACGTGTAGACATTACCGCTGGAACTGTACATCCAAATCCAATCAAAAGTGGCACGATGCTTCGGCCTGAAAGACCGATTCTTCTAAGCATCTTATCCATGAAAAATGCAACTCTGGCGATATAACCGCTGTCCTCCAATATAGATAGGAAGAAGAACATAGTGATGATGATTGGAAGGAAGCTAAGAACTCCTCCGACACCTTCAAAAATACCGCCTATAATCAGCTCATGTACGGTAACATTTACGTTTGCCATAGTAAGAGCCTTGTCTGTAATATCTGTAAGGAATGCTATCCCTTCTTCAAGCAAGCCCTGAAGCCATGCGCCGATAACGTTAAATGTAAGGAAGAACACCATTGCCATTACGCAGATGAAAATAGGAATAGCTGTGTACTTTCCTGTCAGCCATTTGTCGATACGCTGACTGCGGATGTGCTCCTTGCTTTCCTTTGGCTTGATAACACATTCCTTGCAAACCTTATCTATAAATGCGAAACGCATATCTGCCATGGCAGCACTTCTATCAAGACCTCTTTCCTTTTCCATCTGCTTTGTGATGTGCTCTAAGGTCTCGATTTCGTTTTCATCTAAATCTAGCTTCTTAATAATCTGCGCGTCATTTTCAATGGCCTTGCTGGCTGCAAATCTAACTGGGATATCAGCACGCTTTGCATGGTCCTCCATCAGATGAATAACACCGTGGATGCATCTGTGAACTGCACCACCGTTATCGTTCTCGTCGCAGAAATCATCTACCTGTGGTCTTTCCTGATACTGAGCCACGTGCATTGCGTGAGCTACAAGCTCGTCGATACCTTCATTTTTAGCTGCCGAAATAGGAACTACTGGAACACCCAGCATTTTTTCCATTCGGTTGATATCTACTGAACCACCGTTACCTCTAAGCTCGTCCATCATATTAAGAGCAACAACCATAGGGATGTTAAGCTCTAACAGCTGCATAGTAAGATACAGATTTCGCTCTATATTTGTGGCATCGACAATGTTGATGATAGCCTTTGGCTTTTCGTGTAAAACAAAATCTCTGCTGACAAGCTCCTCATTGGAATATGGGGACATGGAATAGATTCCTGGCAAATCTGTGATGCAGGTATTATCCTTGCCTCGGATGGCACCATCTTTTCTATCTACTGTAACGCCAGGGAAGTTTCCCACATGCTGATTAGAACCAGTAAGCTGATTGAAAAGAGTAGTCTTACCGCAGTTCTGATTACCTACAAGAGCAAATGTAAGCTGTGTTCCCTTGGGCAGAGGCTCACCATCACCCTTAAGATGATATTTGCCTTCCTCACCAAGACCAGGGTGAGCGATATCATGCTTGTTTGCCTCCACTGGTGCCTCTTCGTCCTTGAGGTTCTCCAATAGTGTTGCATCGATTTTTTCTGCATCGGCTAGTCTCAGGGTAAGCTCATATCCGTGGATTCTAAGCTCCATTGGATCTCCCATTGGGGCAAGTCTCACAAGCGTAACCTCCACGCCTGGAATAACTCCCATATCTAAGAAATGCTGTCTGAGGGCGCCCTCGCCCCCGACAGCATCTATTCTAGCTGTTTGTCCAATCTGTAAATCTCTGATTGTCATATTATTTTCCTATCATTGTACCAGTCTGTCCGCCTACGGCATTTCCTGCATCTGACAGCTTGGTAATTAAAACCTTTCTAATAGCTGAATCGCCAATATAATCGATGGCAGCCTGAATCTTTGGAGCCATATCTGTTGCACCAAATTCTCCTGCTTCAAGCATCTTTTTAGCATCAGCTACTGATATATAATCGAGAGGCTGCTCATCAGCCTTTCCAAAATTCTTGCATACCTTTGATACACTTGTAAGGATTACAAGCATGTCTGCCTCAAGCTCTGAAGCGAGCAAGCCTGCTGCTGTATCCTTCTCAACTACGGCCGAAGCACCCTTGAGCTTGTTGTCCTGAATAAGCACTGGGATTCCGCCGCCACCTGCTGCAATTACCACCTGGTCTGCCTCGCAAAGTGCCTTGATTGCATCAATCTCAACAATCTCTATTGGCTTTGGAGCTGCCACGATTCTGCGATAGCCGCCCTCAACCTGAACTGTGTGATTGCCCTTTGCCTCCTCACGCTCAGCTTCCTCAGCTGTCATAACTCTTCCTATTATTTTTGTTGGCTTATAGAATGCCTCATCATATGGGTCCACAGTAACCTGTGTAAGAATAGTTGAAACTGGCTTGTAAATTCCTCTGCCTACAAGCTCGGAACGAATAGCCTGCTGCAAATCGTACCCAATATATCCCTGACTCATTGCCGAGCACACTGACATTGGTGTTGATGTATAATCAGGATGATTCTGATAGAACTCTGAAAGTGCTGTATGAATCATACCAACCTGTGGTCCATTACTGTGTGTGATAACCACCTGATAATCCTGCTTAATAAACTCTGCAACTGCCACAGCTGTACGCTTTGTAGCGTTCCACTGCTCCAACACTGTAGTGCCCAGTGCGTCGTGTCCAAGTGCGATAACTATTCTTTTCTTTGCCATATGCTGCCTCCCTTTATTTGCGTTTCGCATTATTGCTATATATAGTTTATCTTCTATATCTTCTATTTCCAATAATAGCAAGGACGATTACAACCATCAGTGATGCCCCTGCCAAATCTATCCATATATCAGAAACCTGACCTGATCTTCCTTCAACAAATAACTGAATAGTCTCATCTATAAAAGCAACAAAAAGTGCTGTCATGGTTGGATTGACAAATCTTTTAAACAACCCCTTAAGATAGGTAGCAAACTCCAGACAAAGCAACACGCCAAGTATAGCATACTCTGTAAAATGGGCTGTCTTTCTAACAATATACATACCCTCATCATCATTTGTAATAAAAGGAACTACCTTGCTGATAACTTCTAAATATTTACTACTTTCTCCCTCGGAAATATACGCCGGTTGCAGGCTGTGTCCCCATATAACACAAATCCATGCAACAATCAAAATACCCAATATAATCTTTTTCTTATTCATACCCCGTATTCTACCATATCACGCCCTATTCGTAAAACGATTACAGACAAAAAGAGCCAACGGCGAATGTTGGCTCTTCGTATATACGATATATTATTGTACTGACTCAATCTTGTGTGTGAGTGTAACCTGGATTGTCTCTTCCTTGTAGTCATTCTTTGCGCGGGCAACTGTAACATCTACAGTAGAGCCTGCTGGCAAGTACTTCATGATATTGTTAAGTGTATTAACTGATGTAACCTTACGTCCGTTGAAGGATGTGATAACATCTTCTGTTTCGATACCTGCTGCCTCTGCACCAGAGCCTGCAACTACCTGTGCAACATAAACACCTACAGGAATTTCGTACTGCTCTGACATTTCAGATGTAATATCTCTGCCGGCAATACCAAGGTATGATGCCTCAAGCTCAGATACAACATCGTTGTCTACCATCTGCTGGATGATGTTCCATGCGTAAGAGATAGGGATTGCATAACCCATACCTTCAACGCTTTCCTCTGCAAGCTTTGCTGAAACGATACCGATGACCTCGCCCTTTGCATTTAAAAGAGCACCACCTGAGTTACCAGGGTTTACAGCTGCATTAGTCTGAAGAAGGCTGTTTGTTACAACATTACCATCATCATCTGTAATAGAAACCTCGCGGTCCTTTGCAGAAATGATACCGTTAGTAACTGATGTACCATAACCCATTGCGTTACCGATTACGATTGCTGCTTCACCAACAACTGTGGCATCTGAATCACCAAGTGTAGCAACCTTAATCTCTGATAAAGTATCTTCCTTGATGTCCTTCATTGCTACTGATACAACTGCAAGGTCGCAAGAAGAATCTGTTCCCTTGATTGTTCCTTCTACAGCTTCACCATCGTTGAATGTAATGGTAAGTGTCTCTGCACCGCTTACTACGTGATTGTTGGTAGCGATGTAGATGTTGTCCTCGTCCTGTGAAACAATGATACCAGAACCTGCTGATGTAGTAGGCTGCTGCATGGTTCCAAAGAATGTTCTGTATTCCTTAAGACCTGCGTTTGTAACCTGTACGATTGCAGGAAGTACATTTTCTACGATTTCAGACACATCTGTTGAAACTGTTGTAGCTGAAGCCTTTGATGTGGTAGAGCTTTCTACCTTTTTATTGCTTGAGCTGCCTGTGCTCTGAGTCTGTGTTATCTGTGCAGTGTTCTTGTTGATGAACTGATTAGAAACAGCTACCACCGACTGGAAAGCAATACCAGCAACAAGACCAAATACTAAAGCAATTGCTGTCGTCTTTCCAAGCTTTGCACCAAAGCTAGATGATTTCTTAGGCTTCTTGTTCTTTCTTCCATCATCGTAAGGAGACCACTGATAATATGATTCACCCTGATTAATCTGATCCTTCTTATAAGAGTAAGCTCCATCTGTTGTAGAGCTGTTAGTCTGATTACTAGACGATTCGCTACCAGTTGAACCATTGTCCCCCATGTTATTCATACCATTGTTGTTTGAATAAAAATCACTCATAAACTCGCCTCCATTGATTTTTCATTTCATGAACGTAGAATAATCCCGAAATGTGACAACTAGGTGACGGTTTATTCAACAGTAACTGATTTTGCTAAGTTTCTTGGGTGATCCACATCAAAGCCCTTACCTACAGATACATAGTAACCAAATAACTGTAGTGGAATGATTGCAAGTGAGTTAGCAAAGTACTTATTAGTCTGTGGAATGTACATTACGTAATCTGCCACTTCCTCGATATCTTCGTGTCCTACTGTTGTAACAGCAAGGATGAATGCTCCACGAGTCTTGCACTCTACAATATTTGAAACTGTCTTAGGATAAATGTTGTCCTGTGTAGCTACTGCTGCAACAAGTGTACCATCCTCGATAAGAGAGATAGTTCCGTGCTTTAATTCGCCTGCTGCGTATGCCTCTGAATGGATGTATGAAATCTCCTTAAGCTTAAGTGAGCCTTCCATAGAGATAGCATAATCGATACCACGTCCGATGAAGAATACGTCCTTTGCAGCAACGAAACGGTTGGCAAATCTCTGGATGCGTTCCTTGTTTCCAAGAAGCATTTCAATCTGCTCTGGAAGCTTCTTTAAATCAGAGATAAGAGACTTCATTTCATCAGCTGAAAGAAGGCCTCTAACATCTGCAAACTTCATAGCAAGAAGATAGAATGCGATAAGCTGTGCACTGTAAGCCTTTGTTGTAGCAACAGAGATTTCAGGGCCTGCCCATGTGTACATAACCTTTTCAGCCTCACGTGCGATAGATGAACCTACTACGTTTACGATAGCAAGTGTCATGTTACCCATAGCGCGTGCCATTCTAACTGCTTCCTTTGTATCGGCGGTCTCACCAGACTGTGAAACTGCAATAACAAGCTCGTTCTCCTGAAGAATTGGATTACGATATCTAAATTCTGAAGCGATATCTACCTCTACAGGGATACGTGCCATCTCTTCAAATACATATTTAGCTGTAACACCTGTGTGATAAGCTGAACCGCAGGCAACGATTCTGATACGTGAGATCGCTTTAATCTCTTCATCAGACATGCCAAGCTCTTCAATATCAACAGTGTCGTTCTTGATACGTGGATTAAGAGTATCACGAACAGTCTTAGGCTCCTCGTGGATTTCCTTAATCATGAAGTGGTCGTAACCACCCTTTTCTGCTGCATCAACATCCCAATCAATTGTCTTAGATTCCTTTTCGATTGGCTGACCATCTACATCGAAGAATTCGATTTCGTTCTCTGAAAGACGAGCGATTTCTTCGTTCTCGATGAAGTAAACCTCACGAGTGTACTTAAGAACAGCTGGAACATCGGAAGCAATAAGATTGCCGTCCTTTCCAAGACCTACGATAAGTGGGCTGTCCTTACGAACTGAATAAATCTGATCTGGGTAATCTGCAAAAATGATACCAAGGGCATAAGCACCTTCAACACGGTGCATAACCTTTGTTACACTTGTAAGAGGATCATTGCCCTGCTTGTAGTAATAATCAAGAAGGTGTGCAACAACCTCTGTATCTGTTTCTGACTTAAAGTTATATCCACGCTTCATAAGCTTTTCCTTAAGCTTAGCGTAGTTTTCAATGATACCGTTGTGAACAACAGCGATAGTCTCATCCTCGTTAAGATGTGGATGAGCGTTTGTCTCGCTAGGCTCACCATGTGTAGCCCAACGTGTATGACCAATACCGATAGTACCCTGCATTGTGGCACCATCGTGAGTCTTTTCACTAAGAAGACGAAGACGTCCCTTAGCCTTTTCATATTCAATCTTGCTACCATCATATACAGCCATTCCTGCTGAATCGTAGCCTCTATATTCTAGCTTACTAAGTCCATCCAAAAGTATAGGCGCTGCCTGTGATTTACCTACGTAACCTACTATTCCACACATATTAAAATTCCTTTCTTTGCATAATAAGCGCTATCATTTTACTACTATTTTGCCTAAAAGTAAAATGAGGACTGGCCTAATGGTCAATCCTCATTGATTACCTATTTATTATTACTCTTTTTTATCTTCTGAACCAGATGACATATCTGGAGTCTGATTAATTTCAGCGCTAGATTCTGTACATCCTGTTTCGTTTACGATGTGATCACTGATTACATCAACAACATCATCTGTAGCATCGTAATTTTCCTGTTCGTACATGAACTGATGGAGTGTTGAAACGTTTGTTGAAAGTGTACATGGAACAACAACACTACCAGTCTTCTTGCTAATTGTCTTTGTCTTAAGTGCGAATGGGAAGCCAGATGAATTAACAACCTCGTAATCCTTAACTGCTGTAGCCATTCCTACGCACTGTCCCAAGCTTAAGCTTGTTGAAATCTCTGGGAAGACATCATCACAAATCTTGTTGAGCTGTGCAATGTTAGCCTTCTTTGCCTTTTCCATAAGAAGCTTGATAACTGTACGCTGATTCTCAGCACGACCGTAATCGTTGTCAACAGCATATCTGTTTCGGCAATAACCAACTACCTGCGCACCGTTCATGTGGTATACACCAGGCTTGTCGAAGTAGCAGTCGTTTCTATCCCAATATTCATCCTTGTTAGGATAATACTTAAGGACATGCTCAACCTCTGCGATGTAACCTGCCAAAGCATTCTGACCTGTCTCAGGGTTGTTTGTGTCAATCATCTTCTGAGTAACCTCAAGATCAAGACCACCTAAATCGTCAACAACCTTTGCAACTGCGTAGAAGTCAACTGATACGTAACCCGAAATATTTAAGTCAAGGTTCTTATTAAGCATCTCAAGTGCTGTTTCAACGCCACCGTGGTTGTATGCGTAGTTACATTTTCTGTAAGTATCTTCTTCAACCTGTAAGTAAGTATCACGCTGAACTGATACCATCTTAACTTCCTTTGTATCATTATTAATAGAAACAAGGATGATAGTATCTGAGTTACCACTATCAAGGTTACCATTTGAACGGTTATCTACACCAAAAAGTGCAAGTGTGGTGTACTGGCTAAGTACTTCTTTTGTCTCTTCATCCAGGTTTGGATTCTCAAGCTCGGACATGTTGATGTTGTCCCAATTAACCTTACCGAACTTGCTCCAAAGGAAGAATATAATAAGAAGTAGAAGGATGATTGCGATTTCCACAACGAATATTGTGCGCTTCATCTTTTTCTTTTTTGTGTTCTTTCCTGCTGGGCGTTTTGCACCACCACGTGTACTTGCAGCTCTGGCTGCTCTAGCCTCTCTTGAATCTCTAGCATCTCTTGATGGTCTGGAAGCTGGCTTTTTATGATTAGCTGGGCGGCTTCCTGAACCTGAGCGTCCACTTGGACGGCTTCCTGAGTGACCAGCTGATGCTCTTCTGGCACTGCTTGAAGCGGAACGTCTAGCTGGCATATCATCATCCTCGTATCTGTATTCTGAGCCATATTCGTAAAGCTCGATTTCGTCATCTAAATCTAATGAACGACTAGGACGACTGCTATAGCCATTTCTACCTGCTGGGCGGCCACCGTTTGGACGAGCGCCTGCTGGGCGGCTTCCGCTTGGTCTATTTGCTGGTCTACGACGTCGTGGTTCGCCACCACGTCCTAAATCATAATCTTCGAAATTACTCATTAAATGAATCTCTCCAATCTAAATTTTATATTAAAAATTGTATCGAATTATCGAATGCAACAGTCTATGTAAGTCTACTCTATTAGTTCGTAGCATGTCAAGAATTATGTAATATTTCTGTCATATTTAATAAAATTTTGACAAATTATCTTTTAAAATCACTCTTGTGTTCCGGGCAAAATATAATTCTCCATACCAATAGGTAGGTTCTTATTATAAAAACTATCACCTTTTTCAATTATCGCGCCGTGCTTTTCCATAATTATTTCATGATTATCGGCTGGGGTTTCTACAGATTTCTCCTTCCACCTGGCGATTACCCTAGGAAGTAAAATTATACGAAAGCCTCTGGCTCTTGCCCGCATACAAAAATCAAACATGGCATCCTGTCCTGTGAGACGGGTATCGAAACCACGCAGCATTCTGTACACCTTGGCATCTATCAGGCAGCAACCGCAATCTACCACAGAAACATCACGAGGCATGCTGCCGATTCCATCGTAGGTATCCCTAAAAACACTCTGGCCGTGGAAGGCTGGATACCAGGCTCCATCAGTGTCATAGATATAGCCCACATTATCAATCTTAAAGCCTCTATCTATAAACCTAACCCCCACAACAGCCACGTCAGGCTGACACAAATAGGCATACATTTTCTTTACATTATTTCTGGTATAGAGCCTTACATTATCATCTCTTAGAAACATGTAATCACCAGAAAATCTTCTGAAGGTGGAATCGTCATAATCCAAATGCCATTTCTTTAATGATGCATCGATTCGTCCCTCGCAGATAACATCATTCTGCCTTAGATAAGAGGTAGCCAGTGCCAGGTGTTCCTTGCAATAATATTTGGCATCGTTTCGCTGCTCTTTTGTCATTGCCTTATCGCTGGCTCGCTTGTGATACAACAAGGATGGAATATGTTCTATAGACTCCTTTTTGAAGGCTGCCCTTAATATGAATTCATACAAGGTGGAAGTAATCGCCTTCTCATTGAATTCACCTAGCCTTTTGCACAAAGCCTTGGAGATGCACACAAAATCTCCAATATAATCCATCTGCAAAAATAGTTCTTTATTAAAATCTGTTTTAAAATGAGGATTCTTTCTATCGAGCCCGATAAGCTCATCATGGTCAGTGTAGATAACGCACTCTTTATTCTCTAGCTCCTCCAGCTTTTCATTAAGTGAGCTTAGAGTTTTGGAGCTTAATCTATCATGTTGTCCAAAAAAGACAAGATAATCTCCCTCTGCAAAATGGGTGCCTATGTTATAGGCATAGGACATCCCATTTTTCTTTTTCAGCCTTCGATAGTGAACCTTATCTACGATATCAGGGAAGAATTCCTGGATAGTCACTTCGATGGTGTTAGAAGGATTATTATCTAAAATATATAATTCGAATTCACGATATTCCTGTTCATCAATGGACTCGAGACAGTCCTTAAACAAATCCATATCAGTCTCGTTGGTCCAGACTACTAGCGAAAAATAATTGTCTGCCACTACTTAGAGCCCTTTCCCCCAAATACAACTGCTATTGTTTTTAATAGTATCTTTATATCCAAAACCAAAGACCAGTTGGATATATACTGTGTATCAAGTGCTACTACTTGTTCAAAATCTTTTATATCGCTTCTACCGCTAACCTGCCACATTCCTGTAAGCCCTGGCTTGATTGAAAGCCTTGCTTTATGGTGCAGTGCATAATTTTCATACTCATCCTCTAGTGGTGGTCTTGTCCCCACTAGTGACATATCTCCCACTAAAACATTCCAAAATTGAGGTAATTCATCAATGGAATATTTTCTAAGGAAGTGTCCAATTGGAATGATTCTTGGATCATTATCCATCTTGAACATATTTCCATTTATTTCATTTTGAGCCATCAGCTCTTTCTTTCGTTCCTCAGCGTCCACGTACATGGTTCTGAATTTATAGAATTTAAACTTTCGTCCGTTTTTACCGATTCTGGTTTGGGTAAAGAATACTGGACCAGGTGATTGGAGCTTGATGATTGGTGCGAAAATGATAAATGCGATTAATGTAAATATCAATCCTATCAAAGCACCGATGATATCCATCACTCTTTTTGCAAAGGCCTGCCTGTTGTTGGCAATGTGCATGCTTGTGGTAAGCACAATATATTCACCGTATTTTTCCATGATACGGTTTGGCACAAGACTGCTGGTTTTCACAAGAGGTATGTGAACTGTAAGTCCCTGATCTACTAACCTGGCAGCAAGGGCTTCCTCGCTTGATCTGGTATTGCCGTCTAGGAACACTTCATCCACAACGCTGGTTCTAAGATATTCAAAAAGAGTGTCAGCGCTAGCCACGACAGGAATGCCCTGGATTTTCTGTCCTCTCATATCTTTATCAACGACAGTAACTCCCACTACCTTATATTCAGGATATGGGCTAAGTGCAATTTCTCTAAGGCACTGTTCCACATTTGTGGTCTCGGCCACAACAATCATGGCTGTCTTGTTGACATCCTTTAGCTTTATTCTACGAATAACACGCTTCCAGCTTACCCTGAAGATATATGATATTAATATCATCCCAAAGACAAAAATACCAAGAACTGCTCTTGAGTACATGAAAGATGTTTTTGACATGTACATGTAAAGGAGAACTCCAAGGAAATTCACCGCTACATGCCAAATGGTAGAAATTAATTCTTCATATTTAGTTCTTCGTAAAATGCCCTTATAGGTCTCGGTGAAAAACACACCTGCCAAATCAATGAAAGGTAATAGCTTGACCAAATTCTGGTAGCCGCTGAACCACTCAAATTTGTCTAGAAAAATAATGCTTCCATTGAACTTTATCATTACCCCAAGGAATAGTGCCAGTTCCGCAGCCAGCAAATCCAATATCATAAAGTCCAGGTGCTTGACCCAAGAGCGTTTTTTCTTCTTATACAACGCTTATTCCCCCTATAGCTTCCCCAATGCTATTCTAATTATAAATTATTGTTGTTTGTATATCCATCATTATTCTTCACACCATCATAATCCATTTTTCTAGTGTGATATTCGATGTCCTCTAAAATCTTACGGTTCTTTGCAAGCAAATCTCCGATAAGAGCAATCATAAGACTGATGAAGCCCATGATTAAAAGTGTACAGCCTAAAATGAGTGACTGAATGTGCCCTGCTGAATTGCCCATTGCAACGAAAACAAGGAAGCGAATAATCACTCCAAGTCCTACAACAAATGGAACGACTGCAAGTGCACTAAAGGTCTTGAGTGGCTGATACATAAGATATGCTCTAAGGATTGTAACCATAGATTTCTTAACATATCCCATCATGCTATTGAAAAGACGTGATGGACGAAGCTCACCATTTGTTCTGATTGGAACGCTGGTCTGAGCGATTCTGTTTCTTCCTGCCTGAACGATTGTCTCAAGAGTGTAGGTATAATCGTTTGTAACATTGATGCGCATTGCAGCGTCTCTTGAATATGCTCTAAATCCACTTGGAGCATCTGGGATGTCTGAATTACTAGCCTTCTGAACTACCCAGCTACCAAGGTGCTGAAGCTTTTTCTTAAGTGGTGAAAAGTGTTCAGTCTGATCGATAGGGCGAGCGCCGATTACGATATCGGATTTGCCCTCGATGATAGGACGAACTAAAAGCTCAATATCATCTGCCACGTACTGATTATCTGCATCCGTATTTACGATAATATCTGCACCATTTCTAAGACATGCATCAAGTCCTGCCATAAATCCGTAGGCAAGGCCCTTGTTACGACGGAAGTTTACAACATAGTTGACACCCCACTTTTGGGCAACCTCTACTGTGTTATCCTCACTTCCATCATTGATAATTAAATATTCGATTTCATCGATTCCATCTATATGCTTTGGTAAATCATTAAGGGCAATCTCAAGTGTTTCTGCCTCGTTAAAGCATGGAATTTGAATGATAAGTTTCATAGCTACTCCTTACTCTTAAAAGAATAATCAAATTTTGTAAGTGACAAATTAGGATTGTAATAAGGATCTCCCTTACTGTATACATCCTGCCATTTTGTCATGAAATAATTTGTCTCTGCATTCATGCGGGCTGTTTTATCAGCATCCTCGTGATCAAGGCCGCGGCTAACAGATTCCAAATGATACCACTCTGAGAATGGAGTGTAAACACATAAAAGCTTTTTGCTTCTGAGCTTTAGGCAATAATCAACATCGTTAAAGGCTACCGCCAAGCCCTCATCAAAGCCGCCTACTGCGTTGTAGCAAGCTCGCTTTGTAAGAAGACATGCACCTGTAACAGCTGATAAATCCTGAACGCAGGTGCTTCTATAGAAATAGCCTACCTGCTCTCTGCCGCTGCCTAGGAACTGGGAATTGGCAACGCCGCCTAAGCCAAGGATAAGTCCGGCATGCTGAACGGTGTTGTTTCCATAATATAGTCTGGCGCCAACGGCACCCACATCTTCTCTGCGGATGAAGCCCATCATTTCTGTGATGGCATCACCATTAATCATTCTGGTGTCGTTGTTGAGTAGAAGAATGTATTCCCCGAAGGCCTGCTGCACACCGTAATTTACAAGTGCAGAGAAATTAAAGCTGCCCTTTGACTCAGGGTGAGCCTTGGTGTAATCGCACACTCTGGCGCTGATGTCATTTCGCTTTTCTAATTCGTTGTAATATCCACGGATGTCCTTATCAGTGGAATTGTTTTCCACAATTACAAATTCGTAGTTTGGATAAGTGGTCTTTTCAACAATGCTATCGATGCAGGCTCTCAAATCCTCCACATGATTCATGTTTGGAATGATGATGGAAAGACGTGGTGTATCCTGCCATTCGTAAATAGTTCTGTAATATCCCAGGTGAGTATCAAGCTCAACCCTTGCTGGAATGCCCAGGCGCTTGTAGTGATTTTCTACGGCGCGACGCCCATTTTCGTAAGCGTACATTTTAGCCTCTGGATGATCTGCAGTAGAATCTGGATGGCATCTCCAGTGATAAAGCACTCTTGGAATGTGGTAGATATTATCGCACTTTTCAAGAACTCTAAAATCAAAATCGTGGTCCTGAGCACCATCGAATTCTGAAAGGATACCGCCGCTTTCCTTTGCAATATCTGCTCTTACAATAAATAAATGAGTGATGTAGTTGTGAGAGCAAAGTAAATCAATATTGAAATCAGACTTGAAGTGAGGAAGGAAATATTCCTTGCCCTCCATGTCGATTTTGTCTTCGTCGGAATAAATAGCCTGGATTGTTCTATCCTTATTTAAAGCCTCGGCGATATAGAACATTGCATCTTCTGTGATGATATCGTCGTGGTCTGTAAAGCCTATGTAATCCCCAGTTGCAAGCTCCATGGCAGCATTTGTGTTGCCTGCGATGCCTGTGTTGTCGGTGAGCTTTTTGTAGACGATTCGCTCGTCCCAAACGCCCCCGGTGGCACGCTTTATGATATCGTAAAGGCCGTCCTTTGGACTACCATCCCCAAGGCATAGCTGCCAGTGTGGATAGGTCTGATTTACAAAGGAATGGATAAGCTCCACCAAAAACTGCTCCTTTGTGTTGTATAACGGAATTACGATACTGATTACTGGATTGTATTCAAATCTGGTCTGGCGCTGTCTTTCTAATTCCTGCTCGGTGATAGGATTTTCCTTAAGGAACTGTCTGTAGCTGTAGTGCTCCTGGTCGTGACCCATCATCTTGCGGATGGTCTTGGCTACAGTCTTTTTCACGCCGTAATGCTGCATATATAAGATTCCCTTTTCGATTTTATTAGTTGGTTGTCTGTAATTTTTAATTTCGCTCATAATCAAAATAATCCTTAATAGCCTTTGCTAATGCTTTAGGATTTCCCATTTCTACAAAAATATGCTTGTCATCGTTAGTAAATAATTCGTGGTTGGCCATGCCATCACCTAGAATCATAGGCTTTTGCATTGCTTCGTATATATATGCCTTGCCAGGGATGGTGCGCTTTGCCTTCATGATATCTCCGGAGAAATGTCCTGCTAAACACAAATCTGCGGAAGCGATATGCTTTGCCAAATCCTCCTGGGTGAGCCAATCGATATATGTGATATTTGGCTGCATTGGCTTTTGCATTTTATCTGATATTGGGCCGATGATTTCGAAGGTGATTTTATCATCTGCGGCAAATTCCTTAAGAGCCTCCAGAATCACATCTACCCCCTGAAGGTTTAGGATGGAGCCAAAGTAGAGAACCTTTTTATTTGAATTGGCCTGCCCCTCTGGCTGCGCCACATCCATAGGATGATAGATGGCCTCGTTTGCATGAAGATAATAAACGTAAAGCCTGTCTATTGGGGTTCCAAATTCCTCTGAGAAAAACTGACCGTGGGCCTTGGTATCGCACACGATTGCATCGGCTGCCTTAAGGGTAGCCTCGTCAAGCTTGTGGCAAAGCCCTGATATAATGCCACCGTCCTTAAATTTCTTTCTATCTAAAATCATGGTGTCGTACACAGATATGAAGAAATCAATAAACAGCTGCTTTTTCTTAAGCTTGCCCTTGAAAAAGGGAACCACCAGCTGTGGTGCAAAGCCTACAAAGCCAACATCAATGTTCTTCATAGACTGTGCCATCAGGCACTTCCATACATGCAGCAATCTCTTTGGATAGCTTTTGCTTTTGCTGCCGATTACAGTAAGGGCGCCTGCGTGGGCTTTGAGGAAATCGATTTCCTGTGTAACCCTAATGTAATCAAGATTTTTTGTTGTTATATATAAAACTTGCTTGCCATCAAAACGGGATGACAGGGATTCAAATTTATCCATCATTTTTCCTTTAAAACACAGTTTGTACATAGTATAGCACAAACTGTCACTCCTTGCATTGCCTATGGTATTGATTTAGAATAGTTTGTAAATAACTTTAGTGAAAAGGATATTATGGCAACTATAGCAATCGTAATGTCTACCTATAATGGGCAGACTTTTTTAAAGGAACAAATTAACAGTATCTTAGGCCAGAGCTTTTCTGATTTTACTTTGTATATCAGGGATGATGGTTCTTCAGATGAAACTGTTTCTATTATAGAAGAAATGGCAGTGGCTGATTCCAGAATCGTTCTTGTTAAGGATGGTAGCGGCGCTAATACTAATATGGGCTTTGGTGCCAGCTTTTCATCGGCTGCGGCTTTTGCTCTTAACAATGATTCAGAATTTAGCTACCTGGCATTTTGTGATCAGGATGATGTTTGGGAAGCTGGCAAGCTTCAGGCTGCTGTGGATAAGCTGGCTGGGGTAGATGCTAACGCGCCTGCATTGTTTGCTTCTAATTATTATATCTGTGATGAAAAGCTGAATGTAAACGGCACTTTTTCTGACACTAATCCTATGGACGGGGTCACCTTCCAAAACATGTTTTTTGAGGGAGTCTTTCCAGGCTTCACTCTTGTAATCAACAGACATTTGGCCAAACTTTCATTTTTGAATGATTGTTCCAAGGACATTTACTATCACGATAAATGGGTGTCACTTATCGCCCTTGGGCTTGGTGGAAGGATTGTTTTCGATACCACTCCACTTGCCAAATACAGACGTCATTCTTCTGCGGCATCCTCTACTAATCTTGGAGCTTTCGCTAAAATCAAATGGAGAATCGGCACTGTATTAAATGGAGATTTTTGTCCTCGCACAAGGCTCATGCTCAAATGCTTTAATCAGCTTTTTTCAGCTTCCGTTGATTCTGATATTAAGCAATTCCTTCAGATTTTTGTTGGAGATAAAAAGATAAAAAAGCTCTTCTATCCAAAGCACCTTAGACGCAGCCCTTCGGGAGAATTTCTTCTTAGACTAATCATTTTGCTTGGAAAGCTTTAAAATAAAACATTAGGACGTGAAATGAAAGAAAAAAACGTTAAGAAAAACTACATATATAATGTTGCATATCAGATGCTGGTTATTATTACACCTCTTCTTACAGCCCCTTATATCGCAAGGGTTTTGGGCGCCAACGGAATGGGTGTATTTAGCTATGTCACTGCTATTGCAGCTTTCTTTATTATATTTGCAAATCTCGGAACATCTACCTACGGTCAACGTGAAGTTTCCTATGTTCAAACCGATACCTACAAAAGATCCATTGCTTTTTGGAATACTGCCATCTTTAGATGTGTAAGCACTGCCATCTTTCTGTTTATTTATGGTGTGTTTGTTTTTGTGGCACATCCTCAGTGGATGGTTATCTACATCATTCAGTTTATTGAAATCATCAATGTTGCCTGCGATACCAGCTGGTTTTTCCAGGGATTGGAAGAGTTCGGAAAAATCGTTGGAAGAAACGCAATCTTTAGAATCGTTAATCTAATCATGATTTTCACTCTCATTAAGGATGAAAATGATTTGGCACTTTACACTGCTGGTACTGCCATCATCACCATGATGGGACATGTTTCACTTTGGGTATATCTGCCTAAATATCTGACACATGTTAATCGTAAGGAGCTTACGCCATTTAAGGATACAAAAGTTATCTTAGGGCTTTTCCTTCCTACAATAGCAGTTCAGATTTATCAGTATTTGGACAAAATTATGATTGGTCTTTTCACCGAAGGAAATGCAGAAAATGGCTACTATGATGCTGCCATGCGTATCACTAAAATGGTGCTTGTTTTGGTAACCTCCATGAGCACAGTTATGGTGCCTCGCATCGGACAATATTTCAGCGAGGGCAACAAGGATGCTATTAAAAATGCCATGTACAAGGCTTATCAGTTTGCTTGGTTCTTGGGACTTCCGCTGATGTTTGGGCTTTTTGGAATCGCCGACAGCTTTGTTCCATGGTTCTATGGCAGCAGCTACGAAAAGGTTAAGCTTTTGCTTAAAATCGTTTCGGTAATCACTGTGGCAATTTCCATAAATAACGTCACCGGAATCGAATATCTGGTGCCAACCAAACGAGAGAAATTATACACAAGAACTGTTTTAATAGGCGCAGTTATCAACTGCTGTCTCAATCTTTTGTTGATACCACAGCTGTTATCTTACGGTGCTGCTATTGCATCGGCTGTTGCTGAGCTTTCCATCGCAGGCATTCAGCTTTACTATGTAAGATACGAGCTTGATATCAAAAAGGTGTTTGCGCCAGCCGGTAAATATCTGCTTGCATCTATTTTGATGGGAGCACTTCTGCTTTTGGAAAATCAGTTTTTACCTGCTACAATCATTGGAACATTGCTTCGTGTAGTTTCAGGAGCCGGCCTGTATTTTGCACTTTTGGTAGTGCTTGTAGATACATTCTTTATAGAAAATGCTACAATCGTAATTAATAAGTTAAAGAAGATTATTAAACGGAGTTAAATTTTTAATGAGAGCATTAGCGTATTTTTTAGTTATTTTATTTTTTATTATAGGCTTGACCTCCTTCTATTTTGGGGTAAAGAAAAAGGGCCGAGGCATTTTCCTGATTTGCCTATATGTCTTCTTTTTGATTTACACTGCTGCAGTTGGAGTGTTCTATGCTCACTATGTTCCGGACTCATCTCCTGATGAATCGGCTCACATTGCTTACGTATATTATCTGAGGGAAACAGGGGAAATCATTCCTCATTTTGAGAACATGCACATCTTCAACAATGTAGTTATGAAGTGGTCGGAGGAGCCAAACTATGAGTACCAGACATCTCTTGTAAACTACCTTTGCCATCCACCACTTTATTATCACATCATGAGACTGGCTGGGGGCTTCGCACCTACAGAATCTGATGTTGTAATGACTATCCATAAAATGCAGCTTAGATATTTTAGTATGGGCATCGCTTTGATTGGAATCGGCATCATGCTGTACATCGGATATTCAAGACTTCCAAAGCAGCGTCCATGGCTACATCTTATTTATGCTGTTACAGTCACAAATATTCCTATGCTCGCTTACGAATTATGCGCAGTCACCAATGACGCTTTGGCACTTGTTACATCTGCCATCTGCATCCTGGGACTCATTAGATTTTGCGAGGGCAAGCGAAATGTGGGCACATACATGTTGATAGCTGCTGGCATATCAGCCTCTCTATTAACAAAGCTTACAGCTGCAATGCTTTGCATCTTCATGGCGCTCATTGTGCTTATTGTGTCAATGATAAAGGAACGTAGCCTAAAGAGCCTTATCTGCAAGGAGTTTTTATTCTCTATTCCTGTGTATGCAATCGCTGCTATTTACTACGTTTTGGTTTATCAGCGTTATGGAACTATTCATCCTTCTTTGGAGCTTATCTGCAGCAAGGAGTACTTCGAAAATACGATATATTACGTGAGTGAAGCCCACCGTGTAAGCTACAGCTTTAATGAATATCTTTCATATTATTTTGAGAGATTTTTCCTTTCATGGTCTGGTATCGAATCAATCCATAGATTCATGAAAACCTACACTTACAGCCTTACAGCTATTCCTTTTGAGCTACTATGGGTTTTACCAGTCCTTGTATTTGCACCAATTGTAAGAAAGAAAGCGGATGCACTTTCACTTCCTATTTTGGCTGGTTGGATTTCATGTGTCCTCACTTTTATCTATCAGCTCAAGAGTGCTTATGGAACTTATATTACACGTGGATATTTAGGCGGATTCGCCTCTAGATATTATTTGCCATTTATCCCAATATTGGCTTTGTCATTGGCTTTGATTTTTGTAAGCTTGCTAATCGAAAATGGATTCAATGCAGATACTGAGGAAATCAAAGTAAATGGAACAATCGCCACCTTTGGAAAGCGCATGCTTTATAATCACCTGATTTACCTTTCAGGCCTCGGCTACGCCGCCCTATTATTCTATGGCAACTTCCCATTTTTCTTGCTTCACTTCGCATCATAATTTAAGCGCTACCACTTCGGTAGCGCTATTTTTATTTTTCGAAATGCTGATAGTCTTTTGATGAATTCCATGCTCCACCCCAACTGAATCCGTGGGCGATGAACAGCTGATAAGCCAGGTCGGTTTCGTCGATCTTGTGTGGGAAATCTGCCGTGCGATCTACGTATGGGGTGCTGTTGGCTGGCTCTATGTTTAGGTTTCCATTAACTGTTTTGATGTATGGATTGTAGAGTGGATTAATATCTATCGCCATCCCACTTCCATGCTTTGAAATCTTTGTGGTGTGACTGATGAATCTGAAATTAAAGCTTGAGGAATTGTTGTCTGCCATTGATGCTTCATCTTCAGCATTGTATTCATCCACCAGCTTAATCTTTTCTATCTGGTATCCAGCTTCGTAAAGCTGTTCAAATATCTCCAGCAAATCCTCCGCTATAGCTTTGTTGCAGATAATCTCCCCATCATGGGTCTGACCATCAAAGCCTACATGCAATACATGCAGATATCTCAAATCCTCCAGCGCTATTGTGCAGTCATCCTTGTAGGACTTTCCCTTTATCCTTGCGAATATGTCGCTGTCGGCTGTGAATTTTATTCCGTAGAAATTGGTTGTGTCTTTAACTTTTGTTGTGGTCATTCTTTCTTCCCCTGTAGTGTTGTCTATATTGGATTTATCTAGTTGCTCATGTTTTTCTGGTGCATCTTTGTTTATTTGCGTTTGCTTTTCTAGGCCTGAAGCTGATTGTTGCTCTACATCTTTTCCAGATTCTGTCACAGGCACTAACTCAAGGGTAGGTGATACATACACATGGTAGCCTAGGGCATCGGCTTCATCCCGGATATAGTGGGCTAGCTTTTCGTCGGTGGTGTATTCCAAGAGATATACCTCTCCTCCGGCGTCGCTTACTCTTTCCAAGTAGTCCAGGAAGTATTCGTTGTCCTCGGTGGTGGCTTCGCCGAAGGTGCCTTCCTCCCAGTTGATGGAGGTGTAGACACTCTCCTGGTTGACTCCATCTATCACTGCTGACAGAGTGTCATTCTCATCCAGATAGCGTAAGACGTAGGAGTCGCCGCCATTTACAATGACAGTCTTACCAGTAGCTTTCAATCCAGATAGCATATCTGTCAAAGCCTGATATATCTCCTCTCGTGGATCGATGTAATAGACATCTACGTTATCAACAAAAAATCCATCTATGCCTTTTTCGATAAGCTGTGGGGCCAAATCATTTAAGATAAATTCCTGCCATTTTGGATTGCTCACATCCACCCAACGCTCGTCATCCCAGTTTTCATAAGGTGCTGTGGTGATGTCCTTGTAATCATCATAGTAATCCCTAAAGCTTTCCACAGAGCCCATGTTTAGATATGAATAAATCTCACCACAGCTTTCCTTTAAAGACAAAATTTCTTCTGAAGAATAATACTGCGCATCTATCACAAGCGTGTCATAGCTTATATCCTCTGGCAGTTCGCTGTATTCTGCCCCGATGTACACGCCGTAATCCGAGCTGGCCGAAATCTCACCGCAGCCAGTCAACATCAGTGTCATTATTAATGCTAAAAATTTAATTCGATTTTTCATAATACGCCTTCCTTCGTCCTAATGATAACAAAAGTAATAATTTTTATCAAAAATTCTACTAAATATTTTTAATTAGATAATTGACATTTATCTTCCATATATGTATTATTCAAATGACTTAGTTAAAATATTCTAACATTGTTTAATGGAGATGAGACATGAATATTAATGGAAAAGAATTAAAACATGGCATTATTCAGGGTGGAATGGGGATTGGCGTTTCCCTATCTGAGCTCGCGGGTAATGTGGCAAAAGAAGGGTGCATGGGTGTTATCAGTTCTGTAAACATTGGCTTTAAAGAGCCTGATTTTCTGAAGAACCCATTTGAAGCTAACATCCGTGCATTGAAGGAGCATATCAAAAAAGCCAAAGAGATTTCTGGAGGCAAAGGCCTTATAGGCGTAAATATCATGGTTGCAGTGAGTCATTACGAGGAAACTGTAAAAGCTGCAATTGCCGCTGGGGCAGATGCTATCATTTCTGGTGCAGGGCTTCCTCTAAAGCTGGCGGAGCTTGTCAAAAACACCAATACTCTATTTGCGCCAATCGTTTCCAGCAAAAAGGCTGCCATGCTTTTATGCAAGACATTCTCTCAAAAGTCTGGCGTTCTTCCTGACTTCATTGTAATAGAAGGTCACAAGGCTGGCGGACATCTAGGTTTTTCCAGAGAGAATCTTGATGAAGATAACTGTCAGGAAAATCTGGATATTTTGAAAGAAGTGCTTGAAGTGATAAAGCCTTTTGAGGAAAAGTTCCATAAGAAAATCAGAGTTTTTCTTGGTGGCGGCATATTCACAGGAAAAGATATGGCAGATGCTTTAAAGGCCGGCGCCGACGGTGTTCAAATTGGCACCAGATTCATCGCCACTGATGAATGTGATGCCTCGAATACCTTCAAACAAGTGATTGTTGATTCCAAGCCAGAGGATATAAAAATTATCAAAAGTCCTGTAGGTATGCCAGCGCGAGCCGTATATACCCCACTGCTGGATAACCTGAACAAGGGCAAGACCTTCTTTGCTCAAAGATGCAATAACTGCCTAACCGCATGCCCTAAAGGCGATAAAGTGCCATACTGCATCAGCCGCGCTCTTATTGCTGCAGTTGAAGGCAATCGTGAGGAAGGCTTGTTCTTCTGTGGCGAAAACGCCTCTAAAGTGAAAGAAATTGTTCCAGTAAAAACACTCATCAATGAGCTTTTAACAGATTGCACCGCCAATCTAAGCTCCTGCTAGACTCTCAGAAAGCCCCGAATTTACGGGGCTTTTTTTTACTGTGACAGTTTTGTGATATAACACCTCCTATTATCATAATCAACAAGACAAGCTTAAGCGATAAACAAATAATACGTTTTAACATTTGGAGGTATGAGTAAATGAAAAAGAGATTTTTAAAAGTTAGGTTATTCGCTGGTGGCCTGGCCGCCATAATGTCAATGTCTAGTATGACATCCATCGCATTTGCTGCTGAGGCAGAGCCTACGGCTCAGGTTGTTACAATTGATGAAAGTGAGGAGCAAGAGTTTCCAACCGAAATTGCTGATATATTTGATGATGCTTCTGTTGAATCAGATACAGCCGAGGCAATAGACATTGAGTTTACCCAGGAGCCATCATTAATCACTCCTGAGGATGATGCTGATGATGTTGCGCCTGAGGATGCAGCCAATGAAGAAGCTGTTGCTGATGAGATTCTTTCTGATGATAATCCTATGATTGTAGCTGCTGATACAATCCATGCATTAATAGAAAAAATGGAGAAGGATAATCCTGTAAAGTGCACTGATACTTTTGTTAAGGAAGAACTTGTGGATGGCGCATGTGTTCGCACTTATAAGAGAGAAACTGGAGAAACCGTAGAACGTATTTACAATACTGATGGAACCTTCGTAGAAAAAGTTGTTATGCCTGGCTTCATTATCCACGCTCCAGTTATTTCTAAAATAGATGGCACCAGTGTAAAAGCTGATGGTTTTGAAGACAAAGAAATTCCAGATAGATTGGTTTCTGTACGTACCTACAACGCTGACGGTACATGGACTGATACCAATTATGATAGAGGCATTGAACAGGCAACTAATAATTATTCTGCCGATGAAATGGCAAAAATCATTAAGTCCGAAAACAAGACTTTAAATGAATTAAAGGAAGCTAAGAGAATTGAAGAATCTGCTACTTTAGATGAGGTACTTACATTCTTCAGCAGCCTTAATACCGATGGTACAGGTATAATCGCTAAACACGCTGATTCTACCGACTCTACCGAGGCTGTTGTAGCGGATGAAAAACCAGGCGAGGTACCTGAAATCATAAAAAAGGCTTATTCATTTGTCTTAGACAAAGCTATTGCTAAAATGCCAGGTTCTTCTTTAATTGGCGGTACTGTCAAAGATTTACTTATGAAGGCCATGCATTTAGATTCACCAGCACAAAAAGATCCAATTATGGAGAAGCTGAATCAAAATCAATATAAAACGGAACAGCTCCTAGCATCTAACAAACGCTGTGAGGCTATTGTAAATGCTATTAGTGTATGTGGTCAGTCTTTAGATGCATTTTCAAGTAGTTGTTCCTCACTTGCAAAAGAGTATTACGGTGAAAAGGAGAAATATAAAAATGGTTCAGAAAGCGAAACCTCTATGCTTATAAATATAGCTAAAAAGATTGGTACACCCGACCAATGGTATAACAGCAGTGCAAGTATTTTTACCAGACTGAACGATGCTGCTGGAATTCTTGGTTCAATGAGTGACAAAGGCACTAACTCAGATGTTAACAGACGTAATTTATATCAGCTCTTCTATGATTACAATAAGGAGACTTCAATGTTCTCCGGCGAAGCCATAGATAAATCTGCGGGACAGATTCAGTCAAGAATTAAGGACTTTGCTCTAAACTGCAATGTTTTGATGGAAGTATTAAATGTTCACGAAAAAGTTGCCAACTTTACAGATGAAGAAATTGAAGCTTTAACTAGCGAAGAAAAAAAAGCCTTTTGCAAGAAGGTTAAGGCAAACAAGAATGAAATTGAAGCCAAGAAAAAGCTTGTAACATACGCATTTATTGGAAACAAAAATTCTGATATAGAAATGGCAAAATACGGAATCGTTGATGCCGTAAAGCAATACAGTAGTCAGGACAGAACTGTATTTGTAGAACAGACAAATACTGGCTTTAATGAAATTAAGCTTAGTACTAAGATTTATACCCAGAAATCTGAGAAGACTAATGAAAAAACACTTAAATCACACTCTGCTCTAACCGTTGAGCAAATAAATAAGCTTCAGCAGCATGTTAATGGCATGGGTATAACAATGGAAGAATATTTAGACCAGATTGGCTTCGATTTATCACCAATTAAGAATACTGATAGAAAAGCATTTCTCTCAACACTTAAAACTCAAAAAGCTTCAAGTCACAGTGGTCGTGGTAAAGGCCATGGTTTTGTTAGCAGAACCTACAATGGAATTAACATGAAAGAAAAGAATGCAAAAGAAACATGTGAATCTTCATACTACTCTTACAATGGTTATTTCTGGGAAAAGGATATAAATGAAACATACAGAGACGGTATCCTTGTAGTTCTGCAAAGAGCAAAATAATACATAAATAATAAGACACTGCATAAACTATCAAGGTTTATGCAGTGTCTTTTTGCCTCTTTTTATTTCTCATCCACAACCTGGAACACTAAGAACTTAAGATAATAGCTTTCATCTGCAGCCCATAGTATTGGGTGGTCTGGTGCCTGTGTGCGGAACTCAACCTGACGAAGGCGCTTGTGAGCAGCCTTGGCAGCCTGGCCGATTACTTTTATAAATAAATCCTGTGTCATGAAATGTGAGCATGAGCAAGTGGCAAGATAACCGCCATCCTTTACTAGCTTTAAGCCCTTCATGTTAATCTCACGGTAACCCTTCATGGCGTTCTTTGTAGCCTCTCGGGATTTGGTGAATGCTGGTGGATCAAGGATTACTACATCATATTTTTCTCCAGCCTCTGCAAGCTTTGGAAGTTCATCAAGGACGTTTGCCTGTCTAAACTTTACAGTAGAATCTAATCCGTTAAGCTTTGCATTTGCTGTGGCCTGAGATACAGCGAATTCTGATATATCAAGACCTGTTACATCTGCAGCGCCAGCAATACCTGCGTTAAGCGCGAAGGTTCCCATGTGGGTAAAGCAATCAAGTACCTTTTTACCCTTGCACAAACGCTGAATAGCAAGACGATTGTACTTCTGATCAAGGAAGAAACCTGTCTTTTGACCATTCACCACATCTACCATGTAATGAACACCGTTTTCTACTATCTCCACATCGGTATCAAATTCTGCACCGATAAAGCCCTTGTATGGTGCCAAGCCTTCCTTCTTACGAACAGCTGCATCGCTACGCTCATAAACTCCGCGGATGTTATAGCCATCCTCAGCCATAAGCTTTTTAAGATGCTCTACAATCTGCACCTTAAATCTATCAATGCCAAGTGCCAGTGATTCAACCACAAGCACATCAGCATACTTATCAATTACAAGACCAGGCAAGAAATCTGCCTCGCCAAAAATCACTCTACAGCAATTCAAATCCTTCTCTAGCAAAACGGATTTACGATATTCCCAGGCGTTCTTCACACGCATGGCAATGAAATCGTCGTCGATAAGCTGTTCCTTATCGCGAGTCATCATGCGCACTCTTATCTTTGAATTGGTATTGATGAAGCCGCGGCCCATCATGTAGCCATCAAAGTCGTGGACGATGACAATGTCTCCGTTTTCGAAGGAGCCCATTACTGTATCTATTTCGTTGTCGAATATCCAGGCTCCGCCCGCCTTAATAGTGCGGCCTTCGCCCTTTTTTAATGTTACAATTGCTTCCATAATTATAATATACTCCGGCATACACCTAGGTTTTCATGCTCCCGGAGGCCACCTCCCATTGGAAAGCAACAGAAACTCCCCGCCGGCGTGGGTCCCCTCTGTTGCTTTCCATGGGGCCCTCCTCCTTGCGCTCGCCAAGACTGTGAGTATGCCTCATCTAAAATTAAAAAGTTGCTTAGTCACGAGAAAATACATCTCTGGTATAGACCTTGTCGCGGACATCGTCGAGGCATGAGTTGTAGCGGTTGGCGATGATGGCGTTGCTGAGTGCCTTGAACTTGCCAAGGTCATTTACTACACGTGAGCCGAAGAAGGTTGTACCGTCTTCAAGGGTTGGCTCGTAGATGATTACTGTTGCGCCCTTTGCCTTTACACGCTTCATTACGCCCTGAATTGATGACTGACGGAAGTTATCGGAATTTGACTTCATTGTAAGACGATATACACCGATTGTTACTTCCTTTTCAGCGTCCTTGCTGTACTGGTTTGAATCAGCATAGCCATAGTAGCCTGCCTTCTTAAGAACCTGATCAGCAATGAAATCCTTACGTGTTCTATTTGATTCAACGATAGCACGGATAAGCTCCTGTGGCACATCGTTGTAGTTTGCAAGTAACTGCTTTGTATCCTTTGGTAAGCAGTATCCGCCGTAGCCAAATGATGGGTTGTTGTACTGGTCTGAGATACGTGGGTCAAGGCAAACACCCTTGATGATTGCCTGTGTATCCAAGCCCTTTGTCTCTGCATAAGTATCAAGCTCGTTGAAGTAGCTGACACGAAGTGCAAGGTATGTGTTAGCAAAAAGCTTTACAGCCTCTGCCTCTGTGAAGCCCATTACAAGAGTATCGATGTTCTCTTTGATTGCGCCCTCCTGAAGAAGTGCCGCAAATTCATGAGCAGCCTTTGTAAGAGCCTCATCCTTTTCATCTGTACCAACGATAATACGGCTTGGGTAAAGATTATCATAAAGGGCTCTTGATTCACGAAGGAATTCTGGGCTGAATAAAATCTTATCTGAACCCATCTTCTCACGGATTCTCTTTGTGTAGCCTACTGGAATTGTAGACTTGATTACCATAAAGGCATCAGGATTTACCTTCTGTACAAGCTCGATAACTGCCTCTACAGCTGATGTATCAAAATAATCCTTTGTGCTATCGTAGTTTGTAGGTGTTGCAATAACTACGAATTCTGCTTCCTTGTATGCGCTTTCGCCATCAAGTGTAGCTACAAGGTCAAGCTCCTTGTTTGCAAGATAATCTTCAATCTCTGGATCTACGATTGGAGACTTTTTGTTGTTGATTAGTTCTACTTTTTCTGGAATTACGTCAACTGCTACTACGTGGTTGTGCTGTGCTAAAAGTGTAGCAATTGAAAGTCCTACGTAGCCGGTGCCGGCTACTGCAATTTTTCTATTCATATTTTTACTCCTTTTTACCCTCATCAGTCAGCTTCGCTGACAGCTTGTCTCGCCTCCCGGCTCGGTCGTTGCTGAACAGGCTCCACTGGAGCCTAGCAACCCAGAGGGGGAAGCCACTATTCTTCCTTTAGGCGATACCAACCATCTAATATTGATAGATTTGGGTTGTAGTATGGGTCGCCTTTTTCTAGGATGTCTGGCCAGTATTTTTCTAGCTTTTCTACTTCCGAATTGAAGCGGGCAACCTTTTCGCCTGTGTCTTCGTAGCCACGAGATTTTGATTCGTAGTGGTAAAGCTCGGCGTGTGGATTGTAGACTACAAGGTAGCCCTTATCGCGAACCTTCATGCAGAAGTCCACGTCGTTGAAGGCAACTGCAAGGTCTTCTGTAAGGCCGCCTACTTCCTCAAACACATCACGTCTAACCATGAGACATGCGGCTGTAACTGCTGATAGATCCTGAGTAGTTACGGCTCTGAACATGTAGCCTGGCTCGCTTCGCTCTAGGCCAACAAAGGTGTGGCCAGCGATACCGCCGATTCCCATTACAACACCTGCGTGCTGCACTGTGTTGTCAGGATAATATAAAAGCGCTCCGCAGATGCCAACATCTGGACGAAGGCAAACATCAACCAATTCCTTGATGCAGGTCTCGTTGATGATTTCTGTATCGTTATTTAATAGTAGGAACATTTCTCCTTTGGCAACCTTTGCTCCGCAGTTGTTGATTGCAGAGAAGTTGAAGCCCGGAGTCTCGTAGCGAACAATCTTTACATCCTCGCGTCCTTCAATGCTCTTGTAGTATTCGAAGGTTTCTGGCTCTGTAGAGTTGTTCTCAACGATGATATATTCAATATTTTTATAAGTGCTCTTTGAATCGATTGACTTGATACATTTGTCTAAATCATCAGTGTGGTCCTTGTTAGGGATGATGATTGAAACAAGTGGCTCCTTGCCCCAGTTGTAGGTGGTGCGGTAGCATCCATAGAACGTATCCTGCTCAACTGTAGCTGGAATGCCTAATCTGTCATAGTGAGCCTGCACAGCCTTGGCTCCTGCATCGAAAGCGTAAAGCTTGCTTTCTGCACTCATGGCTGTAGATGCTGCATGGCTGCGCCAATGGTAGAGTGCCTTTGGAACGTGATGAACCTTTTTAGCTGCCTCACAGTAACGAAGAATTAAATCGTGATCCTGTGCTCCATCATATTCCTTGTTGAATCCGCCAACCTTTTCAAATAATTCCTTCTTGAAAATGAATAAGTGGCAGATGTAATTAACTGAACAAAGTAAATCCAGGTTAAAATCTGGCTTGAACACTGGCTCGAAGTATTCCTTGGAATCCATGGAAATCTTATCCTCGTCTGTGTAAAGCACATCGATTTCGCGGTCCTTATTGATAGCTGCAACACATTCGTACATAGCGTTTGGAGCTAATGTATCATCGTGGTCGGAAAGCACCACGTAGTCTCCTGTTGCAAGTGCAATGGCTGCATTTGTGTTTTCAGAAATACCTAGGTTGTCTGAAAGCAATGTGTATTTAATTCGGCTTTCCTTGCCGTATTTCTTCTCGATGAATTTGCCGATTGAATCATCACCGCTGCCATCTGCAAGGCAAAGCTCCCAGTTAGGATATGTCTGGGCGATGATTGAATCGATAAGCTCTACCAGATATTTTTCTGGTGTTTTGTATAGTGGAATTACAATACTCATCACTGGATTGTAATCGAATTTTTCATCTCTCTGGCGCTGAAGCTCTACATCTGTAGGACCAAAGCTTGTAAGGAAATCCATGTAGGTATATTTTGGTGCATCAGCATCCTTGAACTTGTCGATGGCGTGCTTGATAGTTGCGCCAAGACCATTGTCCTGACGGTAAAGCTCGATGCGCTCCCATAGACTCTTCTTTGGAAGAAGATTGCCACCAGTAAGGACATGCTCTGTATCAACCTTGCAATCATAAACCTGACCATTTGCAGTGATTGTAAGGCGAAGCTTTTTATAGTTGCCCTTATCAAAAACAATCTCAAGACCAGAATCGCACTTTTCGGTAAGCTCAGGATAAACGCCGTAAACGTCCTTTCTAAACATACGCTTAACAGAAATTGGGATTTCTGTGTTGCCATCATATAAATGGAATTCCTCTGGAACATTGCCGATGGCCCAGCCTAAGATTTGAATCTTGTCGTCTGTAACCGCAGCACGCTCCAAATTGTATTCGTATTCTTTTTTAAGCTTTTCAAGGTCGCGGCCTGTAGCCTTGTAGACAACACTCTTTGTATCGCCCAACACGCAAACAAGCTTAAGAGATTTAACCTCCTTAAGGTTTGCTGGAAGCTCTATCTCGCCAACGTATTCCTTGGAAACACTTTTGTGAGCTGCAATGTAGCGGCGGCGAACCTCGTTACCTTCGTTGATGGTGATGTCCATCTTGTAAGGCTGGCCGTTCATTTCAGCTACAAGCTCATATCCCTTTGGATTGTCAAAAGGATAAAAGCCCTGGAATAATAATGTATTTTTCTTGGTTAAGTGATATCTGATGAATACCACATTAAAAGTATCTCTCATTGTATATACACCTCATCAGTCACCTTCGGTGACAGCTTCCCCTCAAGGGGAAGCCACTTTCCAGGTTCCTGCTTTAACATCAAACTTCTGTACACCACCGCGGCTGTAGCCGTCCTCCACTGTGAGGCTTTCGGCAATCTCCTCCGTTAATGTACCGTCTGCAATTATATCATAGAATAAATCTTCTACAAGTTTTGTATCAGCTAAAAGCCCATCTTTTGTATCTTTGGTGCTTTCTGCGAACTGCTTAACAAAATCCAAAATACCCTGCTGAAGCCTTTTCACATCCTGGCTGACATAATCATCATCCTTGTAATGTGGCTGTGGCTTGCCGTTTTCCATGGTGAAATTGATAAGCTGGCCTGTTGGAGCTTTAAGGGCGCTCTCCAAAAACAGCTGGTATCTAAGCAGCTTGCTTTCGCCGATTTTGCTGGCATCCTTTATCTCGAAGATAGCATCTGCTCTGCCACCGATGCGCTCTGGCTTGTTGGAATGAAGAGCCAAGTAGTGACCTGCAATATCCCTGCCGGTAAGCTTCATGAGGAAGTACTGGATGGTTCCCGAAAATCCCACATCGATAACTGCCAAATCGGAAGCGGAACCAATCAATTCATTTGCATAGTTCATATATGAATTCTTTTCAACCGCCGCCTTTGCTAGGATTTCCTCCTTGTAGTCTGCGATAAGATTCATCAGCTCATCCTGGCTGGTTTCGTAGGTAATCTGAACATCCTCCTGTCCCTCATGGAGGCTGATTCCGAAACGCTCATCCAAAAGATTGCTAAAGCTTCCAAGATATTTCTGACGTAAAAGCTCACGAATATCTTCATCATTTTCAAGGGCAGGCACCGCAACTGCTCGGCGAGATGTAAGGAAATAATGTGCCACTGGCATTTCCACTGAACGATTCTTGCAGTAATCCTTCAGCATCTGCTCCAACAGATAGCCTTCTCTGGCAAGAAGTAATAGTGCCTCGCCTGTCTCTTTATTATTTTCTACAATCCACTGAACGAAGCGGGCCATAAGAGGTCCCATAGTGGTGTAGCCAAAATCGTAATTATCCTTGAACTGAAGCTGTCCTTCATCACCATAAGCGAATGGCGAATTGAAGATACCGCCGTTTAGTGCATGACCTAGCATGAGTGAATTTGCAATGCTTTCCTTGCCGAAGCTCTTAAGATATGAAAAATCTGAAAGCTCAAGCATAGCTTTAGGGCTAAGCACTACGTGGCTGGCAACGCCTCTGTCCATAAGGAATTGTGAATCAGAGCGGAAATTGTCTCCCACATGGATAAAGCCGGCTGGATTGATGCTAGAAAGCAACATATCCCACATGCTTCCGTCATCCTTTCTGGCTCCTACCTCGCAGGAAATAATCAGCTCATCATAGCCTCCGATACCGCATTTATGAAGGATTCCCACCATCTGGGCACGGTTAAGATACATGTCGCTGACAAGGATTACATGTCTGCCCATAGCCTTCAGTGTGTTGAACACATCAACCATGTCCTTACGTGGCATGCAAAGCCTTGTTTCAAGATCTACCTCAAGCTTTTTGATATCCTGAGCAATATCTCCGATAGTCTTATCCTTTGAAACCTCAACGTAGATTTTATCTAGTGTAGTCATTGGGCCGTACTTTTTAACAGCCTCGGCCTCTGCGGCCTTTCTAATCTTAAGGAAATGAACCTTTTTGCCGTATTTGTTTTGGATGATTTGTTCCATAAGTGTAAACACATCATCAGGCTCGAAGATTCCGCGGGTTACAAGGGTGTCGAAAATATCGAAGGATACCACCTCATAAGCCCCAAGCTTCATTGTAAGAATCTCCTTGTCCATCTTGAAGATGCTGTAGAAAGGTCTCAAGCTTTTATTTTTAACTGTATCTGAATCGTTTAGATACAAAATGTAATCATCATATCCCTGTTTCCTAGAAACAAATGGAAGAATACGCTCCAGGGCATGGGCAAGAGTGCCGTCTGTCTGGCCTGCTTCCCTAGGAAAATCCTCGTAGGTGTAGCCATGCTCTAGCAATGGGCGCAACGCATCTGTTCTAGCCCAGAAGAAGGAACCAGCTGGATAGTTGAAAACTGATGGCATATCGCCTAAATCATATTCAGCAAAAAGCTGTCTTCCAAGGCCTTCATTGGCAAGCCATGAGTAGGCTATTGTAGGAACCTCCTCCTGAATATCTGGGTAGACAATTCCGGCGTTACCATTCTTAAACAAATCAATAATCCCTTTGATTTTGTCCTCAGAACCTAATAGAAGCTCTAGGGAGAACTGACGCCAGCCACCCTTTTCCTGACCTGAGTATAGGGACTTCTTACTGTGTATATGTAAAAAATAATCGTGATTTAATATTTCATTTGCAAACTTAACATACAGTGGAGCTAAATCTCTACCTCTGTTTGGTAGAGGGCGAATATCGATTGTTTTAGCCTTTTTTAGTTCCTTTAATCCTGATTTAATTTCAGTAACATTAGCATCCTCTTGGCAGGAGATGTATAAATCAAAGCTGTATGGCATATTTGAAAAATAGCTAACGAACTCTGGCAACAAATCCACATAGAATAAATGTAGGTGGATAGCGATGCTAGGCTCTGGCTCGCCCTTAGCCGCCAAACGCTTGGCTTCCTTGGCCGCCTGCTTGGCTCTTTTTGCCTCTGTCTTAGCAGCTCGCTTGGCTTGGCGTGCTGGAGTATCCTTACCTGACAGGAAGGACTTGAAGGCTCTTATGCTCTCTAGTGCCTGATAGCCTCTAGTATTAACTGTGTTGTCGTAGATAGTCTTGATCTGCTCTAGATTGGCCTCAATGTTACGGATGTGAACATCCTTTGCAGCTATCAGTTCCTGAAGCTGCTTTATCTGATAGTCACGGCTTGCCAGAGCAAAATCTGCGCTAGTCTTGCTACGGCTACCTGCATGCTCTCTAAGCTCGTGGAGATTCTTCACATCCTTGAAAATATACTGAGACTGGAAGTGATTTTCCATCTGCTGGTATACTGCCTTTTCGGCATCAGATATCTCTACCATGTGCTCTGGCAAATCACTGAACTTGCTAGCTCGATAAAATACATAATTGATTGGAACCAGAAAATCGAAGGTCCACTCGTAGTCGATTATCTGCCAACCTTTATCTGTTTTAATGATATTATCAAAAATTAAATCTACATCTAAGTATTTGCTTGCAAGGATTCCACGTGGTAAATCAACCTGACCAAAGACTTTTTCAAACTCTGGACTTGATTCAAATTCCTTGGCATTTTTCATGTAGGCATTCTTAACAGCTTCGATGTATTCCTGTGAATCTGCTGCTGTGATATGGCTTCCTTCAAGGAATTCGCTTTCGATAGAATTCTCCACAAACTTACTCTCATTTACGCAAAAAGCAGAGCCTTGCAAAACTTCCTGCAAGCCTCTGTAACAGTCATAAACTCTATTAATATGTGGTTTTGCCTCTTCACTGTAAGGGCGTTTGATAACTACCCTTTTACCATCTCGCTCCACAATATCTGTGATGATATTGTATTTGGGATTGCGTTCATTAGAAAGCTTTTCGTACAATAATCGTTCCATTATTTAGCAATGAGCAGATAGTCGCCTGCTCCACCCCCTATATAATCCTCTGCATATATCTCTGTTGTAAACATGTAATCAGGGCTGACCCTATAGGTCTCTATATTATTAAAGCCTGCTTCCTTTAAAAGCTTTTTGGCAAAATCTGCCATGCGAAGCTTTTGTGGCAAGGCATATACCAGCTTGCCATCTGCAGACAGCTTTTCTTTTAGTACGGAAGGTGTTTCGACAAGACTTCCAAGGTTTATGATATAATTAAATGTTCCTTTAATATCTACCAAATCATCTGCAGTACCAACAGTTGCCTGTGCCTGCACCTCGTCCTGTAGCCATTCAACCAATGCCTGACAATCTGGCTCGATGATTAGCACTCTATCACCCTTTTTAATTCCTACAGGAGATAGTACATTGCTCCTAAGGTGAGAAAGGTTTTCTATCGCCTCTTCAGTTCCCTCATCAAAAATACCCCTGTTATATTTTTCTTGAATCATAGGCACTCCCCTTTATTTTACCTGCTCAACAGAAACCATTGAATTCATATCATAAAAGCCTACAGTATTTTTAGTGCTAACAACTGTAAGATTCATAACATCGTATAATCTGTGATAAGCTACAAAATCAACACCATCAAAGCCGGTGCAGCTGATGGACATAAGGTATTCTCCGCCCTGCATATCCATTTTCTGTGTAAATGTAGCAACGTATTCGCTGCCTTCCTTACATAGACCTACATCGCACTTTTCGTACATGGTGTTGGTGCCTGTAACATCGATGCCCTTAAGTGTCTTAAAGGTAAGTGTGAAGATAGGATTTTCTATATCTGTATTGAAATGCACCTTTGATTTAACGGTAAAGGTGCTGCCCTTCATGATAGCATTTGTGTAATTGCCATTATCATCAATGATTGCAAAATCAACGATAGATGCTCTGCCATCGCCATATTCATTAACGTTAGGATTAAGCTGGTAGTTTGACTTCCAGCTGGTGCCTTCATCCACGGGTGCAGCCTTAGCAGAATCGTCTGCAAAACCATCTGCCATATCCACCTTGCTGGTTAGAGCTGGCTCCTGACCTACCAAAATCTTTTTGTAGATATCAATCATATCCTTTGGTGTGCCTTCGGCTACCTTATCACCCTTATTGATGAGCACTGCCTTATCGCAGTATTTGCTGATGGCACCTAAATCGTGGGAAACGAAAAGTATAGTCTTTCCAGCAGCCTTGAATTCCTCGAATTTTTTATAGCATTTAGCCTGGAAGAAAACATCACCTACAGAAAGAGCCTCGTCAACAATAAGAATCTCAGGATCGATATTGATTGCTACAGCAAAGGCAAGGCGCACAAACATACCGCTTGAGTATGTCTTTACTGGCTGGAAAACGAAATCTCCTATATCTGCAAAGCTTAAGATATCATCCAGCTTTTCATCGATTTCTTCCTTGGAATAGCCAAGCATAGTACCATTAAGGTAAATATTCTCCATACCTGTGTATTCCTGATTAAAGCCTGCTCCAAGCTCCAAAAGAGCTGAAATACGGCCATTAACTGTTACTTCACCGGCAGTAGGTGAAAGCACACCTGTAATAATCTTTAAAATTGTGGATTTACCAGAACCGTTAGTTCCAATAAGTCCAACACATTCGCCCTTCTTTACTGTAAAGGACATATCCTTAAGAGCATAATGCTCCTTATAATTCTTTTTTCTTGAAAGCCCTAAAGTATCAGCTACGCGGGCTCTATTACTATCGTAAAGCTTATAAACCTTATCAACATGCTCTACATTTATAACTAAATCGCTCATGGTCTCTCCAATCTTACGTATTCCGTTATATTTTACCACATTTCGGCTAGCCCGCAAAGTGTCAAGGTCTTCCGCCCCGCTGGAGACGCAAAAAGGGCACTGAAGCTTGTTCAGTGCCCGATAGGTATTAAGTTGTTAGAGCATGCTCATATCGGCATAGTCTGTAATGACGCCATCCACACCTAATCGCTGAAGTGAAAGCATTTGTCCCTTGCTTTCTGGAGCGTATGAATAAACCTTACCGCCGGCCTCGTGAATGGCCTTGATTGTTTTTGGAGTAAGTGTTTTCATGTTGACTCCGTAGTATTCAGCTGGGTATTTGGTTGGCAGTGTAGATTTACCAAAGGATGCCAGCATCATAATAGGCTGATATGGATTGATGTCCTTTATTGATGATAGATAGTCGTAGTTGAAGGACAAAAATACAATTCGGTTCAGCATATTGTACTGGGCGCATTTTTCGTAAACCTGACGCGCAAATTCTGGGTCATCACCAATGTTTTTTAGCTCGCAAAATACACGCATATTAGTGGTGCTTAGCAAATTCAATGTCTGGTCCAATGTTGGAATACGCTCACGGCTGTAGTCCCTATCAAACCATTCCCCCGCATCTAATTGCAAAAGCTCCTCGTATGTGTGATCTGCCACTGTTGTCTGATCGCCTGTTAGACGTTCCAAGGTGTCGTCGTGATAGATGACAAGCTCCCCATCCTTGGTCTTTCTAACGTCGAATTCTACCGTTTTAGCCCCGGCTGCATAAGCACCTGCAAATGCGCTAAGGGTGTTCTCAGGATACGCACCAGAGTATCCTCTGTGCGCTACGATTTGAACCACAATATCCTCATCTGCATCGGCGGGTAAATAGAAGAATTCACTTGCAATCATAAAAGAACAAAGTAAGGCAACCATGCTGACTGCAAAGGTCTTCCCTACCTTGAAAAAATGTATTTTCCCCATACGCAAGCCCCCTCTCTCTAGCTACTTATATTTTACCACTCTTTTACTTTGCTCGCATAAAGGGAGCATAAAAAAAATGCCCGAAATCCTCGGGCATTTTTTATTAAAAATTTAGTATTGCGATTTGGTGTTTTTTCTATAAAGCATCTGCAAACTGTGGCTGAAGCTTGCGGAATACGTGTGTACCAAGGGCAAAAACAATTACCGTGAAGCACCAGAAATAAAGTGTAAGCCATGGTCTGGTCCAGAAGCCTGTCTGGGAAATAAAGCTGTCACGATATCCACTTGTAATATAGTACATAGGGTTGAGCTGAAGCAAGATAACAAGCCAATTTGGAATCTTATCAATCATAGTATCAAAGTTCCACATAATTGGTGTAGCCCAAACACCTACCTGAAGGAAGATATTAATAAGCTGCGCCATATCCTTGAAGAATACGCAAAGGGCACTGCTTAGATAAATCAATCCAATTGTAAGAGCTATCATTGCAACGAAATAATAAATAAGCTGCAATGTATAAGGTGTAAGCCCAAATCCATATAGAAGACCTACAACAAGTGTAAATAGTACGAAAAAGCCATGCACAAAAATAGATGAAATAGCCTTTACAAAAGGTAGTACATCGATTGGGAACACAACCTTTTTAACAAGGTAGTTGTATTCGTGAAGCACTACTGTTCCAGCTGATAAAACCTCGCTGAAATAAAACCAAGGAACAATACCTGCAGACAGCCAGAAAACAAATGGTGCACTGATTCCTGCTTTTGTTCCCTGTGTACCCTGATTCAGAGCCTTGTCGAAAACGATCCAATATACAAGGACTGTAATAACAGGCTGAACGAATGCCCAAATAACACCAAGTGTGGAGCCTGCGAACTTCTGCTTGAAATCGTTTCTTGCAAGCTTTGCTATCAGTTTTTTGTTAGTAATAATATCTTTAATCATTTTACCTACCAAACCTTTAATTGACGGTTGTCAATCCGCCATCGGAATTAAATTTATAAATATCAACTTCTTCATTTGTAAAAACTAAACTTAATTTCTGACTTTTAGCCTTATAATTAGGGTGTTGCATATTGGTTACAACCAGATAATCTACACCGCTCATGTCCATGGCTGTTTCAGCCTCTGCTACATTATCACTGAAGAACTTATTGTTGATAGACATCATAGCTTCTATCTGTTTTTCGGTAACATCTGAATAATCATAGCCTTCAAGATAACACTGTCTTTCAGAAAAAGCACTACAATAGAAAAAGATACTTCTGTAATCAGTTTCCTCGGAAAATCTATCAACAGCTACAACAGAATCCTCTGGAGTGTTGTCTCTAAGCCAGATGTAAGCATCCATCATACCATCAGAAACCTTGCTTGGTTCATCCCCTGCCTGTTCTTTGAAAACTGCAGCCTGCTTTACATCATCATAACAGAAGTATGCCACATCTGCCGCAAGACAAAGTGTTCCAACAGCAAGAGAGGCAAAGGTAACATAAGCTACCAGTGATTTACGATGATCCACCGCATACCTGATGGCTCCGTAGAAAATGAAGCCTGCGTTAGTAATTACAAAATAGCCCTGAGACATGCCTGGTACAGTGATAAAACAAAAGCCTATCACGCCCATTATAACAGAACCTATAACGAACCAGTCGAAAATATCACCAATAACCCCCTCATGAATGAGAGTTTTAAACTTTGATACTGTAAAGCCTGTGAAGGCAAAAATCATAGGACCGATAATACAAATAGCGCAAAGCACTACCGCTATAACCACCCATGGGAAGGACATATAATCAAAGCCAAGCTTTGTAATAATCTGACCTACCCTGCCGGCACCTATTGTGCCTTCAGGCGAAAGCTTCATGGCGCGATTGTTGGAGCCAGATGAATTAAGACCAACAGTTACCACCATGTAGGTAAATGCAAATCCTAAGGTAACTACAACTGCATAAAGAAAACGTGGCAGGTGGAATTTCTTTAGAATTAAGCTTTCTATAACATAAACCGACCAAGTAATAGCTACTAAAAGAATTCCTGTAGTTCCCTTAAAGCCTGTGGCTGCCGCAGACAAAAGATAAAGACCAACCAATACCTTTACGCTTAGCTTGTCGTACCAAACTTCTACCAAAATGTCCACAACAAGAACTGAAAGTGCCATAGCCATGCCAAGTGCATTTGCATTGCTAAACAAATGATTATCAAGCCATGAAACTGGTAGCTTTATTCCCACGATGTTAAGTGGCATCACGCAGATAAGAGAAACCAAGGTTCCTGCGCAATAAACAAAATAATTAAATCTATGTGTAATTTTTCCGCCTCTGATTCTTTCGCCTATAATCATCAGTGCAACGGTGGTAGGCATGGCACACATTAATGCATTGCCGTTCATGTACAATCTGAAGGCATCCATCTTAAATATGTGCTTACACATAGCAAAGATTAGCTCGTAATAATAATGATAATAGAAGGTTAAGCCCTCTATTCTGATATCTGTATTTGGAAAAGAGCGGCTAAGGGATACTATATTTCCAGTGTGAAACAGGTAATCATGATATACCTGAACGGTACGTCCATCTAAAGCTCCCATGTATTTAAGCTGGAAATTCAGTACTGAAACCAAATAAATAAATCCAAATATAATTATTCCAGTCCATCTAAAGTGCTCATCAGCATTGTAGAAGGATGGCTTGCCTTTTTTCAGATAAACAATAATGGCAATAATAGTTGTGATAGGGCCTGCTACCATAATCAAGCCATTAAGCTTGGACATGGACTCTAAAAAATATAGCGTTGCAAGATAGAGAAATCCGATAAAGAATCCTGCCAGTATTCTAGTGGATAATTTTAATCTTCTAGGAAAAAGAAAATTTCCAATAAGCATACCTGGGATTTGTATCCATACAGCTATATACGCCCAAAATATCAATGTGATTGATAAACTAAAAGTCATTAACTCTCCTCTTTCTCCTCAGGGGCTAACTGTCCTAGTTTAAAATGCTTTCTACATAAAGCCACGTATGAATCGTTTGCCCCAAGCATTACCTGAGGGCCTGAACGAACGATGCCGTTTTCATTGTAACGGCAATTGCAGGTAGCCTTATGTCCGCACCAGCAGACAGTCTTTACTTCATGAATAACATCAGCTATAGCAATCAATCGTTCTGAACCTGGAAAGAGCTTGTTTCTGAAATCGGCTCTAAGTCCATAAGCTACTACTGGAACATCCATAAAATCTACGATATCGGATAGATAATCTATCTGTTCAGGTGTTGCAAACTGAACCTCATCTACGATGATACAATCATATTTTTTGATATCATCCTCCTCCATCTCGATTAAATCCTCAAGAAAAACACATTCATTCTGCAAGCCAATTCTTGAACGAACAATACGCTCGCCATCGCGAGTGTCAAGCTTTGGCTTTACTAGAAGCGCGTTCTGCCCAACCTCCTCATAGTTGAAGTGTGTCATAAGGGCGTTGGCGGTCTTAGAAGATCCCATTGCTCCATAATAATAGTATAGCTTTGCCATAGCATATTCCCCTTTACATAAATTGACAGAAGACTGATAATCGCCTTCTGTCTAATTAATCATATTTTAATAATAATAGTGGGAAAAGTCAAAACTTTACTTCCATTCTTGGGTTTCCAAATCTGTAGCTCTGTGGACTAATCTGACATTGTCCTTGCCATGGTTTTTAACAAAATACAATGTAAGATCTGCCGCATTAAGATAATCCCATGCACGGTTAAGTGGTCTAGGCACGTGATTTACGATACCCTGGGATACTGAAACATCCTGGAGTCCCAGCTTTGAGCTGGCTTTTTTAATTGAAGCTTTGATTATTTCTGCTTTTTCAATAATCTCAGCGTCTGTCATATCGTAATAGAAAACAACAAATTCATCACCGCCATAGCGGGCCACGAAAATCTTGTTATCTGTAATATTTTTCAAAACATTTGCTAAAGAAACCAGCAATTCATCGCCCTTAGAATGGCCGTAGGTGTCGTTTACCTCCTTGAAGTAATCAACATCCATCATTTCTACTCCAAGGTGCTTTTGCTCCTTATTTGCCATTTCAAAGAGCTCATCGACCACCGCATTCATCTTTAGCCTGTTGGCAATTCCTGTAAGGGAATCTGTTTCTGCTGCGGCAAGCAGGAATAGATTCTGAGTCTTTTCCTGGGCAAGCTCTGAACGAAGCCTTAATGTAGCAAGGAAGGAACGTCTGCTATCCTCGCTCTTTTGCTTACTGTACAAGTAATAATTCTTAAGGCTTTCCATCAGCTTTTTATCATCACCAACTGTTTCATATATGACAGTTCGGCAGTTTTCTATGTACAAATGTAGCTCCACACAATCCTGCTTATTTACGATTGTTTCGATGTGAGTAAACATTTTGTCAAGCTCGGCATAATCGTTTTCTTCCATCATAAGGCTGATAAGTGCCTTGGTTTCGTCGTAATATAAAATACAATCATCACAAGAATAAAATGTTTCTAAGCATCGTTTCTTCATTATCTGGGTGTTCAAATCATCCTGTCTGAATCTAAAATAATGTAAACGAGCCAGTAAAACAGTCAGATTATCATTGTGGTCAGGTTCCGCCTTAACAATCTTTTCCATTTCAGCAAATGCTTCTGCTGCTTTATCAGCCTCACCAAGGACTGTATATAATCGAACTATGAAGGCATAATTTGTAATCAGGAAGGTGTGCTTTAAATCATTGTCCTCTATGAAGGAGCAGCATTCGATAGCCCTGTAGCTGTACTCTAATGCCTGAAAGGCCGCGTCCATTTCATAGCATAAAGAAGCAAAATTCGAGCAGGCAACAGCCTCGTCCTTATAAAGACGATTCGCCCTTGCGATTTCGATACAGTTAATGAAATATTCTTCTGCTGTAATGAAATGGCTTTCACTTCTGAATATGATGCCAAGTTCGTTATAGCAACGGCAAATAAGCTGATATTCATCAGTCTTGGATACCGCCTGAACTCCTGCTGACAGATAATACAAGCCTTGTGAAAAATCGCCGTTCTTACAGCAAGCATCTCCCAGAGTGCAGCTTGCAAAGCTCTTTAAATCATCATTACCACATTCATAAGCCAAATCGAAAAGATCACATGACAAATCGAGGTGTTTATCCGGATCAACACCTCGTGCCTTGGCTATTTCTTTTATAAGCTCCACAACCTCTGGAGACTGTTTACTACGCAATTCTTCCAAAAATACTATCCCCTCTATAAAAACACAAAACTAGTGTGATTATAGCATGAATTCCGTTATGTATCTACTTGTATTTTTTAATAATTTTCCAAATATAACGCCGCTGTCAGTTTTCCTGCATCAGCAGTTACGCACACCAACATATTTGAATCATAAGGATTTGCAAATTTCAAATCTAATGAGCCCCATGAAATTGTAGCATCCCATCCTTCTGGCAAATAATACACTGGAAGTGAATGAGGATGTCTTTCAGATACCTTCAAGCCTGCCATTTTGGTAGATGCATAGATAGTTGATGATACCTGGCATACGCCTCCGCCTAAGCCCATGGCATGCTGCTTTGCGATGAAAACAGGAGCCTCTACAAAGCCATTTGCAGATGTACGTGGACCGATGCTATTTGAAGCGGAGAAGGTCTGTCCTGGAGCCAATACCTTTACGCCAATCTTTTTTGCTGCGGTGGCGATATTGCTACCTCTTGGAGCCGCAGCATCATATTCTGTACAGTACACACCTAAAAGCTTCACATTTGTAGGTGGAACCACATCTACCACGCCTGCTGCTGGAGTTCCATCTCTACCTTCGGCAGCGCCTGCCATACTGTAATGAACTGCATATGCAAGCATATTGTCACCGTAAAGTGCAGCTAAATCAGGATATCTATTTTTGTAATCTGTGGCATTAAAGGTAGCGCTGGCATTTCTACCTTCATTTACACCATGGTATAGATAATGGTTAAGCAGGTATAGAGGGCTTCCGTTGCCTCTTGCAGCAACATCTGGATATGCTATTGCATAATAATTGGCATCAAAGATTTTTGCTACAGCCTGTAGCTCATCATTTGATGCAGCCTCCGCCTTCATTCCTGGAACAAACAAAAACGCCATCGAAAATACTAACATTGCTAAAAAAAGCTTTCTAATACCTACTCGTGTTTCCATAATTCCTCCTAAATATATTATTCTGTGTATTATTCTAGCACTTGTTAGTATAAATTGTGTGACTATTTTGAGTTTTGTGTGTAAAAAAATACGCCAACGACATTTCTGTCGCTGACGTATGTAATAATTCGATATTATTTCTTTTTGTTAGACTTATCAGAAGACTGTTCGTTAAGCTCTGCCTGCTTCTTAAGTGCCCATGCTCTTAAGCCGCCCTTTTTCTTCTTGGTGTCCTTCTGCTCTGCCTTACCGTGTAAGCCCTTAACCTTTGTGATGTAAAGACCTGAAACAGTAGCCTTAACTTCCTTTTTAACAGGAATATCATCAAAAATCTGAGCATCACAGATAAGTGTCATAACCTGTGGGCCTACCTTTGCCTTAACAACAGGTATCTTAGAGCCTCTAACGTACCAAGGTGTGTTAGCAACAACTGCCTCTGGAAGACCTGCATCCTTAAGCTTCATACGCTTTTTATCAATGATAAGCATTGAAACCTGCTGTGCAACAGCATCCATCTGTGCCTTCTGCTCGTCCTGGCGTGTCTGCATACGCTTGCCAAGGAAATATAAAACTACCATAGCAACTACAAGAACGATTGCAATTACTAGCAGTACAATTCCAAGTGTATTCATATAAATATATCCTCCATATCTAATGCTCCCCTGGAGCCACAACTAGGTGATATTTTATCATGGAACAGGCATAAAATCAATTCGATTATTACTTAACAGCTCTTTTTGTAATCTTGAAGGTAACCTTCTTGGTGCCAGTGTATGCGCCTTGTCCTTTTACGATTACATAACCCGTTCCAAGCTTGGTATTTTCGCCATATTCTGAGACAACAAAATCTATGCTTGGGGTCAGATCAGTTTTACCGTATTTTCCTACTATATTACGAATATATGGTGCAATCTGCTTGCCAGTATATGTATAATCTCTAATTGTAAATTTGGCATTGCTAATATTCTTAATATTTTGGGGCAAAATTCGATATGAGGCCTTTACCTCAACCCCTTCGCTAAAGAAATTTCCCTTTGGCTTTACAGTCACATAGCGAGTACCAGATAGGCATTTATCTTTCTTAGGGTCAAGAGCGGCTGAGTTATATGATGCAGAGTAAGTAAACGCTTTTTCATAATCAACTCCTGCTGCAAGCTTGGTACCTTCAGCATCATACACAGTAACTGTAGTCTGGAAGTTTCCAGCTTTATTCTTGTAATTAACATTATTGGCAACTACTTTGCATTTAGAAAAATCACCTTGTACTACCTTATATGTAGTTTTAAGCAAGCCCTTGTAATTACCCTTTCCTGTAATTTGAACTGTTGCCTCAGCCCCAACCTTTTTGTTGTTGAGATATGTAACAGTAAAATCTCTGTTATTTACAAGCGTCTGACCACAGGCCTTAACAGTGATATTCCCTGGTTTTGCACCCTTCTTAAGATATGGTGCAGTCGCATCTACTGTAACAGTTCCATCCTGGGATAAATCATGAGCAGCTATAGTAAATGTTTTTGTAATAGAGCCTGTGTAACCATTTATTCCGCTGATGAGGATTTTCGCTGTACCCTTATTAATATTATTTGAATAAGATACAGTATAATCCTTGTTGTTCTTTAGCTCATCCTTACCAACTGTAAGTATTATGCCACTCTGTACTTTTGCTTCTGAATCGTAGATTTGACTTGTGATTCCTGTCACCTTGGCTTTTGATATAGGAGTTCCAGTGATTTTAAAGGTAAATGATTTTGTACCCTTGTAGCCACTGCCAGCTTTTCCTGTCAGCTTGATTGTGGCTGTTCCTACCCCTTTATTATCTGTATAGGCCACAGCTAATACATCGCTTTTGAATGCACCATCTTTTGATGTAGCAACAGTATCCTTGCCATATTTAATAGTAAAATCTGGACAGATAGAATTTCCTGTATAGGTGTAGGCTTTAAGCCCTGCGATAGTCACTTTGCTTACTAATTTATCTGTTGTAATTTCCTGTTTTACTTTGATAGTGCCTTTGAAATTACCTTTACCATTAACTGTTATGTAGTAAACTCCTGGTATCTTGAAAGCATTGGCATCATAATCCGGCTGCTTTTTATCTGTCTTTGGATAAGCAAGTGTGTAATTGATGGTGTTCTTAAGTGTATATGCCTTTTCGCCTGTTTTAAGGATTAGCTTAGGTGTTGCCTTTTGAACACGACCATTTGATGCATATATTAAATCGGCTTCATTTGTGGTAAGAGTTTTTGCCTTGATGGCCTCTGCCAAATCAGCCTGCTTAATCATAAAGGTGTGAACCTGTTTGCCTGAATACATTCCCTTAAAATTGATTATAACCTGTGCTTCACCAGCATTTACATTTTTGCTGTAAGCTAATGTGTAATCAACACCCTGCGTTAATACTGTCTTACCATCCATTACCTTTAAATCTGGCTGAGTGATGGCAAATCCAGTGTATGTGTAATCCTTAATTCCTGAAATGCTGATTGATGTATTGTGAATATTCTCCTGAGAATATCTGGCAATCAATTTACAACCCGATTTTATCAAGCCTCTGTTAAGTTTGTCTGTATAATACCATTTAGTGGTATCAGTAGAATCCTGATATAGCCAATATGTAAATTCATAGCCTTCCTTTTTAGGAATTGGAAATGGAAGCTTATCATCAAGTCTTAATTCTGCTGTATATGGCTTTTCTCCATTCTTAGGATCAGCGGTAACTGTATATGTTTTCAATTTCAGCTTTACATATGCATTAACACTCTCATCAACAAGGTAAGATTTGCTAATAGGCTTAGTACATGCTTCATCGAAGTACCAACCCTCTACAACATAATCATCACCTACTTCATTTATTATTTCTTCATCAGATTTAAATAATTTATTTCCCGTTTCTATTGAATTATATCCAAGGTATTTACGGTATCCATGTGGGAGAAGAGCGTAATATGATACGCCGTTCTTATTTGGAATCCATTTTGCATATTTAACTGCATCACTTTCAAATACAAAAGCAACCGAGGTTGTACATGCTTCGTCGTCATACCAACCTGCAAATTGATAACCCTTTCTTTGTGGAGCCTTCAGGTCTTTAGAATCAATCCACTCTTTATATCCAACAGTTACAACCTTATCTTTTGTAACACCATCATTATATTTAAAGGTTACCTTAACAAGTGTTTTCTCCCATTTTGCATATATTTCATAAGTTTCATTCTTACTTGAGTCAAATACTAAATTGCCAGGAACCGGCTTTGTAAATGCCTTATCATAATACCACCCCTTAAAGGTTGCCTTGTATTCTTTAGACAAATCAGCAATATCATCCTTATAAAGGTCAGCTAAGCTTTTTGTACCGTATAGTGAAGTTGTACCTGAAGAAAAACCGCCAATGTCTAGATGATGAATTATTTTAGTATGATTTCTATCCCATTTTGCATATAAAATCAAATCTGATTTTATTTTATTCTTAAAATAATATTCCTTATTTAATGCTTTGTTAGGACTCCAATAATCAAAGCGAGCATTGTTTTTTGTAGGTTCTTTTGGCTCTTTTACAAGGCCACCATCGGCGACTGTCTGCATGCTCACAGGTGAGCCACCATTTGATTTAAAATATACACGATGGCCAGTATAACTCTTTCCAGCGTATAGTTTCATATTAGCATTAACAGGCTTTGTAAAATCCCACTTAGTCAATTCACATTGAACCTTGGCCTCTGTATACCAGCCTCCAAGATTAGCCAATTTAGCGGATGGCTCTGCCACTGACTGTCCAGCTGTAACCTGTACTTTATTGATGACTGTTTTGCCATCATACCCCACAAATGTCACAGATACAGGCTTTCCATTCGTCACTGGAACAAACTGTATGTATCGATCATCATATGTTGCATCAGCAATACCATCCTGCCAGGTTTCATTTTCTGCAGAATAATAAATTGTTAATAAATTATTGTAGTCTACTTCCTTAAAGACCATCCCATCATAGGCAGGAAAATCTCCTTCAAAAACTACTTCTTTTAGTTTACCAGAATATAAAGCACTTGCCCCTAGATGCTTTACCTGTTTACCTACTATAAGCTTGCTATAATTACTACCGAATATAAAATTTTCACTTAATGAAGTGATTCCTTTTGGAACAGTGTATGTACCTTCTGCTCCCCCAGAGAAAGCCAAGCAGTTAGCACCTAAATGCTGAATTGTATCAGGGTATATTGTGTCTTTGTATTTTGCATCAATATTAGAAAAAACGCGATTTCCTACGTACTTTAATGTATTAGGAAAATGATTGTTTATTATAGGGTGCTTAATGCTTTGGCTAAAATGAAGTCCCTCGTCTTCTATTCTCTCTATGCTATCGAGATTTATTTCTCCACTCCAATCTGTATCCCAAAAAGCCTTTTTACCAATTCTTTTTACACCCTTTGGAAAAGAATTGGTATTTTTCATATATGCCACACTATAGAATGCCATATCATCTATCACTTCCACTGATTCGGGGAATTGAACGTCAGATAGATATGCATCATAAAAAGCATATTTTCCAATTTTCTTTAACTTTTTAGGAAGCACTAAAATCTTCCCTACGTGAGCCTTATAAAATGCATACTCACCAATAGATGTAATTCTGTCATCCATTTTTACGGATTTGAATGACCCTAGACGATCATTCCATGGATATACTTTTGTTGGAGAATAATCATACATGTCACCATAGCCTGAAAAAATCAATGTTTCTGTTTTTTCATCGAATGACCATGTGATATTGTCACCAGCCTTATTACTAACCTTTTGTCCATTTGGAATCCAGGTTACACCCTCAAAAGTTTCAGAGGCTTTATCCATTGCTTCCTTTGTAAAGGATTTCTCATTAGGATTGTAAAAAGCATTTACGTAACACAATTTAAATGCATCTTTTTCTAAGGTTGGGAGCTGGCCTAAAAATGTAACTTTTTTCGCACCGTTGATATTACCAAAGCCCCCTGATTTAACAAGTGTACATTTTGCAGGGACTGTAAAATTATGTATACCTGCGTACCAAAAAGCGTTTTCACCTATTATCGATACATCGTTCCAAGTAATATCATCAAAGTGAGCACAACTGAAAGCAGATTTGCCGATTTCCTTTACGCCTGGTTTAAATTCAATGTATGAAATTGATGCTCTATAGAAACTATAATCATCTACTTTTTTTACTGTACCAGGTATCACTAATGGATTGTTTTTTCCGGTAGTTACACTAGCATCTGAAAAAGCATATTTACCAATACCCGTTAGCTTTGCAGGTAGTTTCATTGAATGAATACCGAATTTAACAAAGCTCATAGAACCTATGTAAGTAATATCATCCGAGAACTCTATGTTTATATCCCTAGATGTATTAGCGCTTATCATTACCTTATGGTAATTGTACCATGGTGCATTGCTATCAGATGGAGCACCGGCTTGTTGATTATTACCGTAGCTATAGTCGTACATACGGCCGCTTCCCTTAAATGAAAGAGTGTATGTACTTTCATCATATGACCATGTGATATTGTCACCGGCCTTACCATGATTGGCATCCTCTAGAAGCTCCTCCTCTTCGGCTGGCTCTTCTAATAGAAGTTCCTCTTCCTCGGAAGGGTCTGTTAGATTTTCATCTGTATCACTTTCTTTGTTTTCTTCTGTTTTTTCTTCGTCTGGTTTGCTTTCACCAGTTTGGCTCTCGCCGGGATTGTTTTCGCCTGGCTTGTTTTCGCCTGGAGCTTGAGCCGGATTTTCATTTGTTGATTCTGATGGCTCTTTTTCGCCTGATTGTGAAGGCTCTTCTGATGATTCTCCCTTTTTATCATCTGACTTTTGCCCTTCGCCTTCGTTAATTTCTGCTGCATCTGTCTGATTAAGCTGCGCCTGATAAGCCGGTTGTGCCTGCATGGCATACGCAACCGAAGGCGTGCTTAGACAAAAAATAAGCGCCAAGCATAATAGCCTTGGTGCCAGCAGCCCAATTGCCTTTTTCATAATACATCCTCCTTGTGCTTGAAATAAGCATAGAAAATTATATCAATTTGTTGAGATAACGGCAACAGGTGATAGGGGATGTGGCTTTACGCTGATGTGAGCGGATATGGTGGAATTAAAGCAGGCATGCGGCATATCACTTTGAGGGACTACGTCTATTCATCGAATATGTATACACCTAGACGTAAATACCTGCGTTTCTTTGGTTTGACTTACCCTTTCTGACTTGTTGATTTTGCAAATAGAATATAATTTATCCTTTTTCCTGCAGATAAAAGACACTGTAGCATACATGTTGTTGAGATAATACACACTGGCTATGTGGGCTACGTCTCAATCACCGATATTGGGCTAATTGGACGTAGGAGCAGGAGATGGTTTTGGGTGGTTTGATGGACTCGGTATATAGTGTGTGAAAATTGATATATATATACCAAAAATGGCTTGTTTTGAGGTTGTTGAAGGGGGACTTGGTATATGTTGTGTGAAGATTGTTGTATATATACTTTTTTAAGCTGATTTTGGCTGTTTTGGAGAGTGAAAAAGTATATATATGAACAAGTTCACACTATATATACCTTAACAGCTGAATCTATGCCATTTTCTCCCGAAAAAGGTTTTGAATTGATATTTTTGTAGCTTGTATATACTTTTTTTGATTTTACAGCTGAACAGAGGAATAGCTCCACAGCGGTATCTATGCCTATTCTTATTAGGATACTGTAACCTTAAGTAGGAATGAGTATTTGGGCCATGGTATAAAAAATAGGCTACGCCTACTCAACTCCCCTGCCCCTCAATCATGAGGGGTGGGGGTTTATCTCTTAGTTCTAGTCTTCTATAATTATCTTATGGGTAACATTCTTCAAGAAATATTCCTAGACAATTACGAAGAATTTATGATGACCACACATCCACGTCAAGCTGTCATTGAAAATGTAGACAAGATGATCGAGTGTGGAAATCCTTCTTTTGGTGGTGCCATGTACGGATGTACAAAATGTGGCACTCTTAAATTTGTCCCTTTCAGATGTCACAGTAGATTCTGTCCCACCTGCGGAACCCAGTACTCCGCTAAACG
>NZ_FOQF01000019.1 GCF_900113655.1 Pseudobutyrivibrio sp. OR37 | reverse complement strand
TTCCTTCATGTATCTACAGACGAAGTTTACGGTTCTCTTCCAGACGATGACAACGCATTCTTCTATGAGACAACACCATACGATCCACATTCACCATACTCAGCTTCAAAGGCATCATCAGATATGCTTGTAAAGGCTTACATGGATACATACAAGTTCCCTGCAAACATTACAAACTGCTCTAACAACTATGGCCCTTACCAGTTCCCTGAGAAGCTTATTCCACTTATCATCAATAACGCACTTCAGGGCAAGGATCTTCCTGTTTACGGTGATGGTAAGAACGTTCGTGACTGGTTATTCGTAGAGGATCACGCTAAGGGAATCGATATGGTTCAGGAAAAGGGACGTCTTTTCGAGACATATAACATCGGTGGACACAACGAAAAGCAGAACATCGAAATCATCCACATCATCCTTGATACTCTTCAGGATATGCTTCCTGAGGATGACGAGCGTCAGAAGCTTGTATCAGAGGACCTTATCAAGTACGTAACAGATAGAAAGGGACATGACCGTCGCTATGCTATCGCTCCAGACAAAATCAAGGCAGAAATCGGCTGGGAGCCAGAGACATGCTTCGAAGAAGGCATCAAGAAGACAATCGAATGGTTCTTCGAGCACGAGGATTGGATGAAGAACGTAACATCTGGCGATTACCAGAAATATTACAACGACATGTATGAAGGAAAATAGCGTAACAGTAATAGAAAATGCTTAAGTAGGCTGTAGCTGACAAAAATTATGATTCTAAAGGAAGACATGTTAGTCGACCGTAGAATCATAATGTTTGTCGGCGTAACAGCCGGGAGAACAACTACATGAAAAAATATGACTACTTAGTGGTAGGTGCCGGTCTTTTTGGCGCAGTATTTGCCTACGAAGCTATGAAGCGTGGCAAGTCAGTGCTTGTTATCGATCGTCGCGACCACATTGCTGGAAATATATATACAAAAGAGGAAGATGGCATAAACGTACACGTATACGGTGCCCACATCTTCCACACAAGTGACAAGAAAATCTGGGAGTACATGAATCAGTTTGCTGAATTCAACAACTACATCAACTCTCCAGTTGCAGTATATGGTGATGAGCTCTACAATCTTCCATTCAACATGAATACCTTCTCAAAGATGTGGGGTATCAAAACACCTGCAGAGGCTAAGGCCAAGATTGCAGACCAGATTAAAGAGCTTAACATCACAGAGCCAAAGAATTTGGAAGAGCAGGCTCTTTCATTAGTTGGTACTGATGTTTACGAAAAGCTAATCAAGGGCTATACACAGAAGCAGTGGGGCCGTCCATGTGATGAGCTTCCAGCATTCATCATCAAGAGACTGCCACTTAGATTTACATACGACAACAACTACTTTAACGATAGATTCCAGGGCATCCCAATGGGTGGTTACACTCAAATTGTAGAAAAGATGCTTAAGGGAGCAGATGTTGTACTTAATCAGGATTATTTCGAGCTTGCAAAATCAGGAAAGCTTTCTGATGGAACTGAAGTTGCATGGAATAAGCTTGTATTTACAGGTCAGATTGATGAGTATTACGGTAGCTGCTACGGCCCACTAGAATATCGTTCAGTTCGCTTTGAAACAGAAAAGCTTGACTGCGATAATTATCAGGGTAATGCAGTTGTGAACTACACAGCAGCAGATGTGCCTTACACTCGTATCATCGAGCACAAGCACTTTGAATTTGGCACACAGCCTACAACAATCATTTCAAAGGAATATTCATCTGAATGGCAGCCAGGCGTTGAGCCTTACTACCCAGTAAACAACGACAAGAATAATGCCGTTTATGAGCAGTACGCAACACGTGCAGCAGAAGAAAAGAATGTAATCTTCGGCGGCCGTCTGGGCCAATACAAATATTACGACATGGACAAAGTCGTATCCGCCGCACTCGACTGCGTTAATGAAGAATTATAATTAAGCAGCTACACAGCCTGGGCAAGCGCGAGCAAGAGGGCCCCATGTAGTTAAGGAGGGACCCTTTAGGGAGGTTTCCTTGACTGCAATGGGAGATGGCTTGCGGGAGCATGATAAACTTGGAGGCTGCGTAGGATATATTAGGAGGAAAATATGAAAGGTATTATTTTAGCAGGTGGTTCAGGTACAAGACTATATCCACTTACAAAGGCAATCAGTAAGCAGATTATGCCAGTTTATGATAAGCCAATGATTTATTATCCATTGTCTACACTTATGCTTGCAGGTATCCGCGAAGTACTTATCATTTCTACCCCAAGAGATCTTCCAGTATTTAGAGAGCTTCTTGGAGACGGAAGCCAGCTTGGCATGGACATTCAGTATGCAATTCAGGAAGCTCCAAACGGACTTGCCGAGGCATTTATCATCGGTGCAGATTTCATTGGAAATGATGCTGTTGCACTCGTACTTGGCGATAACATTTTCTATGGCCAGTCATTCTCAAAGGTTCTTCTTTCAGCTGCAAAGCGTACTGAGAGCGAGCCAGGTGCTACAATCTTCGGTTACTATGTACGTGATCCTAGAGAGTACGGCGTAGTAGAATTTGACGAAAACGGAGTAGCTATTTCTATCGAAGAAAAGCCAGCTCAGCCAAAGAGTAATTACGCTGTTCCAGGTCTTTACTTCTACGACAATTCAGTTGTAGAAATCGCAAAGACAATCAAGCCATCGGCACGTGGTGAGCTTGAAATCACAGCAGTAAACAACGCATATTTAGAGAAGGGCAATCTTCACGTTGAAACACTTGGCCGTGGATTTGCATGGCTTGATACAGGAAACCACGACATGCTTCTTGCAGCTGCCGAATTCGTCAGCACATTCCAGAAGCGCCAGGGCATGTACGTATCATGCATCGAGGAAATCGCCTACAAGCGCGGCTTCATCGACAAAGAGCAGCTATTAAAGCTCGCCGAGCCACTCATGAAAACAGACTACGGCAAATATCTCGTAGATGTAGCAAACGGACTATAAAACGTCCCACCGCCTAAACTGTCACCGTAGATGACTGTCGTGGTGGAGATTAATAACAATTATATTTAAAGTAAGGAGCAAATCACCAAGTAAGCTGATTATGTTTGTTTCAAATGACCTTCTTTTTCACTCGTTACTTAGATGGTCTCGTAGAGAGCATCTTACGTAACGTAAGTAGAAAAAGCAGAGCGAAAGCGTGTCATTGAAATAAATATAATCAGATTGCGCAGGTGATTTGGACAAAGACTATGGCAATTACAGTAGAGAAAAATGTAAATGGTATTGAAGGACTTTGCGTCATCACTCCAAAGGTTTTTGGTGACGACAGAGGTTACTTCATGGAAACTTATAATGAAAACGATATGAAGGCAGAAGGCCTTGACTACGAATTCGTTCAAGATAATCAGTCAGCTTCAAAGAAGGGCGTACTTCGTGGATTACATTTCCAGAAGAATTTTCCACAGGATAAGCTTGTTCGTGTAATCTCAGGTGAGGTTTACGACGTAGCTGTAGATTTACGTGAAGGTTCTAAGACATTTGGTCAGCACTACGGAATCCTTCTTTCAGCAGAAAATAAGAAGCAGTTCATGATTCCAAAGGGATTTGCACATGGTTTCTTAGTTGTTTCTGATTATGCAGAATTCTGCTACAAGGTAACAGATTTCTATCATCCAAATGATGAGGGTGGTCTTATGTTCAACGACCCTGATATCAATGTACAGTGGCCTATTCCAGAAGGAATGACAGAGGCAGATTTAATCCTTTCAGATAAGGATAAGGTAAATGCTTCTTTCAAGGATTACTGTAAAGAACACAACATGACAGTTTAGCTTGCAATAAGGGAGATGTATAAATATGAATAAAATTTGGGAGACAGTGAGGTTTTTTGTCGCAAGCCATAAAGCTGCCAGCATCGCAGTGGCCAGTGTAGTAGGCATTTCTGCAGTAGGCGCAGGTGGCTATGGTATTTATAATCTTGTGACAGCGGATACGCCTACAGAAACAGTAGTAGTTGAAGATAATTACCAAGCTGAAGACGTGACTATTCCTGAATTTAAAAATGTTGTTATTTCTAGTGAGTCCCTAGAGAAGGATTTAACAGTTTATATTTCTGATGCAAATGACAACCCAATTTCTGGTGTGCCATTCAAGGTAAAGCTTTTAAAGCCTGAGGTCGCCGAAAGCTTGCAGTCTTATGTAGATGCCATAAAGAAGTTGGATGATGAGATAGCTCAGTACACTGCTGACTACCCTGACATCGAAGTAATTACCGCCGAAGATATGGAAGAGGAGTCATCAGGAGAAAAATCAGAAAAGGCTGAAGATAAGGAAGAAGGTAAAGCTTCTGAATCTGATAATGTTACATCAGTAGATGTATCTACCGTTCCAGGTGAAGCAGAAAAAATCATGGATATTCTCAATGATAGAAACGTAGATGTTACTGTCACTGATGAGAATGGAAATGTAATCGAGACACAGCATAGCCAGATTAGTTCTGATCCATTGTATATGTTGATGCTTGATAAGCAGACAGCAGTTCAATCCTATACTGTAGCTTTAAATGAAGCTGAAGGAACAGTTTATACAGATGATGATGAAGACGGTGTAATCGCTGAAACAGAAATGGAGCCAGGTGATTATGTTCTTTGTCTTGTAAATGATTTAGATTCAGATACAAGCTATGAGCCAACAAACTATTCTACTGAAGCAAATGTTAAGGATAAAGTAGAGTTTAAGGTTCAAAAGGAAATAACAAAGCAAATCAAAAAAGATGTATCTTCCGAAGATGGTCAGAAAAAAGAAGCTGTTCCAGTTGAAGAGACACTTAAGGATACACAGGAGTTTGTTGAATCCAGAAAAGAAGAGGATGGATTTGAGGCCGGCAAGACAAAAGAGGTTGTAGCGCCAAAGAATACAGCTCCAGCTGGAAAAGTAACAGTAAAGCAGAAGGGCGACGCAAGAACTTCTGTAACCATTGAAACAGGAAAAACTGGAAGAGCTAAATATAGAGCAAAGGGTGCTGTTGCTGTAAATACATCCTATAGACTATATGATATATCTTCAGGCATGAAGCTTTTAGCAGCTACCGCTGATGAGGTAACTACAGGCGAGGAAGAAACAGGCGAATCTAAGGATGATGATAAATCTGAAGAGAAGCCATCAGCCCCTCCAGTTGAGCCGGAAACGAAATTATTCACTATTACAATCAAATATGTGGATGAATCAGGTAAAGAAATTCCACCTGGTAAGACAGAGACTTATGAAGAAGGTTCCACATATACTATTTCGGCACCTTCGATTGATGGATATACATTAGAGTCTGATAGCTCTGTATCAGGTACTGTTAAAGAAAACAAGACGATTACCTTTAAATACAAGAAAGAGGTAGTACCAGCTAAAAGCTTTACCATTACAATTAAATATGTGGATGAAGCAGGAAAAGATATAAAGGCAGCAGAGACAAAAACATTAGAAGAGAATAAAGAGTATTCTTTTGATGCGGCCACTATAGCTGGTTACACTTTGGTATCTGATGCAAAGATTAAGGGAACTGCTAAAAAGGACGAGACAGTAACCTTCAAGTATAAGAAGAATGTTGATACACAAAAGGAAGAAGCTATCCTTAACATGGAATATAAGGATGGCAATTTTGTTATCACATCAACGGGTAAGGTTTCAGACGTAAAAGTCAACGGAACAGCTGTAAAGATGGATAACGGTAAAGGAACCTTCAAGGTAACAAAGGATGGCGACTATGCACTTACAGGTGTGGCCGGAAGTAAAAAAGAAAAGCTTTATATTACATATACAGTTTCAGGCTTAGGTAAAGGCTCATCAGATGTTATAAAGGACAAAGAGGGTAATGAGTTATACCTGGATGAAGCATGTACAAAGAAGGCTACAGCAGCTGATTATGTTAGTGGAAAAGAGTACTTCTATAAAAAGATTAAGTACAAATACTATGGTTGGCAGTCAATTAATGGTAATACCTACTACTTCAACAAGAATGCTGAAAAAGTAACAGGTTCCCAGGTAATTCAGGGTGTTCAGTATGATTTTGGAGCAGATGGTGTGCTTATTGTAAAGGGTAACGGAATCGACGTTTCCAAGTATCAAGGCAACATTGATTGGAAGGCTGCAAAGTCTGCAGTTAACTTTGCTATTGTGCGATGTGGTTATAGAGGAATGCATGATGGTCAGCTTCATGAGGACCCATATTTCTACAAGAATATGTCAGGTGCTAAGGCGGCTGGAATTAATGTAGGTGTTTACATTTACTCTACAGCTCTCAATGAAGCAGAAGCAGTTCAAGAGGCTTCAATGGCTGTCGCTATGGCAGGTAAGGCTGGCGGATGTTCATATCCTATCTACCTTGATATGGAGGATACAGTTAGAGGACAGAGCAAGCTTTCGGTAGAACAGCGTATGGCTATCGTAAATGCCTTTTCTTCAACTGTTCAGTCATCTGGATATAAGGCTGGTTTCTACTGCAGTAAGAATTGGATGACAGCAAGAATGAATCCAAACGGTATTCCAGCTTCATGCAGTATCTGGATTGCACAATATAATACCTCTTGTACATATTCAGGAAGAAAGAATATGTGGCAGTACTCAAGTAAGGGTTCTGTTCCTGGAATCAAGGGCAATGTAGATATGAATAAGAGTTTTTAATCAAAGATTGAGATCAAATTTGCTTATGAATAATACAAATACGAATATTGAAACACAAAAAAGAGTATTTCGCTTTATAAGTAGCGTGGTGTTAGTAGCAGTACTAGCCACGCTCTTTGGCGTTATGTGGTATATGCGTTTTCAGATGTTAATGCTATACCGATTCCTTAGTGTAGGTAACTACCTGATGATTGGATTATATGTAGTACTTATAGTTCTAGTCATCAATACTTTCAAAGGCTTTAGTATAGGAAGTGGGCGAATATCCATACTGTGTATGTCCCAAGCGATTGCCATGGGTCTTGTAAACATGTTGGAATTCATCATCCTGCTGTTAATGACTCGTATCAAGGCATTAATGTGGATGACTCTTGCCTATGTAATTGTGCTTACACTAGTGCAGGCTGTTGCACTGTTTATAGTTACTTATGGCAGCACCAAAATCTTCAGAGCAATATTTCCACCATTTTCAATTTTGAATATTTATGGCGAATATGAAAATGACTTGGTTATGAAGATGAATCGCAGAGCTGATAAGTATCGCATAACAGGTGAAATGAGCTGTCAGGAGCCATTAGAAAAAATCGTTAGTGAGCTTCAGTATTATGATGCAGTTCTTATAAACGATGTTCCATCTGAAATCAGAAATGATATCGTAAAGGCTTGCTTTGCAACTGATAAGCGCGTTTATTTCACACCAAAGATATCAGATATTCTCATTAAGGGCTCAGAGGAGGTTAATCTTTTTGACACACCTCTATACTTATGTAAGAACGTTGGTATGGATGCTATATCTGCAACAATAAAGCGAGTTGGAGATATATTGATATCAGGAATTGGAATCATTCTTACATCACCAATCATGATTATCACAGCTATACTTATCCACGCTTATGACGGTGGCCCAGTATTTTATAAACAGGTAAGATGTACCATCGGTGGAAAAGAATACAAAATCATGAAGTTCCGTTCAATGATTACAGATGCAGAAAAGGATGGAAAGGCTCGTCTAGCCAGTGTAAATGACGATAGAATAACACCTATTGGTCATTTTATCCGCGCTACACGTATTGATGAGCTACCACAGTTTTTCAATATCCTTAAGGGCGAAATGTCATTTGTAGGCCCACGTCCTGAGCGTCCAGAAATCATTGCTGAATATGTGAAGGAAGTTCCTGAATTTGCATTCCGTACACATGTAAAGGCTGGTCTTACAGGCTATGCTCAGGTTTACGGTAAGTACAACACAACCAGCTACGACAAGCTTAAGCTCGATATGATTTATTGCGAGAAATGCTCTGTACTCCTTGATATTCAGCTTATCCTTATGACACTTCGTGTCATCTTTACAAAGGATGCAACTGAAGGCGTAGCCGAAGGCGAAACCAACGCAAGCGTACACAAGTAAGGTTGTGACGGTGGCCTGTCGTCTGTTACCTACAGACTGAGGTTACTCGTAAACTATAAATAGGATGTAGATAACAAAAAATTATTGTCTGTAAGGAACATCTAGTGACTGGAAGATAAAAAATTTTTGTTATCGTAACATCCGGGAGAATAACGACTATGAAGAAAGCACTTATGCACGCCCATACGGCGTATATGGTGACACAATTTAATATAGATAATATTAAGATTTTGCAGGATTTAGGCTATACGGTGGATGTGGCTTGCTGTTGGAGGGATGATGACAGCGCACTTAGCCCAGAGGCCATGATAAAGCGTAGACAGATATTAGATGATTTAGGTTGCAGAGTTATAGAGACTGCCAGCTTAAGAAAGATATTTAATATTGGTGAGCTTACAAAGGCCTACAAGCAGATTAAGGCTGAGGTCGAAGCTAATAAATATGAGATTGTCCATACTCAGTCTCCAATAGGTGGTGTAATTTGTCGATTGGCCTGTAGAAAGGCACGCAAGCTTTATGGCACCAAGGTGATATATGCAGCCCACGGTTTCCACTTCTTTAAGGGAGCGTCAATTGTCAACTGGCTCATCTATTACAACGTGGAAAAATGGTGCGCAAAGTTCACTGACATGTTGATAACCATCAACAAGGAAGATTACGCAAATGCTCAAAAGTTTCAGGCAAAGCAGGTAGTATATGTACCAGGCGCTGGGGTTGATACTCATAAGTTTGTGGCAAGTGAAGGCGCTCGTGCAAAGATAAGAAAAGAGCTTGGAATCGATGATAATACAATAGTGTTACTATCGGTAGGAGAGCTGATTCCACGTAAGAATCATGCCGAAGTATTAAGAGCTCTGAAAATCATGAAGGATAGAGGCATTCTTGAATATGAAGGTTGCGACGAGCGAGTTCAGCCTAAGTATAAAATCAAGTATCTCATTGCTGGTCGAGGAAAGATTCAGACTGAATTGGAAGAGCAGATTAAGAGCCTGGGCCTTGAAGAAAATGTAAGGATGCTTGGCTTTAGAACAGATATTGCTGATGTTTTCGCAGCAAGCGATATCTATGTTTTCCCTTCACATCAGGAGGGCTTGCCAGTGGCTCTTATGGAAGCAATGAGCGTAGGAATGCCTGTTGTATGTAGTCAAATCCGTGGTAATACAGATCTGATACAGGATGGTGAAGGTGGCTACCTATTTGATTCTAAGGACGCAAAATCTTTAGTATCTGCATTAAATAGAGCTTTGGTGGATAACGAAACCAAGCGAGCAGAGATGGGGCAAATTAATGTGGAAACAATGAAGTCTTTCGACAAGACTTGTGTTAATAGTGTTATGAAAGAATTATATAGTAACCTATAAAATTTAAGTGAGTTGACTGTAGTAACAGTCAACGGACCAGGGAGTTATTATGAAGGTATTGCATATTTCGAAGTCAAATACTTATAGTGGCATGGAAAATGTTGCTATAAACATTATCAAATCAATGCCAGAGAATATAGAATCAGTTTACTTAACTGCAACTGGTTCTATCGAAACAAAGCTTCTTGAAGCAGATATTTCCTACATCGGTGTGGAAAAAGTAGATGAGGAGGCTATCAAGAAAGCTATTGAAGAAGTGCACCCAGATATTCTTCACGCTTATGAATATGATTGTAGCCTTATGTGCACTAAGGTTACAGATACTATTCCAATCATCAGCCATCTGTATTCAATACCTAGATGGGTGCAGAAGATTGGTGCAAAATCAATTATTTATGGCGGAGCTTGTAAAAACTTCGCCAGCATAATCATCCCTGATAAAAAGGTTGAGGAGAAAGCCTGGTTCAGAGATAAGATGGAAGGCAAGACCGTTGTTCTTGGTGTTCCATTTAACGCCCCTGCCATTTTCGAAAAGGGCTTTATGGCGGGGAATGAAATGAGCAAGGAAAAGCTTGCTGGATTTAAGTCTGATCTTCTGTTTGTAGGTTATCTTACAGAGGACAAGAATCCTTATGAGTTTATAAGGATAGTAAATGAGGTTAAAAAGACTCATCCTGATGTTAAGGCCATTATGGTAGGTGGCGGAGATTTAGGCAGCGAATGCTTAGAGCTCATCGGAAGGTTGAATCTTAATGATAATATTAAAATGGTGGGACTACAGCACAACCCATATATTTACATGAATCAGACAAAGATTCTTGTGGCTCCATCTAAATTCGAAGGCTTTGGTCTTGCGCCTGTTGAAGCGATGGCCTTTGGAAAGCCAGTCCTTACTAGTAAGGTTGGTGGATTTAAGACAAACGTTGACGACGATTGTGGGAAAATATGCGGCACAGACAAGAAGCCTGTGGATAGAGAAGCTTTTATAGCTAATATAAACGAATTGCTGGATAACAGCGAAATCTATCGTATGAAATCAGAGGGCGCTAGAAAGCGTGCCAAGGAATTAAATAATTTCGATAGATATATGGAAGAAGTGGTAAAGGTTTATGAAGAGATTGAACAGCATATTGGAAAATCTATATAGAGTGGCTGTTTCAGCAGTTGGCATGGTTGCTCTTTCAATAATTTTTGCGATGAGCATTATATGCACCTGCTATAAAACCTGTGATAGTAACGAGGATACATTTTTTGTGGATGACAGTGTGGCAAAAAATGTGTTAGGAATAGTAGTATTCCTTCTAATCCTGTTTGGTTTAAACAGAAAGAAGGTTTTCGAAAAATTAGGATTATATCTTGAGGATGAAATTAAGTACAAAAAAATCAAAAAGCTATTACTTTGTATAATACTTGGACTTAGCTGTGTGTGGGTATTATTTACACAGTATGTGCCAGGTGCAGATCAGGCAGATGTTTTAGATTGTGCTCATAAGCTTTACGCCAAGGAGTACAATATGTTAGAACCAGGCGGCTATTTAAATAAATGGCCAAACCAGGTGGGGCCAGCGGTAGTCGATTTCGTTCTGGCAAGAATTTGGGGCGATTTCAATGTGGTTGCCATGCAGCTGTTAAACGCTGTTGGTTTAACGCTGCTATATAAAAAGATAGTTGAGATTTTAGATACCTGGAAGGTTGCTAGAGCTACCCAGATTATCACATTAGGCATGGGAGTATTGTTCCTGCCAATGATTATGTACACCTCCTTTGTGTATGGAACAATCTGGCACTTAACATTATCCCTTGTGGCCTTTCATAGTTCAATATTATTTATAGAAACCAGTAGATGGAGCCAGGCAGTAGTCTCTGTTTTAACAATGGCTCTATCTATTATTGTGAAAACAAATGCTATGATTTTCTTGATGGCAATTGTTATTTATCATTTGGTAGGATTATTTGCTGAAAAGAGGGATATAGCTAAAAAGCTTATTTTAGTAGCTTCAATATGCATCTTATCCTTAAGCCTAAGTAAGCTACCTACAGTAATCGTTGAAAAGCAGACCGGCTACAAATTAGACCAGGGTGTAAGTAACCTTGGGTTCATAGCCATGGGATTACAGGATGGCGAGTTTGCGCCGGGATGGTGGAATGGCTATAGTACACTTACCTATGAAAGGGCAGGCTATAATACAGCAAAACAGGACATTATAGCTAAAAAAGAAATAAGCAATCGCTTAAATGAATTTACAACGGATAAGGCCTACGGCTACCGTTTCTTCACGCAGAAGATAGCATCAATGTGGGCTGAGCCAACCTTCCAATGCTTTTGGTTAAATCAGCTTCGATTACACCGAGTAAAGACACCAGGCTGGATAAATAGTCTTATGAATATGAAGGGCTACGTTAGGGTGGCTGAATTCTTTGATTATTTCCAAGTAATCATTTACCTGGGTGGAATACTTTGGCTGATATGTGGAGATAAAAAGAAATTTAATACCGATTCATTTTTCGTATTAGCCTTTTGCGGAGGATTTTTATTCCATCTTTTCTGGGAAGCCAAAACTCAGTATTCAGTGACTTACATGGTACTTCTGTTACCTTGTGCAGTAATGGGGTATAAGGCATTATTGGAAAAGCTGGAGGTTTTAAAAGCTGAAGGCGGCATTAAGAATTTAAAATTAAGATATGGATATGGCCTTTTAAGTATTGCTGTGATAATTATGTTCATGGTTGCTTATAAGGGTGTAGGTGACAGCTGTATCACTTGTGATACAGGTGATTTTATTGAATATGTTGCATCAGTGGAGCCGCTTGATACTGACGAAAGTATGCTAGAAGTTAATATCATGAAAAGCGCCATTGAAAATCATATAGATTTTATAAATTATCTTGAGAGTATTCTTTTAAGGAATGGAGTCTCATATTAAAAATAGATTGTTAGAAATAGAATGTTAAGAAAAATATTAGACAAGATTAAAAACGCAGATTTTATATTGGTAACCTTATCCACAGTGGCCTGTTCAGCTATGTCATTTGTGTTTAGTGTATATAACAAGAGGATTGTGGCTACACATCCACTTGGAATATATAGCACCTGCCTTTTGGCACAGACATATATGAACTATGCGCAGTTTGGTGTGTTAAATGCCTACAACAGGGATTACCCTCAGGCTTTGGGCAGAAAGGATTATGACGAGGCTAATCGTCTAAAGAACACAGCAATGACATTTATGCTTATCGTATATGCGATAGTATTTGTGGTATTTGAGATGTGGGTTGCTATTCATTATAGCGGCAGGATTGGTGCAGATATAGATAGCACCCAGTATGCTTTTGGATATATGCTTTGCCCAATAATGATTCTTTTAAAGAGCTTTGATGATATGTCTAATTCAACGGTCAGAATGAATGGACATTACAATAAATCCGCAGCAATCGGTTTCGTCCGTACAATACTTGCATTGACAATAGGTGTAATTGCAATAAATGTAGCTGGTTATTATGGTTTGTATGCCATGACATTTTCTTCGGCACTTCTAGGAATTCTGTTTTTCAGAAGTGAAGCCTTCAAGGGTGCAAAGCTTACCTTTGATTGGAATTTCATGAAGGTAATGATTATTGGCGGTTTGCCACTTTTGATAAACAGTCTGATTTGGACTATAGTTCAATCAGTGGATAAGTTTGTAATACTTGGATTTTTATCAACCGACGATTTGGGAGTGTACTCTGTACCACTTATGGGCTTTACCACTATGGTACTTGTGCCTCAGACAATATCACAGGTGTTTTACATAAAGATTAGTCATCTTTACGGTGCTAATCATGACGAGACAGAGCTTTTAGATAAGGCTGCATATTTCAGCAGAGTAACCTCATTTATTTCTGGAGGAGCCTGCATATTTGTATATTTTGTAATGCCTATATTTGTTCATTTCTTTATGCCAATGTATACAGAAGGAACAAAGGCAACTCAGATTCTTGTTATCGGTGTTGCTATATACGCAACCACAATGCTTTATGGAAACATCTTTTCAGTGTTGAAGCTGAATAAATCCTTGATAGCAAATTCTGTGGCATTATGCATTTTTAATGCAATTTTTTCAAGTGGCCTGGTTTTATTTGTAGACCGAAGCATTAATATGGTGGCTATTGGAACAGGCTTATCTTACGGATTATATTCGCTGTTGCTTGTAATAAAGCTATCAAAGAGATTTAAGTTCTCTTTCTGGAAGCTAATTGTTAATAGCTGGGGCCCAGCGGTGGGAATCATTATACCTGGTCTTTTGATTTATCAATTAGTGTTTTAGTGTTAGATTTGACATTATAGAGACTTCTATTTAAAATTAGAAGAATGTTTTAATGTGGGATACGAGGTTTAATTTTGAAAAAGACTTTATTTATAGGATGTGTGGAAAGTTCATACGTATTGCTGGAAGCCTTATTCAATGCGGGCTTTCAGGTGTCAGGAATAGTCACAATGGAGCAGTCAGCTATCAATGCAGATTTTAAATCACTTGTTCCTTTGGCTGAAAAATACAATGTTCCATGCATTTGCACAAAAAATGTTAACGATGAAGAGACAGTGGGCTTTATCAGAAATATAGCCCCTGAGGTTATATATTGCTTTGGTTGGTCTAGACTTATAGGCCAGGAGATTTTATCTATACCACAGTACGGAGTGGTAGGCTTTCATCCAGCAGCGTTGCCTTGCAATAAGGGACGTCATCCACTTATATGGGCTTTGGTGCTTGGACTTAAGGAAACAGCATCCACATTTTTCATCATGGATGAAGGGGCGGATACAGGAGATATCATCAGCCAGAAGCCTGTAGCAATAGCAGATACAGATGATGCAGCAGATTTATATGCTAATGTTCTAGCTGTGGCTAAGGAACAGGTTATCGAGTTTACAAAGGCTTTTGCAGAGGATAAGGTATGCCCTGTAAAGCAGGAAATAAATGCAGGAAATGCATGGAGAAAGCGCGGCAGAATGGATGGTCAGATTGATTGGCGCATGTCTGCAACAGCTATCTATAATCTAGTAAGAGGCCTTACACATCCTTATGTAGGCGCTCATTTTATGAAGGGCGATACAGAGGTTAAGGTCTGGAAATGTAAGGTAGAGGCATCAGATGCCTATGCCAATATCGAGCCAGGCAAGATTATAAAGGTTAATTCCAATACAGATTATATAATAAAAGCCTACGACGGTTTGGTTCATATAATTGATTCAGACCCAGTGGATTTAAATGAAGGAGAGTATCTCTAATGAAAGTACTTGTTATTTCGCCACATCCAGATGATGAGACACTTGGCGCAGGCGGAACTTTACTTAAGCTAAAAAAAGAAGGTCACGAGATTTATTGGTTGAACGTGACCAATATGAAGACAGAATATGGCTACACTCAGGAGAGAGTAGATGAGCGCAATGCAGAAATCGAAAAGGTTGCTAATGCATATCAGGTAGACGGCTTTTACAATATGGAGCTTCAGCCTGCAGGCGTTGATGGATACGATTTAGGAGACCTTATACCTCAGTTCAAGAGTGTATTTGAAGAAGTTAAGCCACAGGTACTGTTGATGCCATATCAGTATGATGTTCATTCAGACCATCGAGTGATATTTGACGCGGTATATTCATGCACCAAATCCTTCCGTGCACCATACTTAAACACAGTACTTTGCATGGAAATTTTATCAGAGACTGATCAGGCAGAACGTTCTCATGGATTTATTCCAAATGTGTTTATAGATATTACAGATTATTTGGATGAGAAAATCGAAATAATGAAGACCTACAAGAGCGAAATCGACGCTAGCCCATTTCCTCGTAATGAAGACGCAATCCGTGGATTGGCTTCATACCGTGGGGCAACAGCTCATTATAAATATAGCGAGGCTTTCTATCTTATCAGAAGTCGCGTGGATAGTTTTTAGGAGAATAAAAAGTGTACACTATTTGTTTCATGGCGCGTCGTCCCTTCGAGGATTTTTCGCCGGCAGTATATAAGAAATTAAAGGAAGCTCATGATGATGTGAAGGCTGTATTTATCACCTGTGACAAGCAGGAATCAGCTTACATATGGGCAAAATTTACAGAAGAAGAAAAGAAGGATATAGAAGTCTGTGAAATCTCAGAATTCATGAATGCCCATTGGGACGAATTCACAGTAGATAAGCTTACAGAAATGGAAGCTAAATATGATGCAGCTCCTATTTGGAAGTACATTTACACAGACAGATATTTGATTTATAGAGATTATGATTACTGCGTGCATACAGCTGCAGGTCTTTTTGCGTTTTGGGAGTATGTGTTTAATACATACCATGTGGATTTCTTCTATGATGAGGTTATTGCTACACTTCTTACTTACGCAGCATATTTGGTAGGAAAGAAGACAGGAACAGGCTACTATTCTCTTATGTTTATGAGAGCTTGCGGAATGGATTTAACACATCATTATATTCTTAATGATCCGTTCGAAAAAATGTATGATATGCCAGAGGATTACGCAAACATTCCTGTTACTGAAGAGCAGCGTGCAGCAGCAGAGGCTTATCTTTCAAAGTTTGAGGAGAAGCATTCAAAGCCTGCATTTATGCAGTTCTCTGGAAAGAAGCCAAAATGGAAGCCAATCTTTTTCGTATTGCCATTCTTCTATTTAAGACAGAGATTTTTCAATCCACTTACAAGGGATAAAGGTTCTTATATATATTACAAGGCATATGAGCATACAATGGATCAGCTTGTATTCTACCTTAGATATTCAAAGGGCAAGAAATATTTCAAGAAGGCTGATTATAGCAAGAAGTTCGTATACTTCCCACTTCACATGCAGCCAGAGGCTACTACAATCGTATGTGCTCAGAAGTATGAAAAGCAGTTATATTTCATTGATAACCTTGTTAAGTCCTTGCCAGCAGATACAATGCTTTATGTAAAGGAGCATTATTCATTCCTTGGCATTAGAGATAATAGCTTTTATGAGCAGCTTCAGATTTATCCAAATGTGGTTCTTATTGATCCATGGGAGGATTCAATCAAGCTCATTGAAAAGAGTGAGTGTGTAGCCACCCTTACAGGTACTGCAGGACAGGAAGCAATGATGCTTCGTCATCCAGTATTCATGAGTGGAGACATTATATACAAGGGTGCCCCAGGTGTTATGTATCTTGAGGAGGTATTCGGAAATTATCAGAAGATGATGTCAGAATACAAACGCCCAACAAGAGAAGAGGTCATTCAGTACATGGCAGTTTATATGAGCCATGCAAGACCAGGTAATACATACGTAATGAGCGAAGCTCGCTTGGCAGACGACAATCTTAAGCTCGTCGCAGAGTCGATGTATTCGTATTTTAAGGAGATGAAACATGAGTAAAGTATTAGTTACAGGTTCAGATGGATTTATTGGTTCTCACTTAGTTGAGGAATTAGTTAAAAAGGGATATGAGGTAAGAGCCTTCGTTTATTATAATTCGTTTAATAATTGGGGATGGCTCGATACTCTTCCAAAGGATATCATGGATCATGTTGAGGTATTCGCTGGTGATGTCCGCGATCCTAACGGTGTTCGTGAGTCTATGAAGGGCGTAGATGCTGTATTCCATTTAGCAGCACTTATTGCAATACCATTTAGTTATCACAGCCCAGATGCTTATGTAGATACAAACATCAAGGGTACATTAAATGTGCTTCAGGCAGCTAGAGACCAAGGCATCCGTGTACTTGTTACATCTACATCAGAGGTTTATGGTACAGCTCAGTACGTGCCAATCGATGAGAAGCACCCATACCAGGGCCAGTCACCATATTCAGCTACAAAGATTGGTGCAGATAGATTAGCAGAGTCTTTCTATCGTTCATTCGATTTACCTGTTACAATCGTGCGTCCATTCAATACATTTGGACCACGTCAGTCAGCTCGTGCCGTAATTCCTACAATCATCACACAGCTTCTTGCAGGTAAGGAAGAAATCAAGCTTGGTTCTTTAACACCAACACGTGATTTTAACTACGTTAAGGATACAGCCAACGGTTTCATCGCTATGTACGAAAGCGATAAGACAATCGGCCAGGAAATCAATATTGCGACACAGAAGGAAATCTCTATCGGACAGCTTGCAGAAGAGCTTATCCGTCAGATTAATCCAAACGCTCGCATCATCTGCGACGAAGACCGTCTTCGCCCAGAAAAGAGTGAGGTAAACCGCCTTCTTGGAAGCAACGAAAAAATCATGCGCCTCACAGACTGGAAGCCACAGTACACCTTCGAACAAGGTCTCGCCGAGACAATCGAGTTCTTACGTGGCAACCTTGACAAATACAAGGTAGATATCTATAACATTTAAAATACTAACAAATTTAGATGAGCTGAAACAGAAAGCATATATACATACATAAGACCGTCTTGCCCCGTCGTTACTTAGATGGTCCCAAAGGGAGCATCTTACGTAACGCAACGAGGGCAAGTAGAGCGCAAGCGTGTCGTTGTATGTGTATATGATTTATGTTTTAGCGGATTGGATTAGAGGTAGAGAAATGGCAGATGAATTTATCGCACTTTCAGTGCCAAATTTAAAGGGAAATGAATTGAAGTACGTTACTGATGCAGTAGAGACTGAGTGGGTATCCACTGCAGGCCCTTATGTATCAGACTTCGAAAAGAAGGTAGCCGAGTATGTTCATACTCCAGCTGCAGTCAGCACACAGAATGGTACATCAGCACTTCACATCAGCTTGATGCTTTGCGGTGTAAAGCCAGGTGATGCAGTAATCGTTCCTACACTTACATTTATTGCAGCAGTAAACCCTACAAAGTATGCAGGTGCAGAGCCAATTTTCATGGACTGCGATGATAGCCTTTGTATGGACCCAGTAAAGCTTAAGAAGTTCTGTGAAGAAGAGTGTGATTTCACAGATGGCAAGCTTGTTGATAGAGCAACTGGTCGTCAGATCAAGGCAATGGTTGTAGTGCATGTATTTGGTAACATGGCAGATATGGAAGCCATCATGCCTATAGCTGAAAAGTATAATCTCAAGGTTATCGAGGATGCCACAGAGGCACTTGGAACATATTATACAGAGGGTAAGTACGCTGGAAAGTTTGCCGGTACAATCGGTACATTAGGCTGCTATTCCTTCAATGGAAACAAGATTATTACCACTGGTGGTGGCGGTATGATTGTTTCTAATGATGAGGCACTTCTTGCTCATGCAAAGCATTTAACAACTCAGGCAAAGGCTGACCAGGCTAATTTCATCCACGATGAAATCGGCTATAACTATAGACTTACAAATCTTCAGGCAGCACTTGGACTTGCTCAGATGGAACAGCTGGAAGATTTCATCAAGGTTAAGACAAAGAACTATCAGCTTTACAAGGAAGCTATCGATAAGATTCCAGGACTTCACGTTCAGGATTTCAGACCAGGCATCCGTAGCAACTACTGGTTCTATTCAGTAGTATTTGAAAATGATGAAACTGGCCGCGACAAGCTTATCGAGGCACTCAAGGAAGCTCATATTCAGTCACGTCCAATTTGGGGACTTATCTCTGACCAGCTTCCATACGAAGGCGCTCGCACCTACGACTTAACCTGCGCACCATGGTACTGGCACCGCGTAGTAAATGTACCATGCTCAACCAACCTCGACGAGTCCGGCGTACGTCGTGTAATAGATGTAATTAAAAATTTCAGTGAATAAAATTCAGATAACAATAAAATATTTCTGGAATGAACATCTAGTGATTGAAAGAAATATTTTATTGTTAGCGTAGAATTTTATGGAGTAAAAAATATAGATGAGCAATCTGGAATTGACATATATATAAACTAAGACTGACCGTCTTGAGCCGTCGTTACTTAGATGGCACGCAGTGGCATCTTACGTAACGCAACGAGTGAAAGTAGAGCGAAAGCGTGTCAGTTGTGTTTATATATATGTCAATGGAAGATTGCGGATTGGATAACTTATGGAAAATGTATTCATAAAGGAAGATGACACAATTTTACATGCAATGCGAACATTTGATGCTAGCAGCCGCCGCACAGTTTTTGTTGTTGATGATGACAATAAACTTTTGGCAGCTCTTTCAGAAGGTGATGTTCGTAGATACATTTTATCAGGTGGAGATTTAAACGAGCCTGTAAAAACAATTGCAAACTATAAGCCTAGAAGCTTGAAAGAGGAAGAAAAAGAGGATGCTCGCAATTTCCTCTATCGCCATAACATCGAAGGTCTTCCTATTGTTGATGACGAAGGTCATGTAATTGATACTGTCTTCTGGAGTGAGAATCATTATAAAAAGCATGCAGAGCTTAACACCCCTGTTGTAATGATGGCAGGCGGCAAGGGCACAAGGCTTTATCCATATACCAGAATCCTTCCAAAGCCTCTTATTCCTGTGGGCGAGAAGCCTATTGCCGAGCTTATCATGGATAGCTTTGCAGATTATGGAATTGATAGAATGATTATGATTGTTAATCATAAGAAGAATATGATTAAGTCATATTTTGGCGAGGCTGAAAGACCATATCACATTGATTTTGTTGATGAAGATAAGCCACTTGGCACAGGCGGAGGACTTGCCTTGTTAAGAGGGAAAATCGACGAAACATTTATCTTAACTAATTGTGATATCTTAATTGAAGAGGATTACTCTAAAATTTATGAGCATCATAAAAAAGAGGGTAATCTAATTACTATGGTATGCTCCCTTAGAAACTTCCAGGTTGCTTATGGCGTGGTCGAATTTGGAGAGCATGGAAATATTATCGATATGAAAGAAAAACCAGAGTTCAGCTTTTTTACAAACACTGGTATTTATATAGTTGAGCCTGAGGTTATTGATTATATCAAGGATGACGAAGCGTTAGGCTTCCCAGATATCATCAATCGACTTAAGGATGATGGCAAAAAGGTAGGCGTTTATCCAATCAATGAAAACACATGGATGGATATGGGCCAGCTTGATGAGCTTAATAAGATGGAACGTAGACTCACAGGAAAGCTAAGCTAGCTTGAAAGGGATGTATAGTGGAAAAAATAAAATCTTATTTTTCGGACATGAATAAAGAAAAAGGATTTCAAATAGGTGTTGCTGTGGTGGCATTGGCTAGTATAGTAGCGGCTTTAATCTTTTTCTTTAATAATTGTGTAAACCTAACAGCTACCAAAAGATATAATGCTTATTTTGCTGTTATATTTATTGTAATGATTGCCTTGACCGTTTATTTGGCAAGGCTGCTGATACTTGATAAAAACTGGTCTTATCCAAGGCTGTTTGTATTAATGGCTATAGGCTGGACCTTCTGTATGCAGCTGGTAATGCCTCCGATATCAGGTCCTGACGAGGTGCAGCATTACTACAGTGCATATCATTGCTCAAATATTATGCTAGGTATGAAGGATCATAATCTTAGCATGGACACCAGTAAGCTTGGTAGCTGGGTGCAGGATGAATCCTTCTTCTATATGCGCGGTGAGGATTATTACATGATGCCTTACCTTGATGTTACCTTCCCATATCAGTATGCAGTACTGGCACAGGGAAATTTCATCAAGCATTCAGAGGAATTACAGGATAATGTAGAGGTTTATATCGCACCTTCAAAGGCTTCCAGATATTTGGTTTCTGGTGCAGGAATCACACTTGCAAGACTTCTTGGCTTTGGCTTTGCCGGCGTAATATTTATGGGAAGATTTTTCAATTCCATATTTCTTATTATTGCGGGCTACATTGCATTAAAGCTGCTTCCAGTTGGAAAGCATCAGTTCTTTATTTTTGCATTGTTCCCAGGAGTGCTTCATATTTGTAGTTCTTATTCCTACGATAATATGAGTATTCTGTTTTCACTTGCGCTATTTACACTGTGTTTGTATTACAGTCAGCCACAGGTAAAATTACATGCGTGGGATATCATTATTCTGGCAGGCTGCGTAGTTATTTTGATTCCAAACAAGATTGTTTACGCACTGTTTGCTGTATGGATTTTTGCTATTCCTCTTAAGAAATGGTGGACAGATGTTGCACTTTCCAAGAAATGGTATGAATACAGTATTCTAGCTGTCTTAGGTGCTGGCCTCATCGTTGTAGGAAGAAAGATCGTAATCAAATACTATTATGTAATAATGCAAAACGTCTTCTGGAAATATGATGGTGGAATCGAAACTGATACATCAAGAGACGCATTGACTTGGAACTACTTTAAGGCACATAAGCTTGAGACCTTGAAATTTGCTTGGGATGGTATAAAGGTAGATTTCTGGTATAACATTAATCATATTGTTGGTCGAGAGATTGGCCACGTATTGCTTAATGCCCAGGTGGCATGGGCATGTATCATAGTTATGCTTGCCTGCTTGATTATCGGTATGATTTTCATTAAAGGAAATCGCATCAAGAAATGGCAGATGGTTGTATTTGGTCTAGGAATGTTGATTTGTGTAATCGCGATTTTTGTAGGTTGCATGACAAGATTTACTCCTGCTGAAGGCAGCCAGCGTATCCAAATTTCATTTAGATATTTGATACCAATTTATATGTGCATGTGTATTGGACTTGGAACAGATGCAAAGGAAAATAAGCTTGCACTTTCATTAATTTATATACAGAATATTGCGCTAATCTTTTCAATGTGTAGTTTATTACATTTCTTATTCCATTTAAGAGATGGAATGCCAGCGCCATTCTAAGACTTATATCGTCCGAAACTCTCGGACGATATTCGTACGTTTAAAATATAGATAGATTTGAGAGAGTAAATGAACAAACATATATTGATAGTATGCCAATATTTTTATCCTGAGCAGTTCAGAATAAATGATATGGCATTTGAGTGGGTAAAAAGAGGCTACAAGGTTACAGTAGTAACAGGCTTGCCTAATTATCCAGAGGGGAAAATATTTGAAGACTACGGCCTTTTTAAGAAGAGACATGAAATAATAAATGGAGTAGAGGTTCATAGAATTCCATTGATACCAAGAGGAAAGGGTAAGCTTGGATTGGTACTTAACTATTTTAGCTTCCCATTCTTTGGCTTTTTCTGGAACATGTTTACAAGAATAAAGGCTGATGAGGTTTACATGTTCGAGACATCTCCTATGAATCAGTGTAAGGTAGGCGTTGCATACGCAAAGAAGCATAATGTACCTTGCTACTTATATGTTCAGGATTTGTGGCCAGAAAACGTAGAAATGATAACAGGCATCCATTCGCCACTTCTTGTAAAGCCTATTGAGCGAATGGTGAGAAAGATATATAAGGGATGTACTCATATCTGGGGAACAAGCCCAAGCTTCGTAGATTCAATTCGTAAATACGTAGATGAGGATGAGCAGGACAAGGTAAGCTTCTGGCCTCAGTATGCAGAGGAATTCTACGAGCCAAAGGAAAAGGTGGAACACAAGGGCTTCAATGTAATATTTACAGGAAACATTGGACAGGCCCAGGGACTTGAGATTTTACCAAAGGCAGCAGCTATCATCAGAAATGAAGGTGTGAAGGATGTAAGGTTCACTATCGTTGGCGATGGCAGAGCAAGAGAAAGCTTTAAAGAAAGCATTACAGAAGCAGGTGTATGGGATTTATTTGAATTTGCAGGCAGAGTAAAGCCTACCGAGGTCCCAGGACTTTTGGCAAAGGGAGATGCAGCATTTATTTCATTTGCTGATGATGAGCTTTTTGCTAAAACCATTCCAGCCAAGCTTCAATCCTATATGGCTTGCGCAATGCCAATTATTGCCTCTGCCAAGGGTGAAACAGAAAGAGTTATTGCTGAAGCAAAATGTGGCATGTGTTCAGACATAGGAGATGCAAGAGCCTTAGCTATGAATATCATAGCCATGAGAAATCTCCCTAAGGTACTTCGCTTACAAATGGGTGAAAATGCTTTAGAGTATAACAATGAACACTTTTCTAAGAAAAACTTAATGGACTACATGGACACTTTTCTGGCTTCCCCCTCTGGGGGAAGCTGTCAGCGTAGCTGACTGATGAGGGCATACAATCTGATGAGGGTATGAATAATGAAAACAGCTTTATCAACCGTAATCTACAAACAAGCCCACCCTTATCTACAGGACCTACTAACATCCGTGGATAACCAATCCGATAAGGACTTCGACTTGTTGATAATTAACGACAACTACACAAAAGAAGAGCTTGAAGAGGTAGAAACGCAAATACGTAATACCGTTCATGGCATTAATATCCACATTGAAGATATTAGTGAAAAAAAGCTAAGCATTGCCGGCACACGTATCGAAATGCTGCGAGTGGCCAAGAAATTAGGATATGAACAGCTTGTACTTGTGGATGCAGATGATACCATCGCGCCATCTAGAATGGCTAGCTACAAGCAGGCTTTTGAATTAGACAAAGACAAAGTATTCTTTTATAATAAATTCGTTACAGAGAAGGGTGAGGATGTGTTTAAATCCTTGCCAAAGACAGTAACTAGCATTAAGGCAGTTGCGCAAGGTAATTTTCTTGGATTGTCTAATACAGGTATTAGATTATCCAGCCTTACAGATGCTTTTCTAGACAGCCTTAATGAAGGGGCAGTAGCAGTATTTGACTGGTATCTGTTTAGTAGAATTATTCTTGATATTGGTTCCGGTGCTTGTGTAGAAAACGCCGACACTATCTATCGCATTTATGAAGATAATACTGCAGGCACTACCAGAGATTTATCAAAGGAGTATGCTGTTAAAGCTACTCACTATAGTAATCTTGCCAAAAGATATGATTACTTTAAAAATTTACAGGCTAAGCTAAGTGAGGTGGATAAGACCACACTTAAGCTTTCAAATAATCACCAGGGATACTGGTGGAGTGATATTCAAATGGAGGATTCATATGAGATTTAATTATGCAGATTTAGTTGCAGGTAATCAGAGACCATACGTCATTGCAGAGCTTGGTGCTAACCACAATGGTGATATGGATTTAGCTAAAACACTTATAAAGACAGCAAAGGAGTGCGGTGCTGACGCTGTAAAGCTTCAGTCTTGGACAGTTGACGACCTCTTCTCTAAGAAGAAGTACGAGGATAACTATTTCCTTGGTGATGATTATCGTAACCGTACAGATTATACACTTAAGTCTATCATGGAAAAGTATGCTGTATCTAAGGAGCAGCACATCGAGCTTAAGAAGTACTGTGATGAGTTAGACATCGATTTCTGTTCTACACCATTTTCTATGGCTGGAGCAGATATGCTTGTTGATGAGCTTCATGTTCCATTCCTTAAGATTGCATCACTTGATGTTGAGAACATTCCATTCTTAAAGCATGTAGGTAGCAAGGGTGTACCTGTTGTTATCTCTACAGGTCTTACAGGTATGGATGATGTTTGCGCAGCTATCCAGGCACTTGAGGAAGGTGGATGCCACGAAATCGCAATCCTTCACTGCGTATCTATGTACCCACCAACAGATGAAATCGTAAACCTTAACAACATGGATATGTACAACATGGTATTTGATTACCCAGTTGGATATTCTGATCATACAATCGGTACTGTTGCACCAATTATGAGTATTGCAAAGAATGCTTGCATCATTGAGAAGCACTTTACAATGGACAAGAACATGGAAGGTTGGGATCACAAGGTTAGTGCAGATCCAGCAGAGCTTAAGGCTATTTGTGACGCTGCAAGAAGTGGTTACAACATGCTTGGAAGCTACCGCAAGGTAGTAGTTGAAGACGAGAAGCGTCGAGAGGAGTTCAAGCGCTCTATCGTTGCAAAGCACGACATGCCAGCAGGCCATGTACTTACAATGGACGACCTTGATTACAAGCGTCCAGGCACAGGAATCTCACCAAAGTACTACGAAATGGTTCTTGGCCGTGAGCTTAAGCATGACGTTAAATACGACGACATCTTCCAGTGGAGTGACTTATCGTAGAACAAGCATATAGATGAGGCTGTAGATAACAAGCTATTATGTTTCTCAAGCGAATAATTTATGAGCAGAGAAATATAATGCTTGTTATCGTAACAGCCGGATTATAGGGAATAGAGAAAAATGATTGCATTTATACCAGCTAGGGGCGGCTCAAAAGGTGTCCCAGGCAAAAACATAAAAGAAATCTGCGGCAAGCCTTTGATTGCTCACACAATCCAGGCTGCCCTTAAAGCAGATAAAATAGACAGAGTAATCGTTACAACAGATGATGAAGATATTGCCCGTGTTGCACGCGAAGCAGGTGCAGAGGTTCCATTTATGCGTCCTGCAGAGCTTGCCAGCGATACCGCATCAGCTGTAGATGTATATCTGCATGCAGCAGAGTTTGTAGCAAATGAAACAGGCAAGCCTGTTGAGAAATTTATGGTGCTTCTTCCAACAGCACCACTTCGTGATGAGAAAAACATAAACGAAGCAATTGAGCAGTTTGAACATGATGGTGCCACTACACTTATATCTTTCACAGAGGCAGAATGCCCAGTAGGCTGGTATCACACCATGGACGAACAGGGACGTATTAAAAATGCAGGCTTTGGTGCTAAGGGCTCTAACGTAGCTAATCGCCAGACTAATGCCACATACTACATCCCAAACGGCGCAATCTATATTTTAGATTATCAGCTTCTCAAGGAGCAGCGCACATACTACTGCGATAACACCTATGCTTACATTATGAGCAGAGCAGATTCAATCGATATTGATTATCCAATCGATTTTGAAATCGCAGAATTTATGATGAAAAAGAAATTAGGAAAGAACTAATGATAATAATTAGAGCGTTGGCCTTCCTATTGCACTTTACATTGGTGCCAATAGTTGTTGGCAGACTAATTACATATAGGGCTAGGACTAATTGGATTGCCGATTATCTGGTAGGTTTCTTCGGTAATCTGGCAATCTTTTACATTTTGTATTCTATTGTTGAATGGTTGCAAAATTGGTGCACAGTTAAGGATCCAGTACGAGGGGCTTTTTCATTATTGCTTGTAGTGTACGGGATTACCATGGGCATATTAGTGCTATTGTGGGCATGGCTTGACAGACGCAGGCTTAAGAGGGTTGTTACAAAGGTTAGGTTTAAGTATGCTGATGCAAAGGTAAATACAATTAGAGATAAGTTCGCTATCGTATATACGATATTATTTGCAGTATTGCTTGTAGCTCAGCTGTATATGGCATTTGCCTATGAAATAAATCAGTGGTCCTATGATGATTACGATTATGTTGTAACCAGCAAGGATAATATTGAAAGCGACACTATTTCTTATGTGAATTATATAGATGGCACCATGCCAAATGTTCAGGAAAAACGTGCAGTTGCTTCCTGGGGTACATACGTGTCAATGCTTTCAGCTACAACTGGTTTTGAAGTGACCACCATTTATCATACTATTTTGCCAGGATTCCTTATTTTGATTGCCTATGTGAATTTTTATTATATGGCAAGCTTTTTATTCTCCAAAATGGAGGATAGACTGGTATTTTTGATAGTTCTGTCGGTGGCCCATATATTTGGCTTGTATTCACATTATTCAGCTACCTTTAGATTGTTAGGAGCTATTTGGCAGGGAAAGGCTGTACTTACCATGATAGCCATTCCATTTATGATGCTATATCTCATTCGTCTTTACAGAAAGGATGTTAAGACATCATATATGTTACCAATAGCAGCTATATCACTAGGTGCAAGCTCATTAACCTCGCTGGGCCTTATGCTTATTCCAATCATTACTATTTTAGTTTGGATAATGGCATGTGTTTACAACCGCAGGTTATACGGCATCAGGTATTTAATCGCAAGTCTTCTTGGTCCTGTTTATATGGGCGTCTTCTATATTTTGATATGGATGCTGCAGCAGGATATGCAGACTTCAGAATTTAAGTACTTTAAAACAAGAATTGAAGAACAATGGATACTGAGATGGTTTCATTAAAATATTTTTTTAGTATGACAAAGGCATACTGGGGAAACATAGGCTTTGCTTTCCTGTTCGTGGTAGGCTTGATAGTTATACTGGTATTAGAAAAGGAAAAAATAAAACGATATGCCTTTTTGTGGTATTCACTATTGGTATTAGTTTTCATATATAATCCCATTACATTATTGCTAAGTAGAAAATTTTTAGAAAGCACAACCTTTGATCAGTATTATCTTAGATACTTCAGCCTGATTCCTGTAATGGCAGTAATTGCTTATATGTTTACGCTGTTACTTAAGAGGCTACAGGGCATGAAGAAGCTAGCAGGTGTTTTGGCATCATGCTTAATTATAGCTGTGCTAGGCAATTGCATTTATACAGAGGATTGGTTTACAAAGGCTGAAAATCGTAACAAGGTTCCACAGGATGTTGTTACTATCTGCGATTTGTTTGCGGATTATCAGGGCGATGTGGTAAGAATTATGGCCCCTCAGGATATTGCCGTTTATTTACGTCAGATGGATTCAAAATTTTCTATGCCATATTCCAGATTTTTACCAGATGAGGCATACGAGCTTTCAAATCCAAACCCAGAAGTCTCTGAGGTGGTAAAATATGCTAATGAAAATAACGTTGATTACGTTGTTGTATCAGCAGTAGATAATGTGTTAAATGCTTATCTAAACTATGGTTTTGAAATATATGGGCGCACACCTTATTATGCAATTTTAAAAGTGTTTACACCTAGCTGGATATTAACAGAATATTCTATGGCATCAGGTGACCAGGGAATGTGCTATACTATGGAAAATATTTCTGATGGAACACTTATCGTAATTGATGGTGGAGATGCTAAAAATGAGCAGACAGTACGTGACGCCATTAATGAACGAGGCGGTACGGTTGATGCCTGGATTTTAACCCATTACCATCAGGATCATGTTGATTCGTTTAATGCAATTTATGAGAACCCTCAGGGAATTGATATTAAGGAAGTGTACGTAACACCTCTTGATGCAGACAAGTTTTATCAGGTGGCTCAAGAGTGGGATGATGTTGATTCTTTTGATAAATTTATAGAAATCACAGAAGGTGCTAATAACATCAATTATGTTTCCAGAAATGATGAATTATCCTTCGATGATTTAAAAATCACATTCTTCAACGCTTATGATGAGGTGGTTGAGGATTGTGTTGAGGACATTCCAAACAATGATTCCTTAGTATTTAAGATGGAAACAGCTAATAGAAGCATGTTGATATGTGGTGATTGCCATAGTAGATATATGGCAGATTATCTAGTAAATACCTATGGCGATAAGCTTCAGTCAGATATTTTGCAATGTGGTCACCATGGTAACAATAGTATGCCAGAGGACACAGAATTTTATGAGGCGGTTAGTCCAGAGGTGGCTATATTTGATACACCAGATAAAATAATGACCAGCCCAAACTATACAGCGGGAGCCTTGGCAGCTTATTTACAGCAGTTAAACGCAAGGATAGTTTGGTACAAATCGGCACCGAATGTATTTGGATTATAAATAGGAGTGATTAAGTGAAAGAGCTATTAAATAAAAAACAGAAGCTTATAACGATTATAATAATTACAGGAATCATATTTGCCAGATGTAATCTGGGTTTGACAGTTTACAAGGCTTGTGTACCGGTTAATCTGCTGTTTGATGGATTGGCATTCGTATACTGTCTATGGCTATTCATTAACGATAAAGAGCCTATGAAAAAAGGTTTGTGTAACAAGGCTGTTGTATGGGCATTGGCTTTTTCTGCAATCATAATGATATATGGCCATTTTAGAATTAGGTTAGGCGCTGAATACTTTAGCAGGATGATTACAATACTTACGGTAGTACCTGCTATTTTGCTACTTGTTTTAATGTTTTATAACAAGGATGACATACTTGATATTCTATCAATTAGTGGAACAGTTATAATTATAACAACCCTTATTGTTAGCTTATGCTTTGATACTGAATGGAGTGAGTGGCTTGATGGAATGTATTCTAGAGTGGGAGCAACTCCTGCAGGTGGAGTAATTGATACAGGAAATCTGGTATTGATTCTACTTATACCAATTCTCTATCAGCTAATAGTTCTAAAGAAGGTTAAACAGTATCTTTGGATTACAATTATTGGTTTGTTTGAAATAATCGCTACAGGTGCTAAATCTTCTGTACTTCCAATTGTATTCGTATTTGCGATAATGATAGTGGGAGCATCAGATGATAAAAGGGTGATAAGACGAAACTTAATAATACTGTTGGTACTTGCTATAATCGCATTTACAGCTATTATGGTTATACCACCACTTTACGGAGTTATTGGATATAGGATAGCTGAATTGTTTACAGGGGTTGTGGCAGAAGAGTATGACCTTCACACCAGCACAGGTCAGCGTATGGCAATGATGGCAGCCTTTAAGGAGCATTTCATGGAATATCCGATCTTTGGACATGGTTTCTACGCGTTTAAAGAAATGCCATACTCTGCTATTGAAGAGTTTAGACAGGGAACAGAAATCACTTACAGGCACATTCAGATTCATATGAATTTCTGCGAACTGCTTTTCTCTTATGGTATATTTGGATTTATTGCCTACTACTGGTTCCCTGTGCTTACAATAGTAAATAGCTTCAAGGCTAATAAAAAGGCAAAGATTATTGTATTTTCTATAATGATTTCTTTTTTGTTTATGGATTTGGGATTAGATATGTATTATAGATATCTATTGCCTTACTATTCATATTTCTTGGCATATTTTATGGTTGAAACTAATAAAAATGAAAGAGCATAGGGTGAATAAGTGAAAAATAAAAATACTATCAGAAAAATCGAAAGCGTAATAGAACTAGTTGTATTATCTCTGATTTATTATTACGTGTGGAGAAACTTTATATTTGATAAGGAGTATTTCTGGCCTATGCTTGGTCGTGGAAAATATGTCCTTATGGGAATCTATTTTATCCTTAGCTTACTTATTATTCATCTATGTGAGGGATTTAAATATGGAATCCTAAAGATTGCCGATGTACTATTTTCTCAGTGGATTGCCATATTCATAGTGAATGTTGTTACCTATCTTCAGCTTTCACTTATGGCTAATGTAATGATTCCTGCCAAGGCAATGATTTGGCTTACGTTTGGGGATTTTGTAATATCAGGAATATTTGTATATATATTCTTTGCTATCTACAACAGTCATACTAAGGCCAGCAAGCTATTGATGGTTTATGGAAATAAAGAATCAGTTAGCCTCAAGCTAAAGATGGACACGCGTACTGATAGCTATAATATTTGTCGCATCGTAAGTATAGATGAGGGTATTGATAATATTATCGATTTGCTTGTGGATTATGACGGTATAGTTATCTCCGATGTCAGTGCCGAGCAGCGTAACGATTTGCTTAAGTATTGCTACATGCATGAGATTGAGACATATATTACCCCTAAGATTTCCGATGTTATTATTTCAGGCGGTGAGGGTATCCATCAGTTTGATACCCCTATTGTATTGATTAACACTACAGGTCTTAAACCTGAGCAAAGAATTGTAAAACGATTCTTTGATGTGGTTCTTTGTGTAATAGCAGCGGTTGTACTTTCACCACTTATGCTTATTATTGCTGTCGCAATTAAGCTGGAGGATCATGGTCCGGTATTTTACAAGCAGGCCAGAGTTACCAGAGATGGTAAGGTTTTCGACATTCTGAAATTTAGAAGTATGGTTGAGGATGCTGAACAGCGTCCTGCTACAGATGATGATGATAGAATCACAAAGGTTGGTCATGTAATAAGAGCTACCCGAGTGGACGAGCTTCCACAGTTGTTTAATATCATAAAGGGTGAGATGTCTATAGTAGGACCAAGACCTGAGCGCATAGAACATGTGCAAAAATATACAGAAGCAATTCCTGAATTTGAATTCAGAAGTAAAGTAAAGGGCGGACTAACAGGCTTTGCTCAGATTTATGGTAAATATAATACATCAGCTTATGACAAGCTTAAGCTTGATTTGATGTATATTGAAAACTATAGTTTCTTGTTGGATTTAAAGCTTATCCTTATGACTATCAGGATTGTATTCAAGAAGGAAAGTACAGAAGGATTCGACAAGGTTATCACTGCGGATGAGATTCTTGCAACTCTAGATAATAATAGTAATAACGGAGAATAAGAAATGAAGATACTTCATATTGCATTAGCATCACATTTTACTATAGGGATGCTTTACCAGGAAAATCAGATGATTAATTGCCAGAGAGCTGATGGGCATGATGTAACTATTGTTACTGATTTATGGCATTATGAGAGAGGAAATCTTGTTAAGGGCGAAGAGGAAGACACTATCATGGACAACGGCGCCCGTTTAATTAGATGGGCTCATGACCGTGTAATGTTTAGCGATTTATGGACTGAGAAAATTCAAAAGTGCAGAAGAGTTAAAAAGCTTTTAGAGGATATTCAGCCAGACACAATTTTATTTCACGGTATGTGTGGATATGAAATTATGGATGCAGCAGATTATTGCAAGAAGCATCCTGAATGTCTGTTATTTATGGATTGCCATGAGGATTATAGTGATTCAGCAAGAACCTTCTTAAGCAAGGCATTTTATAAGATTATCCATGGACATTATATTTCTAAGGCAATGCCTGAAGTAGATAAGGTGCTTTATATCGGTGCTGATATGAAGGCATGGATGAACGATTTATATTCAATACCAGAAGATAAGCAGGAATTTTTAGCTCCAGGTGGAACAATATATACACCAGAGCAGCAGAAGCAGGCAAGACAGGATATCATCAATAAATACAGCCTTCCTATGGATGCAATTATTATGGCACATTCTGGAAAGCTTGCAGCAACAAAACGTACAGAGGAATTATTAAAGGCCTTTTCTAAGGTTCAGGATCCAAGAATGGCCCTTTTTATATTTGGTTCTATTCCAGAGGATATGGAGGGTGTAATCAGACCACTCATGGAAGCAGATTCCAGAGTACATTTTATGGGATGGAAGGTTAACAAGGAGATTGAGGAGTTCCTTGCAGGTACAGATTTATACTGCCAGCCTGGTACTCAATCATCTACCTTTGAAACAGCTATGTGCTGTGGTTGTGTCAACATGACTTATCCATGGGATAGCTATACAGATGCTACCTACACAGACTGCGACGGTCAGAACTATTTCTTTGTAGAAAATGAAGAGGATATGGTTTCTGTATTTAAGCAAATTACTGAGAATCCAAATGTGTTAGAACAGGCAAAGGCTAAATCTTACGCCTATGCTAAGCTAACCTTTGATTATCAGGTTATATCTAGAAGAATTTATACAAGAGGATAAAATGCAACCGATTTTTGACTACAATGTAGACCTAAAACTGAAAAATATTTTGATTATTATGCCTAAGTTCTATTCTTATCAGACCAAGATTCATGATGATTTGATAGCGCGAGGGGCTAACGTGGCATTTTATGATGAAGAGCCTGAAAAGACCAGATTTTTGATTTTAAAGAATCTAGAGAAGTTCTTGAAAAAGGATAATATCTTTAAAAAATTCAACAATCAATTGAAGGATAGGATAATAGCAGAAATGCCTGCTGGAGGCTATGACTATTTCCTTGTTATCAGAGGAAATGTCCTTACTGATGATGTGATTAAGGATATTAAAGAACAGGCATTAAAACCAGGTGCAAAGACTATTTATTATTCTTGGGATTCATTTGAGAATATGCGACATAAGGGAGAATTGGGAAGATTGTTTGACAGACGTGCAACCTTTGATTCTGTCGATGCAAAAAACAATCCTGATTATGAATTAATCCCTTTGTTTTACTCAGATGATTTTGATGCCAACAAACTGGAAAAACAAGCAGAATATAAATACGATTATGTAAGTGTTTCTGCATTTTTCCCATTTAGATATAGATATTTCAAGGCTTTCAAAAAAGCTAATCCTGACAAGAAGCTGGCATTAAAGCTTTATCTGGCGCCAAGCGTTTATCGTGGCAAAAAGCTTAGAGATCCAAAGCTTGTTAAGGATCTTGATATGGATATTATCAGCTTTACTCCATTTGCAGCAGATTCCATTAGGGATATGTGTCTTCATTCAAAGGCAGTCCTTGATCTTGCATCAGAAAATCAGCAGGGTTTGACAATGCGTACAATGGAGACACTTGGAATCAAGAGAAAGTTGGTTACAAACAACATATATTTAAAAGACTATGAGTTCTATAATGAAAATAACCATACTGTACTTACAGACCTGGCTGCCAAGGCCGACCAGGCCGAAGCCACCGGCGACTACTCAGCCTTCGTCCTACCCGACACAGACTGGCTAGACAACCCATATGCGGAAAACGAATCAATCCGCAAGAAATACAGCATTCATGCATGGCTAGACAACCTCTTCGCCTAGGCTTCTCCCTTAGTAGGGAGAAGCTGTCAGCGCAGCTGACTGATGAGGGTATGATTCTCGCTAGCCCCAAAGGAGAACACTATGAAATACCTAATAACAGGCGCCAACGGCTACATAGGTCAAGGCGTTGTAAAGACAATGCTAGACCTTGGAGCTGAAGTCATCGCCACTGATTTTCACACAGATGATGTAGACTCCAGAGCAAAGAGAATAGATGCAGATATCTTCACTTTAGAAGACCCATATGGCTATTTTGAAAAGCCAGATGTAGTAATTCATTTGGCTTGGCGTGATGGCTTCAGACATGCATCAGAAAATCACATGAAGGATTTGCCACATCATTATGAGTTCCTAGAGAAGATGTGTAGGGCTGGAATTAGAAAGCTTTGTGTAATGGGAACAATGCATGAGGTAGGCTTTATGGAGGGCTGTATTAAGGCAGATACTCCATGCGCACCTCAGTCCTTATATGGGATTGCAAAAAATGCATTGAGACAGGCCACAGTTCTTTTGTGCAAGGAAACAGGAGTAAAACTTCAGTGGCTTAGAGGCTACTACATTGTAGGTAACGCACATAAGGGTTGTAGCATTTTTTCTAAGCTTACAGCAGCGGCTGAGGCAGGAGATGTTACATTCCCATTTACTACAGGACAGAATCAGTTTGATTTTACAGATTATGATTTATTCTGTGAGCAGGTTGCAAAGGCATCTATGCAGGATGAGGTACTTGGCATCATTGAATGTTGTACAGGTAAGCCTATGAAGTTGGCAGATCGAGTTGAAAAATTCATCGAAGACAACGGCTACAGCATCAGCCTAGCCTACGGTACCTTCCCAGACCGCCCATACGACAGCAAAGCCGTCTGGGGCGACAACACCAAAATCGACCAAATCCTAAAGGCTTCCCCTTTTGGGGGAAGCTGTCAGCGCAGCTGACTGATGAGGGTGTAACTAAAAGGAGATAGAAAAATGAAACCTATATTATACATAGTAATACCATGCTACAACGAGGAAGAGGTTCTACCAATTACAGCACCATTATTCTTAGATAAAATAAAGGAATTAGTAAGCCTAGATAAGATTGATGATAAATCCCGCGTAATGTTCGTAAACGACGGCTCAAAAGATAAAACCTGGGACATCATCAAAGACCTGGCAATGCAGGATGAGCACTTCGTCGGAATCACACAGAGCCGTAATCGCGGACATCAGAACGCTGTTCTTGCAGGCCTTATGGAAGCAAAGGAGCTTTGTGATATTACAATATCTATTGACTGTGATGGACAGGATGATATCAATGCCATGAACGAAATGGTAGATGCATACGCTGATGGTTGTGAAATTGTATACGGTGTTCGTAGCAAGCGCGATACAGATACATTCTTTAAGAGATTCACAGCAGAAAGCTTTTATAAGCTACTTAACAGCATGGGCGCAGAGGTTGTATATAATCATGCAGATTATAGATTGGTTTCAAGCCGTGTGCTTGATGAATTTGCAAACTATAAAGAGGTTAATATCTTCCTTAGAGGAATGTTCCCACTTGTAGGTTTCAAGAGCACTAGTGTGTATTACGAGCGTAATGAGCGTATCGCAGGTGAGAGCCACTATCCACTATCAAAGATGTTATCACTTGCATTTGATGGTATCACATCACTTAGTATCAAGCCTATTCGCATGATTACTGGTTTTGGTGTTTTTGTGGCATTTATCAGCCTTATACTTTTAATTTATTCAGTAGTTCAGCACTTCCTTGGAAATACACTTGGTGGTTGGTCTAGTATCATGGTAGCAGTATGCTTCCTTGGTGGAATTCAGCTTATTTCCCTTGGCGTTATCGGCGAATATGTGGGCAAAACATATATGGAAACAAAGCAACGACCACGCTATATAATCAGTGAGAAAACTTACGAAAAATAAAACAATTTTTCACAACTTTACCTTGATTTGGACATATTGTTAATATAGAATTATTCTAAATAATAATATAATTTAGGAGGGGAATGGAATGAAGAAATTTGTTAAGGCTTTATCATTAGCATTAGCTACTCTCATGGCCGTTTCAGTATTCACAATTGACAGTTTTGCAATGTCAGCTCAGGGCGAGGCTCATAGAAGAGAGCTCACAAGCGACGAAGTTAAGACTATCTACACAGTATTTAATGCTAAAGAATACGCTGCAATGTATCCAGATGTTCAGAAGGAGCTTGGAGATGATGAACTTACACTCTTCACACACTTCGTTACATTTGGTATTTGGGAGCAGAGACAGCCAACAGTTGCTTTTAACGTAGATGTATACGCTTCAAGAAATTCTGATCTTCAGGCTGTTTATGGAGACGATATCGTAGGATATTACCTTCATTATGCAAACACAAAAAAGACAGAAGGCTGGAGACCAATTCCTACAAAGCGTGATGCATTATGGAATAACTGCACTATCTACAGTGTATACGATTTCGTAAAGGGCCAAACAGGTCCTAAGGCAGGAGCAGTTCCTGTACAGACACTTAACTACCATCCAGGTATTGATGACTAAGGGAGTTAGGGATTAACAGATCATAACAAGAGATAGAGGTTGGGATTTACAAGGATTCCAACCTCTTTTTTTATAGCTAATTCCAAATTCCCCAGATTTTACAAACTAAATATATAGTGTATAATATGACGCGAAAGACATAATCTAAAAAAGAGAGGAAGGTATAACATGCAAGCTCCTTCGATAGAGAATTTTTTAGCTTTCGAGAGAAAATACAATTGTAATAATATAAAGGTAAATGGAATACCGGTATGGACTTTATATCGATATGAAATACATAACACAATCAAAAAATATACTGTAGGAAGAGAAGAAGGTACACAGACTCCTTTTAGTAAAAAAGAGCTGCTTAACATGGCAATGAACGCTTTGAAGCCTCTTCCACACAAAAAAGTTGATGTTTTGTTTGTTGCTGATGGAAGAAGAAATCGCAATATCGAAACAGGTGTATACGAAAATATATTTTTTGATGAAGTCTCAAAGCAATTCAACAGTCTTCTAGTAGAACATCCTGATAATCATACTCATTTACAGCCTAATGGTATGAATAATGTGTTCTTTACAGATAGAGTAGCATTTAAAACTAACATTGCTGTAAAGTTGGCAAATCGCTTTAATACAAAAAAGAAACAACAGTACACCGATGCTGTAAAAAACAGCTATGGAAATATATTTGTAGAAATAGAGAAAACATTTGGCACTGATATAGCTGATGAATTAATAGATGGATTTGTTGAGCGAATATTCTATTATGAGATTACCAAAAAGTATTGTTCTCAAATACTTGATAGAGTGCAGCCAAAGCTTATAATGGAGCTTTGCTATTATTCTATGGAATCATTTGCATATAGTGCATTGGGAAAGGAGAGAGGCATTCCTACAGCTGAATACGCCCATGGCTTTGCCTTTCCAACATTAACCCCTATGCAGTTTAATCCCGAGGATAATTCTGAGGTTTTACCAGATCATGAGCTCATATACAGTAGAACACAGGAAGAAATAGTTCATTTGCCATCAAAAGTTAAGATGCATACGGTGGGCTTTCCTTTCTTTGAAAGAGAAAGAGAAAAGTATAAGTCTAAGTATCCTAAAGAAGAAAAAACTATTTGTTTTATTTCTACAGAGCGTGAAGGTATTTATATCAGCAAGATTGCAGCAGATTTAGCGGAAAAAGTGGGAGATGAATATCGTATTATATATAAATTACACCCAAAGGAATTTGGATTTTATAAAGAGAGATATCCATGGTTATTAGATAAAAAGGTGGATATAATTGATACACTTGATAATCATATTTTTAGATATCTGGCAGAAAGTAATGTTACCGTAAGTACTGTTTCCGCGTCAGTGTGGGAAAGTATAGGCTTTGGATGTGGCACGATTCTTCTCGATATAGGAGAAACTGCAAGAAATATGGCATATTTAATAGAAGGTTACAACGTACCAATTGTAGAAAATGCCGAACAGATTATTGATATACTAGATAATGATAAGGTTGTATATGTTGATCCAGAAAGTATTTTTGAACCAAATGCTATGGATAACATCTGCAATTTTATAAAGGATTTTATTTAAGATTGGAGATATTCAAATGAAAATCGTTGCAATAATGCCAATTAAACTTAAAAATGAAAGATGTCCTGGAAAGAACACAAGAATGCTTGGAACAAAGCCACTGTTGCAATATGAGCTTGATAGTCTCAAAGAAACAGGGTTATGTGATAGCATTAATGTATATTGCAGTTCTGAAGATGTGGTGCCATATCTTCCAGAAGGTGTTAATTTTGTTAAGAGGCCAGAAGTATTAGATTTACCAACTTCTAATTTTTCACAGATATTTGAGACCTTTATGAATGAAGTAGATGCTGATATTTATGTATATGCTCATGCCACAGCACCATTCATTAAGAAAGAAACAATGGAACAGTGTATTAATGCAGTTAAATCAGGTGAATATGACTCAGCATTTTGTGCACTGAAGCTTCAAGACTATTTGTGGCAGAATGGTGAGCCACTTAATTTTGACGCTACTAATGTGCCACGTACTCAGGATTTAACACCAATATACCAGGAAACATCAGGTGTATATGTATTTACAAAGGATGTATTTAAGAACAAACACCGTAGAATAGGTGATAAGCCTTATGTAAGTGAAGTTTCCTTTAAGGAAGCTGTAGATATCGATAATCCAGAGGACTTTATTTTGGCAGAAAAGATTGTTGATATAGATTTATAATCCATATGGAGGAATTATTTAATGGATAGAATAAAAGTATTAGATGTAACCCTTAGAGATGGTGGTTGCGTAAATGATTTTAATTTCGGACAGGACTACATGGAAAAGATATTAGCAGCTCAGGAAGCAGCAAATATCGATATTATCGAGATGGGTTACATTGATGATAAGGATGGCTCTAAAGAAGGTAGAACAAAATTTATTAATGATACTGCCATAAAGGAAAGCATTCTTAAGAATAAAAAGCCAGGTATCAAATATGTGGCCATGATAGACTATGGCAAGTTTGATGTAAATAATCTAGCTCCAAGAGGTGAAGATACAATCGATGGTATCAGAATGGCTTTTCATAAAAAAGACCGTTTTAACATGATAGAAAAAGCAAGAATTATCATGTCTAAGGGTTATGAATTTTATATTCAGCCTATGATTACTATGCGTTATACAGATAAAGAACTGTTAGAGCTTATTGAAACAGTAAACGAGCAACTTGCAGATGCAAGTGGATTTTATATTGTAGATAGCTTTGGTGAAATGAGACCTAACGATATGGAGCGTATGCTTAATCTTGTAGATTATAATTTGATACGTTCAATGCCAATTGGATTCCATTCACATAACAATTTACAGTTATCATATTCAAATGCTATTTCAATGCTTCAATTCCCTACAACAAGAGAGATTATGGTTGATAGTTCAATCATGGGAATGGGTAAAGGTGCAGGAAATCTTAATACTGAATTATTACTAGAGCATTTAAACTTGTTCTACGGTGGAAAATACACTGTGCAGCCACTTCTTGATGTAATAGATAAAGTTATTAATCAGTTACACAATGAATTTTACTGGGGCTACGCACCAGAGTATTATTTATCATCAGCTAATCACTGTACACCTAGCTATGCTAGCTATTACTTCAATAAGCACATGCTTCCAATAGATCAGGTAAGCGAGCTTTTAAATATGCTTGCAGAGGAAAAGAAGATATCTTTTGATAAGGTGTATGCAGAGAATGTATATCTTGAGTATAACAAGAGCAAATCTGTAGACGATGAAAGTGCTGTTAAAGATATTAAAGCGTCAGTTGAAGGTAAGCGTGTCCTTCTTGTTGCGCCTGGTAGAAGTGTAATTGAGGCTCAGGATAAGATAGCTGAATTGATTAAAGAAGAGGATGTGTTAAGCATAGGTCTTAACAGCACTCTTCCTATAGATTTTGATTATCAGCTTACTACAAGAACAGAAGCATATAACAAGGCTGTTGCAGAAGCCAAGAATGTTATTGTACCATCTAATATTTCTAAAGGTGGAAGAGGAAATGTTAAGGTGCTTGATTACAGCAAGTGGATTGATGTAGATGAGCAGACACATGATTCTGCCGCTGTAATAGCTGTCAATTTACTTCGTAAATGCGAAGCCAAGGAATTGTTACTTGCAGGCTTTGATGGATTCTCAGTAGATATTAATGAGAACTACTATGATGCATCTATGAGACATCCATATAATGCGGAGGAAGCACAAAAGCGAAATGCTTATCACAAGAAATTATTTAACAGAGTAAGAGAAGAAGGAACAAAGGTAGAGTTTATCACACCTTCTAAATATGAGTAAAATAAAAGGAATGAGGTTATTAGGCCTCATTCCTTTTAAGTTTAGATAAAAGCTTTTCTTTTATAGCATATACTTCATCAATTTTCATAACGTTAAGTATAAGTGCGTAAACACCTAGTCCTAACACAGCAGAAAGTACAAAGATAATAATATTGCTATTGAAGAATTGTTTAATCACAAGTATAAGTATAACCAACACAAATGCTCCTGGAATCTGTTTTAAAAGAGTAGGTAAAAACTGACTGATTGTATATTCCGGCATATGTTTTTTAATCATATGTGAATTAATGAAAAAGTTTACAGTCAAACATATGGAGCTTGCAATTGAAACACCCATAATACCAATATATCTGGATAAGATGATACTGCTTATAATGTTAACTGCCACAGCAAAGGAACCAGTTATCATAGGTCCTTTTGTATCCTTAAAGGAATATAAAACTCTGATTACGATATCTCTGACGCCTGAACTGGTGAAGCCAACGGCATAACCTATTAAGGCTGCACTGGTCATGACTAATGAATCCTTATTAAAATTACCTCTAAAGTATGCGATAGACACAATTTCTTTTGAACACATGCAGGTGATAATAGTAATTGGAATCATCAAACAAATCATTGAATTAATAGCAAACTTCATTGTTGCACTAAGCTGTTCCTTATTGTCTTCTGCAATGTAGTTTGCAAAGTTTACATACAAAATATCAACAACATTATTGATTAAAACGATACAAACAAAATCTTCCAATGAAACTGCATAAGAAAGAGCAGTGGCACTACCATGGGCTAATCCTGTTGAAATAGAGTTATCTACTATCTTGTTAATCTGAGAAACAGAACCTCCAATAAAAATAGGTAGAGCAGTGATTAACACCGTTTTTACTTCTGGTACTTCGGATATACGTACAAATGAATATTTGAAATATCTGCGACCACGAATAATTAGTAAAGCTCCAAATATAATATAGCTAAGATACTGAGCTAATACCAAAGAACCAACAGCTAAGCTTTTGTAAAATACGATACAGCAAATTATAGTAATAGAACTTGTAATGAAGGATTCTGTACGGCTTACAACAAAATCTTTGTTGGAATCCATTAATGATGTCCATATAAGCGTAATTACAGCAAATAAAAAGAATGGATAACAAATCTGTAGATAGTGCTGCAACAAAATTGATTCTGTAGGACTGTAAGTAGGTGCTAACATTTTTGCAATGATAGGTGTAAGCATATACACTAACAAAAGCACTAGTAGAACTATTGGGAGCAGAAGCTCTAAACAGGCTGATATGATTTTGGATGCAGCTTCCCTACCCTTTTGTACTAGAGTATGAGTGTAAATACTAACGATTGATAATGTTATAGATTTGATAAAGGCTGAAGATAGCATACCAACGAAGTTGAATGCAACATTGTAAATATCTGTTTCGAATGTTGTACCGAAATAATAAGCTATAACAGCTTGTTTTACAAACCCTAATGCCTTAAAGCATAAGGTTAAAACGGTAAGTATGGCAGTGGTTGCCATAATACCATGAGTCTTTTTTGCCATAATGACCTCCAAATAATGCAAGAATCGTTGCAATAATTGCAACGAAGTAAGTAAATTATACAATAGACTACTAGCATAAGCAAAGATAATAGTTTAAAATATAAAAGACTATGAGTATAAATAGGTGGTCTTTAATATGATTACAATAGAAGATAATAAGAATAACATTTTCAAAATAATAATTGCAGCGATAATAGTGATGTTGTCTTATGCCACTATTTCTTATGGTTTTTATGTGGACGAGAATGGTCTGTTATCTATTTATAAGGGGATATATCAGGGGCAGCATATGTTTGTAGATAGTTGGGAGACACTACAGACAGGTGGCTTGCTTACCTATCCTTTGCTTGCATTATACTATCAGGTGCTACAGCCGCTGTTTGCATCCTTATCTTTGAATATAGGATTAGTCTTATATATGCGTATTTGTTATATGACAGTACGTCTAATCATATCAGTCTATCTTTATATAGTGCTAGTTGATAGCGATTACGAAAAGGGAGCATTCCCAGCAGTTATTTTCTATTACATGTTTGTGATAGGCTGGAAGGATTTCTCATATAAATCATACTGTGATTTTGCAATGGTTCTTATAATGTGCTATATGTTCAGGTTTTACAAGACTAGAAAGATCGTGTACGGACTACTGACAGCTATTGCAGCCAGCGTGGCAGTAGTGGCTTATCCATCTATGATAATAATGGCCGTATTTATTGGAGTGTTATGGCTTTATCTTGTAATAAAGGATGAGGCACCTACACTTACAGTGGTGTTATACGTCATTACATGTTTTGTGCTTGGCGGATTAGTACTTGTTTATTTGCAATTTACTAGCGGATTAGGAAATGTAATAGCACAGCTTCCGAATCTAGGTAATCAGGATTATGATTATCCAGTATATATTTGCTTTGGAATAATGCTTTTATCTTATGGTGTATTTGCAGTGATTGCTTATATTCCAATAGTATTTGTGTGGATACTTAATAAGCTAAGAGGCATTGATGAATATGCTGAAAAGGCTATCTTAACACTATATTTTATTATCTTTATGATATCAGCGTGCTTACTTAGAATAGAAGGCATCAGCACATCCAGATTTATATATGGTTGCTTGATAATCTTTTTCTGGTTCCCTTATTTTATGAGGGATAAAGAAAAAAGTGAATTTGTCAAAATAGGTTCATTTGCCACTAGACAGGATGAGGACAAGATGGCTATGTGGACTGTGTTTGTTATTTCAGTGGTCGCTCAGATTGTTTGGTCTGTTTTTAATAATCAGCAAGTAACAGAGCCAGGATATATGACTCTTTATGTAGTAATTATGATGATTCTTCTATTCTGTGAGGAGAGGCACGAGTACTTCGGCCTGAAGAACTTCCTTGTATTAGTTGCTATGTTCTTTATGGGAATTTGGGTGGCAGATAGTAACGGTGGATTCTGTCATGTGTTTGAAAGAATGATTTACGTTACTGAAGGAGAATTAAAGGGCGTAGCACTTCCACAGGATGAATACGAGGTTAATGATGTTGTCATTAATCTTTTGGAAGAAAATGTAACAGCTGACAATAAATTGCTGGTTGCATTTGGAGCTAATTGTGCAGGCTACTTAAATAGTAATGCTTGGCAGGCTACATATTCAGTTTATGCAAGGACACAGCTTAATACTAAGCTGATAGATTATTATAAGATTAATCCTGATAATATGGCTGATTATGTTCTTCTTGATACCGGCCATGATAAATATCAGTATTTTGTTGATAATGAAACAGGTAAATACTTGCTTGAAACATATACACACGAGGTTGCTCGTGAAGGTGATTTTGTATTATTAAGTAAGGAATAGATGTAAAGGGATTTAATGATGAAAAAAGAATTAATAGTAATACCAGCATACCAGCCATTAGAAAGTCTTGTGCCTCTTACAGAGGAGATATTTGAGTACTTTGAAAATGTATTAGTAATTGATGATGGCGGTAAGGCAGAGTATGCTCATATTTTTAAAAAGCTTGAGGAAATGGGAGCAATTATTATTACCCATGCAATTAATCAGGGTAAAGGACGCGCCCTTAAATCGGCAGTAAACTACTGTTTGCTTCATCCTGAGATTGCTGAAGCAGGAATAATTACAGTAGATGCGGACGGCCAGCATAGACCAGCAGATATTGTGCGAATAGCAGATTGTATGGAAGCTCATCCAAATGATGTGGTATTAGGATGTAGAAAGTTTGATACCAATAATGTTCCATGGAAAAGCCGTATGGGCAATGGGATTTCTCGCAAGGTTTACAAATGGGCATGTGGAATCAATGTATCAGATACACAGACTGGCCTTAGAGGTTTACCATTTAGCTTCCTTGAAATTGCAGCAAAATGTGATGGAGAGAAATACGAATACGAGACAAACATGCTTTTAGATATTAAGAGCAATGGTGTTGGAATACAGGAAGTTACAATTGAAACAGTTTACGAGAATAACAACGAGTCGTCTCATTTTAATCCGGTTAGAGATTCTATTAGGATTTATAGCATTATCATTAAGTACTCATTTGCATCACTGTTTTCCGCATTGATTGATTATATTGTATTCATAATTGCAGGTGCTTGTGGCGCGCCAATTATGATTGCAACTTACATAGCTAGAGCTTGTTCTTGCTTGATTAATTTTACATTAAACAAGAATGTTGTTTTCAAAGGAAAGGGAAACACAGGAGCACAGCTTGCTAAATATTTAGTACTTGTAGTTGTTTCTGGAACAATTTCTGGTTGGGCAGTAACAAATTTGGCGGCACTACTTCCTATGGTTGCGCCAGTAATCATTAAGGTCCCAGTGGAAATAATTTTGTATTTATTTAATTATACAATTCAGAGAGCATTTATATTTAAAAGCAAGGAGTAAATGATGCTTGCGATTATTATTTTTCTTTTAGTGATATCAGCATTCAGCTTTTTTGCGGCATTTAGATTAGGACGTACATTTGAAAGCACTATGCCTATTTCATGTATGGGCATAGTGTTGTTTCTGTTTTTGTGCGGCATGTGTAATCTGTTGGGGATTGGCTGGATAATAGTGTGTGTGGCAGCTGTGGCCATGTACGTATATACGTTTTATTGGATAGGTAAGAATGGAGTAACTCCTACATTAAAAAAGAATATTTTTAATTTAATCACGCCTGGAACTATTATTTTTGCGGTCTTGGCAATTTTAATTGCTTACTTCAACAAGGATAGACTGGCTATGCATACCGATGAGTTCTCTCACTGGCTTGATACAGTGGTAATCATGACAGGTATTGATGCATTTGGAACAGCACCAGGCTCTACAGCAATCTTTCCATCTTATCCACCTGCAATGTCATTGTTTCAGTATTTACTTGAAAAGATTAATATGACTGTAACTGGCGATTTCGCAGAATGGAAGGTGTACTACGCATACCAACTATTTGCAGTATCAGTAATGATATGGTTTGCCGGTATGAAGGATATGCCAATTTCAAAGAAGCTTGTTGGAATAATAAGCTGGCCAATATGCCTATTTATTCCATTATATTTCTTTGCCGAGGTCTACTCTTCATTGTACATAGATCCATTTTTGGGAATCCTTGGAGGATGCGGATTCGCTGCTATCTCTGTTACTAAAAATAAGGATTGGTTGTACAGTACCTATGTGGGCATGTTATGTGCAGTGCTTACTATCTCTAAAGATGTGGGTATTTATTTGGCAATGTTTGTATCACTATATTATTTCATTGATTATATATCTAGAAATAAGGTGGCAGATATACAGCGAAGCCCAAAGAGTATAGCAAAATACAGTGTTTGCTGCCTTATTCCGATGCTTGCTATGATAGCTGCAAAGCTGTTATGGAAGATTGAGTTGGCGGTAAGTGACACAGCCCAAAAGTTTAGCCAGCCATTTGATATAGCAGGAACTATTGATACTATAAAAGGTAATGGTAGTGAGTTTTACACTACAGTTTATGATAACTTTAGAGCTGCTATTACCTATAGATATATTTATTACGAAAGAATTGGCTTTAATTACACTGCTATCATGTTTTTGTTTGTTGTAGCTTTTGTATGCTTACATGTTAGCTTGTACAGGCGAGGGGTTCTTAGCAAAGCGTCAGCAATTGCAGGTGCCATTGTACCGGGTATTGCAATCATTGCATATATATTATCTATGTTTCCACTTTACATATCCCGCTTCGTAGAAGAGGAGGCTATCAATCTGGCGTCCTTCGATAGATATTGCGGTATAATGTTTTTGACTGGAATGTTACTTATGTTTTGGCTTCTTAGAGATATGCTTATTGATATGGATGGCAAGGTACTTCCGGTATTGTTAGCATGCTTGATGCTTCTTAGCGTTCGCCATAGCAAATTAGATGATATAGACTATTATGTGAGCCGTAGATCAGTTGAGGATTCATTAGCTTTTAGGCAGAATGTAAATGCTCTTGCAGCGGTGATAAATAGCGAATGTCAGGAGAATGCCAGAATCCTGGTTATTGGCGAAAGTAGCGATGATTTATATACACCAGTTCTTTCTACAATATGTAAGCCACGATGGTTCATGGAAAGTTCTGTATATTTTAATGCCACACTCGATGAAAATGATGAGGTAGGCATGAGTGTAGAAGATTTTAAAGAATTGCTTAAGAATAATTTTGATTATGTAGCAATTTATAGCCCTACAGAAGCAATAACTGATTACTACGCTAGTATATTTGCTAACGGAAATGTAGTAGATGCATTGCAATTGTACAAGGTAGATAATCAGGGGAATCTTTATCAGTAAAGAGGTAGTTAATTAAATGGGAAAGAAACTATTATCAATAATTGTACCAGCCTACAACGAGCAGGAGGCTGCACCAATTTTTTACGAAACTGTAAAAGGAATAGAATCACAGATGCCATCAGTAGATATAGAATATCTATTTATAGATGATGGTTCAAAGGATAACACCTTACAGGTATTGAGGGATTTGAACGCTAAGGATGAAAGAGTACATTATGTATCATTCTCTAGAAACTTTGGCAAAGAAGCTGGCATATTTGCCGGTCTTCAGAATGCCAAAGGAGATTATGTGGTAATAATGGATGCGGATTTGCAGGATCCACCAGCACTTCTTCCAGAAATGTTAGGTTATCTTGAAAGCGGAGAGTATCAGTGCGTGGCAACACGTCGTGTAGACAGAAAGGGCGAGCCACCAATTCGTTCATGGTTTGCTAGAAGATTTTACAAGCTTATGAATAAGATAAGTGATGCAGATATCGTGGATGGCGCCAGAGATTATCAGATGATGACAAGACGTGTAGTAAATGCAATACTTGACATGGGCGAGTATAATAGATTCAGCAAAGGTATATTTGGTTGGGTTGGCTTTAAGCGTAAATGGCTAGAGTTTGAAAATGTAGAGCGTGTAGCGGGCGAAACCAAGTGGTCCTTCTGGAAGCTGTTTATCTATGCATTAGATGGAATAGAGGCTTTTAGCACAGCGCCGCTTATGATAGCTTCGATACTAGGAACAATCATGTGCCTTGTTGCATTCATATTTATATTAATAATAATTGTTAGAACATTGGTATTTGGTGACCCAACAAGTGGTTGGCCATCAATGGTATGTATAATCCTTCTTGTGTCTGGCGTGCAGATGCTTTGCCTTGGAATTCAAGGGCAGTATCTTGCTAAAACATATTTGGAAACAAAATCACGTCCTAAATATTTAGTTCAGGAAGAGAAGCTTGGGGAAGATAAATAAGAAAAGAGGAATGACTATGTTGACTGCAGAAGAAAAAGCAAAATTCATAGAAACATTAAACGGAACATCCTATGTAGGTGAGCCTGTAGATAACACATTTATGTTTATCAAAAAACAGGTAGAATACCTTGCACCTAATTTGGAAGGGCATAAGGATTGTTTGGTTTTTGCAGAGGATAACATTACATTTTCTGATGAGATTATTGCAAACAACCATGTAATCTTTTGCGAGTATCCACAGTATGAATATTTCTTATTCGCTGTAGATTATCGAGATGTGAGAGCTCCACTTCCAGATTTCTTCGAGGAGGAAGGCTACTACATTACATCAGATTCTACAATCGGTGAGAATTGCACTATCTATCCTGGTTGCTTTATCGGTCCTAATGTACACATTGGTGATAATGCGCTTATCCTTCCAGGGGCAAAGATTAAGCATGCTACAATCGGTGACAATTTCATTTGTAACGAAAATGTAGTTATCGGTTGCAATTCATTTACAAAGGCTAAAGACCCTAACGGAGATTTAATTTCTATGCCTTCCCTTGGAAGAGTAGTAATTGGAAATAATGTAGAGATTGGTGCCTGTGATGTTATCGAGCTTGCTACATGTGGCGAAACAGTAATCGGTGATAATGTTAAGCTTGATAACCTGGTAAGTATCGGCCACGAATCCATCCTTCACAAAAATGTTTGTATGGCAGCACAGGCCACACTTGCTGGTTTCGTAGAGGTTGGCGAGCGCACATTCATCGGTGTCGGCGCCAACGTAAAGAACCGAATCACTATCGGAAAAGACGTAACCGTAGGCATGGGCTCCGTAGTAGGCCGTGCCGTAAAAGACGGCGAGACAGTATTCGGAAATCTTGCAAAGCCAATCCCAATTTTGAAAAAATCATTCCAGAAATAAAAAGGAAAGGCTTCTCCCTCTGGGAGAAGCTGTCAGCGCAGCTGACTGATGAGGGCAAAATGAAAAACATATTAGAATGGCTAGAATCTAGCACAACCAACAATCCAAACAAAACAGTATATTCAAACATAAACTACGGCCTGACCTTTTCTGAAGTTAGCAACATCGCTAAATCACTAGGAAGCGGCATCATCGCCATGAACCTTCCAGCAGGCCCTATCGCAGTCATCATGGATAAGGAACCAAAGATGATTGCAAGCTATTTAGGAGTTGCATACTCAGGTCGTATCTATGCACCAGTAGATGTAACACTTCCTATCAAAAGATTAGAAGCAATCTTAGGAAACCTTGAGCCAGTAGCAGTAGTAACTAGCGAAACACTTACAGAAAAGGTTAGCGACATACTAAATCAGGTGGGTAAGTCTGAGGTTAAGCTTCTTACTGTAGATGAATTGGAAAAATCCCCAGTGCAGCAGGATAGGCTGGATGCTGTAAGAAATGAAATGACAGAGCTTGATCCTCTTTATATCATATATACATCTGGTTCATCAGGTGTGCCAAAGGGTGTAATTGCCAGCCATAGAAACGTAATGTGCTACATCAGATCATACGTTAAGGTGATGGGCATTACAGCTGATGATATTTTGGGCAATCAGTCACCACTTGATTACATAGCAGCGATTCGTGATATATATATTCCACTTTTGACAGGCGCATCATCTTTCCTTACACCAAAGGAATATTTCATGCAGCCTGGTAAGCTGTTTGGTGCCATGAATGATGCAGGCGTTACATCCATCGGCTGGACATCATCATCCATGACATTGCTTCAAACACTTCATGCTTTCAAAAATGATAGTGTGCCTAACATCAAAAAGGTATGCTTTTCAGGGTCAGTCATGACAAAGCCAGTACTCAAATACTGGATGGATAACATGCCAGGAGCACTGTTCGTTAACCAGTATGGTCCAACAGAAGCTACCGCTTCATGTACCTACTATGTGGTTGATGACCATACATTTGATTATGATTCAGTGCCTATCGGTAAGGCTTATGATGATTACAAAATTTACCTTATTACAGACGATGGTAAGGCTGCAGCAGATGGTGAGCTTGGAGAAATCTGCGTAACAGGCCCTACCCTAGCACTTGGCTATTATGGCAATCTTGAAAAGACAAACCAGGATTTTGTACAGAATCCTATCAATAATAAATACCGTGAGCTTATCTATAAAACAGGAGACATAGGAAAGCTTCTCCCTGACGGAAATCTGGAATTCCACGGAAGAAAAGACCGCCAGATTAAGCACATGGGACATAGAATCGAGCTTGACGAAATCGAGGCAGCAGTTAGCACAGTAGAGCACGTGGGAGAGAATGTTGCATTTTATGATGCAAATAATGAGGTTCTTGTGCTATACTATGTGGGCGAGGCGACCGTGAAGGATATTTCTATCGCTCTTAGAAAGACTCTTCCAGGCTTTATGATACCTAGAAAGATGTTTGCAGTAGATGCCTTACCAAAGTTGCCTAATAGTAAAATCGATTTAAAAGAGCTTGAAAGGATGTATAGAAATGAAAAATAAAGTTCTTGCAATTTTAGAGGGCGTAAGACCTGATATTGATTACGCTTCAGAAGATAATTTAGTAGATGGTGGCGTTTTAGAGTCATTTGATATCGTAGCTATCATTTCACAGTTTGAGTCAGAGTTTAACATAGAGGTAGAGCCACAGTATCTTACAGCAGCTCACTTTAATTCATTAGATGCTATGGTTTCACTTGTGGAGCTGCTTAGCAAATAATGATTAATACACCAGCATACATTTTTAATTTGGATATTTTGCAGGAACGAGTGGATAGAATCAAATCCCTCGTCCCTGATATTGAGTTAACCTTTTCTATCAAGGCTAACCCTTTTTTGGTGCCATACATTATTGATATGGTGCGCCATGTAGAAGTCTGTAGCCCAGGCGAGCTTGCCATTTGTAAGGCAGATTCCATCCCAGCATCTAAGATTATCTATTCTGGTCTTTTAAAGGAAGAATGGGATATCACAGAAGCTATCGAATACAGGGTAGATATTATCACAGCAGAAAGCCCTAGACAGCTTAAGCTTATCGAAAAGGTATGTGCTGCCGCAGATAAAAAGGCTAAGGTACTTCTTCGCCTTACCAGTGGTAATCAGTTTGGTATGGATGAAGAGACTCTCATGGATTTAGTTAATAACATAGCTGATTATCCCCATGTAGACCTTGCAGGAATTCATTATTTCTCAGGCACACAGAAGGTTCGCGAGGCTAAATTTGAAGCAGACAGAAATAATCTGTATTCATTGTTTGATGCCTACAAGAATGCCACAGGCAGTATGCCAGCATTTTTGGAATTCGGTCCAGGTGCAGGTGTAGAATATTTTGATGGTCCTTCAGATGATAAAGATTTTGCTAATTTCGAAACAGCACTTCCTCTTATTAAGGATTTAGAAAAGGATGTTCACCTTGGTATCGAAATGGGACGTTTCATTGCCAGTCCTTGTGGTAGATTCGAAACTACAGTTAAGGAAATTAAAAAGTCAAAGGGCATCAATTATGTGCTAGTGGATGGTGGTATACATCATTTGAACTACTATGGGCAGATTCAAGGGATGAAGATACCTGAGATTTCAGTTAGTGATGTAAGAAATGGCAGTGATAAATACTGCATCGTTGGTAGCTTATGTACTACAGCTGATGTTCTGGTTCGCGAGGTAGAATTATCCACACTTGCAGAAGGCGATGTTCTTACATTTAATAGATGTGGTGCATATTCAGTTACAGAAGCACCAAACCTGTTCCTATCAAGACGTATGCCTTGCATCTATGTAGAAGGCAAGGATTTAGGATTAAAACAGCTTAGAGATGGATTGGAGTCATACCGATTTAATGATGGACAGAATTAAACTATTCATAAAAAAGGATTATATGAAATCCTTCTTCATATGCTTTATTATAGCTTTTCTCTCTTTTTTACCATTCGTAATTAAGGGGGAAGGCTTTTTTGTGTTAACAAACGATTTTAATGACCAGCAGATTCCTTTTACAATAGGTCTTCACAATGCACTTTTAGATAGTGGCATCAGTGGCTTCAGCTGGGACATAGATCTTGGCACTTCCACTATGGACGGCTTCAGCTTTTACGAATTAGGAAGCCCATTTTTCTGGTTAAGCATGCTGTTTCCAGCCAATGCATTTCCATATATAGTAGCATGGCTATTCATGCTTAAATTTTCTTTTGCAGGATTAATATCTTGCCTGTATTTGCGTAGGTTTGTAAAGGATAGCAAATGGGCTATACTTGGCTCGGTGCTTTATGCCTTTTCAGGCTTTTCTTTGGTTAACCTTGTTTTCTATCATTTTCATGATGCAATCTGTTTCTTCCCATTACTGCTTATTGGGTTGGAAAGATTGAAGGAAAAGAAGGATTATCCATTCTTCATTTTCACTGTATTTTTAAATTGTATAATCAACTATTTCTTCTTTGTAGGAGAGGTGGTTTTCCTTGTAATATATTATCTTTGCAGATTTGGCCGCAAGGATATAAAGGGCATGTTGGTGGATGCGGTTAAGTGTGTGCTGTGCGGCATCTTAGGTGTTGGAATGGCTGCCTTTGTGTTCATACCAAATATCATCTTTATATCAGGCAATCCACGTACAGGCCAGTTTGGTGGAATTCTTTCAATGCTTAGGACATCACTTCCAGAATATATGTATATTCTTAAGACATTGTTGCTTCCAGCAGATCCAATGACTAGTATTAGTGCTGTTTATACTACAAGATTTTCAAGCCATGGCTTCTATCTACCAATGATTGGCCTTGTGCTTGTAATAGCTTATGTTGTTCGAAAAAAAGACTGGCTTTCAAAGCTAATAGTTTATCTGGCTGTAGCAAGCTTTATTCCGCTTCTAAGTGATTTGTTCTACATGTACAGTGCAGCTCAGATGCGCTGGTGGTATATGTTTACCCTTATGGCAGCTTTAGCTTCAGTGCGTATGCTGGAGGAGCCGGATGTAAAATCAATTAAGCTTGGAACAGGCATATATATTTCTCTTATCGCTGCATTTGTTATCGTAATCAATGTATTAAATAGATTAAATGTGCAGGGATTAGATTGGATATCAAATCCAAAGCGCTTTTATACATACGTGGTATTAACTGTTATTGGTGCTCTTGTGACCTGTAGAATTGCCACTGGTGAACAGATTAAGTGGAAGGCTGTGACCTTTAATGTGACCATTTTTGCACTTGGTATTATGTTTGCAACAATGTTTGTCTATAAAACTTGTGACTGGATGGGATATCAGGCGTACAAGCAGCGTTATCAGGTGGCTACACAGCTAGAGCTTCCTAGCAATCAGTATCGACTAAACGATACTATGAATTTGATTAGCATGACAGCCCATGTGGCAGGTTTTACAAATCAATCATCCACAGATACTAATAGCATACGTGATTTTGAGGCATTGTTTGATTATTATGCAGAAGTAGTTGGAATGCCTAAAAATGATGTGCCTGGTGTTGCTGAATTATTGGCAGGTAAGTATTATTTTGCTTTTGAGCAGGTACCTGGATTATGCGTGGCTGAATACGATACAGATATGGGAAAAGTCTATTTAATGGAGCGCGAAGCTTGCCCAATAGGCTTTGCAGTAGATTCCTATATTACTAAGGATGACTTGATGAGCATGGACTTGAATCAGCGCGGTATCGCACTTTTAGACAGCGCAGTACTTGATGCTGATAGTCTTACAAAAGAAATAAAGGCTGATTTACCAAGATGTGCTCCAGCAGATATAGATTTAGACAAATCAATTTCTGATTATGTAAACGAACACCTTGATGGTGCAGTACTTGGATTTAATAAGGATGGACATGGCATGAGCTGTGTTACAGCTTACGATAAGGATACCTATGTATATTTCAGTGTTCCTTATGATGCAGGCTGGTCAGCTTATGCTGACGACAAGCAGTTAGATATAATTGAATCGGGCGGTATGATGATGGTGAAGGTACCAGCTGGAGAGCATACTGTAAGGTTTGATTACTATACACCTGGATTGAAGGTGGGATTGGTGATTAGCGGTATCTGTATTCTCATCTTCCTTGTTTTTACATTTTATAAGCAAAATGGTAAAATGAAATGAATATTGTTTCAAAGAATAAATTAATATGTTATTCAAATGAATATTATCTTTTTAGCAAGGGCCCAAAGCTGTACCTTGCTAAAAGTGTTGATGGAAAACAAAGTATACTTGGTGTACTTCCAGTAGGTAATGCTAAGGCTGTTTTAGGTTCAATGCGACTATTTGCCAGAGCACTTAGATTAGAGCCTAGATGCGGAATATTTGTTGATGAAAGCCATGCACTAGTGTCATACCATGGGGCTATTTATCATGTAGATTGTAGCACTGGTGAAATCACATTGGAGCACGCATATAGGCCACAGATGAATAATCCACTATGCTTCACAAAGCTTGAGGGTATTGAGGGCTTCGCAGATGGTATTTACTACGGCGAATATTACTTGAACCATGAAAATAAAGAAGTGAATATCTTCAGAAGAAATGATGAAGCTGGAAGCTGGAAGATTGTTTATACCTTCGAGGCAGGTAGCATATATCATATCCACGGCATCATACCTTGCAAAAGCCGAAACAGTGTATTTATCTTAACAGGAGATAAGGACAGTGAATCAGGCATATATGAGTGCAAAGATGATTTTAAACAGGTTGTACCTGTTGTAACTGGTAAGCAGGCATATAGAGCATGTGTGGCACTTCCAGTGGCGGATGGGCTTTTATATACTACGGACACACCGCTAGAGGATAATTATCTGTATCATTTAAGCTTTGATACAAAGGAAATCACACCAATGATTCCTATAGCAGGACCATGCATATATGGTAAGGTTGTTTCTGATAATGAAATGGTATTTTCAACATCAGTCGAGCCAGACAGCAGAATAACAGGAATAAGATATCAATTCACCAGAAAGCTTGGCCCGGGTGTAAAAGATAGATACACTCACCTATATTATGTAAAGGCTGATGCTACAGGCATCACCGCTGATGAGATATTTAAAGCTAAGAAGGATATTCTTCCAATGGGAGCTGGTCAGTTTGGTACATTAATGTTTCCGGCAGGAGCTGGTAAGCTTTTGGTAACAGGCCAAGCAGTTCGTAAATACGATAATAAAACATTTTCTATAGATTTATAAGAGAGTGACAATTATGGAATTACTAAAGAGATTAGAAAACTATTCAAAAACAGAAGCAGAGGTTGTGGCATTTAAGAATGCATTCACAGATGAGACCATTACTTACAGTGAGCTTTGGAGCTATTCAGATAAGATAGCAAAGCACATTAATGAAACTGTGGAATGTGATAAAAAGCCAGTAGTTGTTTATGGTCATAAATCACCACTTATGCTTGCAGCATTTTTGGCATGTGTAAAGACAGGCCATCCTTATTGCCCAGTAGATATTTCAATGCCACAGGAACGTCTTAAGGATATAGTAGAGGCTTCCGAGACAAAGCTTCTTATTGCAATGGTAGATACAGAGGTTACAGCTGTAAATAAATGGAATAAATCAGAGGTTGATACCATGGTATCTGAGGATGCGGTAGAGCTTCCAAAGGATAACTATGTAAGTGGAAGTGATGTATATTACATCATCTTTACATCAGGAAGTACTGGTAAGCCAAAGGGCGTAATGATTACAGCAGATTGCCTTGATAATTATCTGGACTGGATGGAGCAGATAATGAATCGCAGCACAGATAAGAAGCAACTTACTTATCTTAATCAGGCTCCATTTTCATTTGACCTTTCAGTGATGGATACATACACATCACTTTACACAGGCGGTACTATTTGGTCTATGGAAAAGCGCGTGCAGGAGGATATGGGCCTTATGCACTCTAAGCTTAAAGAAAGCGGATTAAATGTTTGGGTGTCTACTCCTTCTTTTATGAATGTATGTCTCCTTAACAAGGAGTTTAACGGTGAGAATCTTCCAGATTTCACAACATTCTTATTCTGTGGAGAGGTACTTACAAACAAGACAGCAAGGGAGCTTATGAAGCGTTTCCCTAATGCAGAGGTTATTAACACCTATGGCCCTACAGAATCCACAGTTGCTGTTACAGAAGTAGTTATAAATGATGAAATGGCCGGCTCGGAACATCCACTTTCTATTGGATACGACAAGCCAGGAACAAAGATTTTCATCATGGATGATAAATATACATACCCAGGCAAGCCAGAGGGTGAAAAGGGCGAAATAGTTATTGCTGGAAACACTGTTGCAGCAGGTTATTTGAACCAGCCAGAGCTTACTGCAGATAAGTTCTTCAAGCTATCTACACCAGATGGCGAGATGTGGGCTTACAAGACTGGCGATGAGGGCTACAAGGAAAAAGAGCTCCTTTATTATTGCGGCAGAATGGATTTTCAGATTAAGCTGAACGGTTATCGTATTGAGCTTGGAGACATTGAAAGCAACATCCTAGAAATGGATGATGTAACCTACTGCGTAGTTCTTCCAATTGAAAAGCGTGGAGAAGTAAAGGGACTGGCAGCTTTCGTAACACTTGATCATCCTGTTGAGGATGAATTCGAGTATTCACAGAGTGTCAGAAAATATATTGCTGAAAAGCTCCCACACTACATGGTGCCAAAGAAATGCATTGTGCTAGATGAAATGCCTATGACAAATAATGGTAAGGCTGATAGAAGAGCGTTGAAGGAAATGCTATAGGAGATAAACATGGAACAGAAGATTTTAGATTTAATTTACGAAGTTTGCGATGACAAAATTATTTACACCAAGAAGGATGTAAATATGTTTGATACTGGACTTTTAGAGTCTATGGATTTTATCGAGCTTCTCATGAGCATTGAGGAAGAGTTCGATATTGAAATTCCACCAGAAGATATTAAGAAGGACGAGATGGCTACACCAAACAAGCTCGTAGCATTTGTAGAGGCTAGATTGTAATATGGAGCTTTCATTGTTAGAAAAGTATGGTTTTATTGAAGTAGGTTCAAGAATCATACTTAACAATTGTACAAAACTTAAAAAGATGGCTAAGAAGCTGAGAGCTAATAGCAATAAGTCTAGTGAGGTGCCAGAGACAAAAGATATTAACCCACAGCTTGCTAAGGATTATTTTGCAAGGCTTGATAGCGTTCTTGTTAAGGATGATGTAGTTCTCATCCATTCATCTATGGATGGCTTAGAGGCTATTGGAATCACTGCAGAAGCCTTTATGGTATTTATGAAGCAACAGGTTGCGGATAAACAGGTTACATTTGTATTACCATGTTTTCCTATCACTAATCTAAAGCCACCTACAGCTAAAAGCAGACCATACGATCCAAAGAAAACCTTGTGTTGGACAGGAATGCTACCAAACATGTTTATAGGAGATGCTGATGTAATACGCACTAGCTTCCCATATAATTCCTTGGCTGCCATGGGACCTAAGGCAGCAGAAATGATGTCGAAGGATACTGAGCAGGTAGGAGTTTATGATAAAAATAGTGCATGGCAGTATCTGCTAGATCAGGATGCAAAGATATTGTTTGTAGGCGTTAAGGCAAGTGGTAGCAATACCATGGGTATACATGCACTGTGCGAATTTATGGGTGACGAGTGGCCAGTTATGGATTGGTACGAACAGCGCACCTATAAGGTTAGAATAGATGGTGAGGTTACAGAAAAGACTATCAGCGTGCAGGCAGACCATTGGTATCAGTACTGCATGGAAGAACGTACATCAGGCCGATTAAAGGAAGCAGGCGTACTTGAAGAGGATGATAAGCTAGGCTGTAACCTAGGCGTGATTAATAGCTCTAAGGAAATGATAAGCGTGCTAAAGACACTGTGCAAGCAGGGTAAGCTTATGTACATGATTCCTAAAAAATATCTTAGAAAGAGATAGAAAATGAAACTTGTGCTTATAAATGCAGAAAGTGGTAAAGGCGGCGGCCCTGCCACTATCTGTGATGATATATATGCTAATTTCGTATCAGCCAGTGATGAGAATGAAGCGTTGGTGTGCTACGGAAGACAGTGCAACGAAAACACAGATGTAAATAGATATAAGATTGGTAGCAAGTGGGATTTGGTTTGGCATTTCATGCTGACCAGGCTATTTGATGCCCATGGCTTAGGCTCTAAAATGGCTACCAGAAAGCTTGTTAACAAGCTTAAAGAATACAAGCCAGATGTGGTGAATCTTCACAACATTCACGGCTATTATTTAAATTACGAAATATTATTTAATTATCTGAAAGAGGCTGACATTCCAGTGGTATGGACACTACACGATTGTTGGCCTTTTACAGGGCATTGTGCTTATTTTGATTTGGCCGGCTGTGATAAATGGCAGAGCCATTGTGAGCATTGCCCTCAAAAGAAATCATACCCAGCATCTAGCTTGTTAGATAGGTCTAGTGCTAACTTTGATAAGAAGAAGGCTCTGTTTGCCGGAATCAGCAAGAACCTGACAATTGTTACTCCATCTGCATGGCTGGGAGAGCTAGTAAAGCAGTCATTCCTAAAGGATTGCAGAGTGGAAGTCATTAATAATGGAATAGATTTGAATGTGTTCAAGCCTGATAAGGGACGCTTCAAGGAAAGCTATGGCCTGGAAGGAAAAAAGGTTGTCTTGGCACTTGCGTCAGAATGGACAGTGCGAAAGGGCTTTGAAGATATTAAATATATAGGCACTCATCTGCCTGAGGATTACAAGCTGGTTATCGTGGGCTTGCAGGAAGAGCAAGTGGCGGAAGTACCTGAAGAAATCGTTGCCATTACTCGTACCGATAACGTGCAGCAGCTTGTGCAGATTTATTCAGAGGCAGATGTATTTGTAAATGCTTCTGTGGAGGACAATTTTCCTACAGTTATCTTAGAGGCATTGGCCTGTGGCACACCTGTGGTTACTTATGATACAGGTGGATGCAGGGAAGAAATAGACGAAAGCTGCGGAGTGCTTGTGAACAAGTACGATAAAGAAGGTCTTATTGCTGGAATTACAAGACTGGGAGCTAAGGATGAAGCAAAAGTGAATGCCTGCGTGCAGAAGGCTAATGGTTTTGAAAAAAAGGCTATGTATGATAGGTATAATGACCTGTTTGAGAAAATATATTAGGAGATAATACAGATAGATGGGCCTAAAAGGAAAACTAGATGGAAAGAGTATTAACATAATATTGGGATTTTGCTATGTACTATTGATACTTCCTATGGCATATAGCATGTATAATTCAGTTCCAGCATGTGATGATTTTTCATTTGGAAGCAAGACAATTTCGAATAATGTATTATTCAATGCTATTGGCTATGCTGTATGGAACTGGAAGAATCATAGTGGAAGATGGCTTACATTTTTCTTGCAGAACTTGATAAATCCATTGAATATACAAAGACATATGGGTAGATTTTATGGTATTTGCGATATTGTTGTATTCTTACTAGTTTTTGCACTGATGCTTTATTCTTTTAGAATTATCCTTGGAAAAGTGCTAGAACTAAACGATAGACAGGTAAAGATAGTTACGTTTTTGATTATAGCAGTGCTATTTACCACATATTATTATTCAGAAGCATACAATTGGTACATTGGTTCAACGGCGTATACCGTTCCATTTGCATTGTTAATGCTTACTATCGCATTTACGATACGTTATGAGGAAACACTTGATAGAAAGTTTTATATTGGACTTATCCTTGCAGGATTGATTCCTGCGACCAATGAATTTATGGATGTGCCAATAGGCGTATTATATTTATATGTGGTTTTTGTTCTTTATAGATTAGACTTAAAGGACCAAAAGAAACTTATAAACAGATTAATGCCATTGATAGTGTTTGTTATCGGTGGAATATCTTGCGTGTTTGCACCGGGTAATTTTTCAAGACAGGATTCTTATGATGTACAGCCTAGCGCGTTGATGTCAGCGAAACAGATAGTGATAGATATTATTGTAAGACTTAAGGACATGTTAGCACGTCATCCGTTAGCAATAATTATTTTTGTTTGTCTTGTTCTATTCGGAATTAAAGCAGGTAAAATGGCTGGCAAAAACAATATTATTGTTACTGCAATCTTAACTTTTATAGTTGTTTTTGGAGCAGTGTTCCCATACGTATATGGACGAGCAATGACTACTACATATCTAGATGTTAGAATGCAATATCTTTTTGATTACATAATAATGATTGGAATATCTATAGGATGTGTACGTTTTGGACGATTAATAGCGCCTAAGTGTGCAAGCATTCTTGAAGGTAATAAACAGTTTATTGTATACGGAATTTTTGGAGTGCTATCAATAATTGCACTCCTGCATAATAATAATTATTCAAAGATAGTACAGATAGATATTGTTGATAAACGCCAGCTTATAGCAGAAAGCTATGATTATTGGAATGGTATTATTTTAGAAATAGAAAATTCTAAAGAAGATGATGTGGTTATTACTAGAGAATCAGAACCAGCTTGGTCTCCATATTTCTTGTATGTAGGATTAGTGGAAGAAGATGTTTATAATCTACCATTAGATGAAATTTTTTCAAACGATATAATCATGCCTAATGTATATTACAAAAAAGCTTCGATAAGATATGTTATAGAGGAATAAAAGGGAGACATTTGATGTTAAAAAGAATTAAAGATAGTGGAAAGCTAAATATAGTTTTATTTGTTACAGCCCTAATCTGCTATCTAGCAGTAATCTTTACGGCACTTACATATGGAAGAGTAACGATAAACTCAGACGTTGCGCTGGTATATCGTTTTTATCATGCAATAGTAAATGCTAAAAGCATATATCCTACATCATGGAATGCAGTAAATGGTGAAATCTATGCATTTACCAGAGTTCCTGTGAATGTACTAATGCTTGCTATTCTAAAGGATAAGGTACTGGCTATCGTTATCTCAAACTGTATTGTATTTACTTTATCAATAGCTTCGGTTATATGGTTTGCAAAAAAGTTTTTTAATAACAATTTTTGGCTAGTTTTTATACCATTATTCAGTGTTTTCTTGTGCGGTAAAGAAGCACGCATGATGATATTTCTACATGGTGCATACTGTGGATTCATAATAATATTCACATTTGTTTTAGGAATGTTTTGGCTGGATGTTATTAATAGAAAGACTACACTATTCCATACAGCCATTCACAGTGTGATTTTCTTTTTGATGATACTTGGTGGCAAACGTCATATTGCAGAATACTTATTGCCTACTATAGCGACACTTTTTATTTATTTTGTAATAATTAACCGAGACCGAAATAATATAGTTGCCGTGGTAAGAGATAGCATATTAAAGCTAGTTATACCAGCAGCATTAGGATATTTGTTATACAAAGTTGTTTGTAGCACACATAATATGAATTTCGGTGGTAACAGTAATCCTACATTAAGCTTTGGCATGAGCCATATCATAGGAAATTTGAAAATATACTTTTCGAATTTGTTTATTATATTTGGTTATGGTTCAGACAGATCTGGGCTTGCTAATATAGTGTGCATTTTGGTATGTGTTGCTGTATGTCTATTGATTCCTGTACTTCAGGCTGTGGAGTATAAAAGCATGAAGGAAGCAGAAAAAGTATTTTTTACTTTTATGCTTATGCATAATGCGGAGATGCTCCTTGCTACAGTATTAGGTGATTTGCTTCAGGTTAGATATTTATTAAGCACATCATTTTTGTTGGTAATTGTTTCTGCAAACTATATTTACAAAAAAATAGTTTCAGTCAAGATGATACAGGTTCAGATAGCCTGCGCATGTTGTTTCTTGATACTTTCAGGTCTTTATTGTAAAAACCTTTTAAAGATTACAACTAATTGGCAGGAAAAGTATGAAGCGCAGAAATCTATCGGCGCAGAGCTGGTGTCACATGGCGTGACAAAAGGTTATGCTACTTTTTGGCTTGGATATCCAAATGAAGTTTATTCTGATGGAAAGCTTACATTTGGAGGAGTAGACATTGCAGAAGCATCTTTCATGAAACAGTACTCGAACTGTGATAACAGCTGCTATGAATATAAGGATGGAAAGTGCTGTGTATTATTAACAGATTCAGAGGTTGAGTATTTGGTTAGCGTGGCAGGAGGAGATTTTATATCAACATTTGCTACTAAGCCAATTGATACTTTTGTAATATCTAATCCATATTTCGATGAATTATATGGAACGGAAAACATATTGGTATATGTATTTGCGGAAGACATATGCGATAGACTTACGGATGGATTGAAAGATGGTGTATTAAGCCCTAGAGAGATGTTCTATAATTATGTTGGAAGCCGTAGCGATGATAGTATTGTTCTTTCACAAGGTGGCGTGATCCATGGACCTTATAAAAAGATAGCTCCAGGAAAGTATACAGTAGTTTACAATGGTAGAAATCTAGGAGATTGTGGCGTAGATGTAAAATCAGAAATATCTCCAGATAGTATAGAGTACAATATTATTTCTCAGGATGATAATAAGATTGAGTTGGAAGTGGAAATTGCAAACTATGTTGAAGATATTCAGTTTTATTTAGTTAATGATAATGCTGAGTCGGTGGAGTTCGATAGGATTGATATTGATTTTGAATAAATATTGAGGACATAGTAGAGTAGATGAGAATTATAAAAAAGTTTCCAAGAATAATAGCTGCAATATATGCAATCGTTTTATTTTATGTAAATTTTATAAGGATTTTTGATGAAGCTCTTTGGCTAGATGAAGCCTTCACAGGTAACATTATAAAGCAGAATATACCAGGCTTATTACAAACTACTGCCAATGACGTGCATCCTCCTCTGTATTACTTAATTACAAAGGCATTTTGTGCCGTTGTAGGGGAGCATGGTTGGTCACTTCATTTAGTTTCGATTGTTCCGCTGGCAGTGTTGCTAGTATTTTCATTAACAGTAATTTGGGATAAATTTGGAGCAGAAGCTGCTTTAATAGTAATGACCTTTACATCTATTTCGGATGCAGCATTACGTTTTAATGTAGAAATACGTATGTATTCATGGGCTGCAATGTTGGTATTTTTCAGCTATTATTGTTTTTACAATATTATGATTGAAAATAGAATAAGGGATTGGTTACTATTTTCTGTATTTTCACTTGCAGCAGCATATACACACTACTATGCTCTTATAGCTGTAGCATTCTTTTATGCGTTCTTGTTTTTTAGGTGTGTCTTAAAGAGAAAAGACATAAAAAGGATATTGATAATAATACTAGTAGCCATAGTAGTTTATTTACCATGGTTAATTGTTCTTATAAATAGCTTAACAGCGCGAATCAATAATTATTGGATATCAGAGAATTCTACGTTTAGTGATTGTTTCAATTTTATAGTGTCATACAAGTTCACACTTGGAATATGGTTGATAATGATTACGATGTTAGTTATTGCTATTTTATATGAAGTAAGAATTCTTCAATGGGAAAAGGATGAGGATATCAGTGTACCATATATAGCAGGCTATCATCTACTGATTTCAAAAAAGCCAGAGATGTCTGTATTAGTACCATTTATAGCAGCAGGACTGATTAGTGTGGTTGGCACAATGGCGGTAGGAATAGGTATTTCAGCGTTGTTAAGCCCATTCTTTGTAACACGGTATATTTATGTAGTATGTCCAGTGGCATGGTTAGTGCTTGGGGTGGCCTTTTCAAGAATGAAATTAGGTCATGTATGGGTCGCAATTTTTTTGGTGTATAGTATTGTTTCTTTTATTCCTTCTTACAAAGCAATTTATTATGAAGATTTAGATATATCTAATCGCACTAATATGGTACGAGGCATCGTTGCTAATATGGATGAAGATGATGTTATTATTACTGATTTCGAAGATTTGACCATGCCTAATTATTACTTCAGCGGGAAAAAATATGAAGTAGTGTTGGACATAAATGAATTAAAAATACCTGATGATGGAAAAAATTATTGGTTACTTGTTGGCGATGCTTGGAGCTATGATGATATTGCTGGGAAACTTGCAGAGCAGGGAATTGGATGCGAAACTATATTAGACTATGGCTTGCTGGGACATACTAAAATACTAGGATATAGATGCATTAGACAATAATTAGGAAACAGCATTGGCAATTAATGATGTGCTTTAAAGAAATACGAGGGCAAAATAGTATTAGTTGAAATTAATTATGATAAGGATGTTAATGTTAATGCTGAAGGAAATAAGCATCATGTTTGTAAGATAGAAAAAGTATAGAATTATAAATCATTTTGAAGTTATTAAATTATTGTATGGTATAAATGATAGATGCACATTCATAAAAAGTATAGATATTATTAATGGAGATTAGAATGCAAGAAAAACTAGAAGCACTGCATAAATTATTATATTCGGAAAAGTCGAAGCAATATATGTTCTTAGCACTGTGCACAACTGTGTTTGTGTACGGATTTATGTATAGAATTATTGATTTGAGAACAACATTTTGGTGTTCAATTCCTTTTGTTTTATATCATATATTTGAAGATATAAAAAAGAATCCTTTTGATATTAGTTTTATATTAATCAGTACGGCAACCCTTATAATTGCAAATATTGCTTATATGCGCGAACCGTGGTTGAATATGATGTGGAGTGATGTGAGACTGGTATTTGTTTTACCAATGATATATTTGCTTGGAAATGCAAGTGTCGGAAACGATAGGAGAAAATATGCTGTTAGAACATGTTGGGGAATAACAGCATTGAACTTTGGAATGTTTTTTCAGGCAATATTAGATCATATAAATAAATTTTTTGAGCCTCGAACAGATAGAACTTGGTATTCGTTTTGGAAAGACGATTATGAAGTTAGTACGGTTTTTGATATTGGATTTATTATAATGGTTTCGTCTCTATATTATGCATTTAAGGAACGAAAGAAAAGAAAATATCTTTATAGAATAACTATTATAAACGTTATTTTGTGTATTGTTTTTTCATTGGAGTCAGGTGGAAGAACAACGGTATTTATGTGCGCTGTTATGTTATTAGTTCTTGGTGGTGCCGATGTCATTTACAGTTTTCCTAATTATTCTGCACAAGCAAAAAAGAGAATTGTAATCATATTAAGTATTATTTTAATAATAGCATTAGTAGGAATCCTTATGTTTACTTCAAATATATTGGGAATACATGATTTATATATGAATTCTTTTTTAGGCAGAGATGGTGGAATATTACATAATGTGAGAATTCAAATTGCTATACAAAGTTTAAGGGATGCTATTAATGTACCACAAGGTGGCTGGTATGGGAGTGAATTATTACGCGGAGGTGGTTCTCATAACACTTGGCTGGAATTTGCTAGAAGATATAACACATTTGTGTTTGTTATAATGATACTTTATATTTGTTTTACGCTGATTAATTGTGCAAAGCAGATTTTTAGCAAGGATAATATAAAATATCTTGTGTTAGGGGCAGTTATATCAATGTTAATATATATGAATATGGAGCCAGTTGGCGCCAATCCTTCATATTATTATGTTATATTTTTTATTTTTGTTAGCGGAATAATAAATAAAATGTGCTAATTGTTTGATTATTAACAATTTATAAAGAAAGGTGCATGGTTGTTTAATCATGTAGATGAGATAAGTGAAAAAAGTATTAATAATAATCCCTCATTTTTTCCCTGGTTTTAAAATAGGAGGTCCACAAAGGACTATTGAAAATGTAGTTGATTATTATGGTGAAGAGGCATCAATTTACATATATACTAAAAATCATGATATGGGTGAAAAAAAGGTCTATGAGGGTATAGAGACTAAAATCTGGTTGCCTTATAAGAATGCAAAAGTTATGTATATGCCTGATAGTGAATATTATGGCCCAATGTTTTACAAATTATATAAAGAATTTAATATTATATATTCATGTAGTCTGTTTGCAAATAATTCAATACTATTATTATTACTTAATAAAGGCAGATTATTTAATAGAAATAATAAGCAGATATTTATTGCACCTATGGGAGTACTTGAAGAAGGTGCATTTTCTTCAAAAAGTATTAAGAAAAAAGTATTTCTATATCTTTTTGCAGTAGGAGGTTTTTTCAAAAATGTAATATGGTCATTTAGTTCTGAAAATGAAAAGATTGGATTTACAAATAAAGTAGGTGCAAAATATCTCAAAAATTATATTATAGCAGAGGATTTACCTAGGAAAATTGATTTTAAAGTACAAAGAAAAAACATTGCTAGATTATATCAAAAAAGTAATAGTATTGTCTTTTTATCAAGGATATGTGAGCATAAGAATCTTTTAAAATGCATAGAAGTTTTAATGCTAATAGATGAAAATGTAAATTTTGATATTTACGGTGTTGTTGAGGATAAAGATTATTGGAAATTGTGTGAAGATAAAATAGCTGAGTTGCCAAATAATATTAAGGTTAGATACTGTGGTCAACCTCAACCTTTTGAAATAATAGATATTTTTTCAAAATATGATATCTTTATGTTTCCTACAAAAGGTGAGAATTATGGACATGTTGTATTTGAAGCATTGGCTTCTGGGTGCATACCAGTTATTTCAAACAAGACTCCTTGGAGCGATATAGAACAATATCATTGTGGAAAAATAGTTGATTTAGATGATAATGAGCAGTTTAGGAAAAGCATTAAGTATTATATGAATATGAGTGATGAACAATTACTAGTTACAAAGAAAATGGCGTTAGATTATGCAGAGAAAAAAATGATAGATGCAATTGCTTGTAGTGGATATGAGAATATTTTTAAATAAATATATTTTTAGAAAAGGAATAATATTATGAAAAAAGTTGGAATCACAACGCATTATACTAATTCATGTAATTATGGTGGTGTGTTACAAGCATATGCTCTTTGTACAGTGATAAATAATTTGGGTGAAGACGCAAAACAAATATGTTATGTGCCTAAAAATGAAAGCATGGTTAATAGAATTAATAGGGCATTTATTGAACATAGATTTGTACCAGTTCTAAAAAATCAGTGCATTTCAAGTATAAACAATTTGATTGGGAAGATAATTAATTCGGATAAAAAGATAGCTGTATTGAGAAAGTCATTTAATGAATTTAGATTCAGTATTCCCCATACAAATATAATCTATGATGAAAATACTATAGATGAATGTGATGATTTTGATATTTATATAACGGGAAGTGATCAAGTATGGAATTTAACATTGAATGATTATTATAAAAAATTCTATTGGTTAACTTTTGTAAAGAGTGGTATAAAAGCATCTTATGCAGCTAGCATTTCATCTAAAAACATTCCAAATAATTATAAGAATTTAATAAAAAAATGGCTTTACGATTATGATTATATTTCAGTAAGAGAAAAAAGTGATGTTAATAATTTAACCAATATTATCAATGATAAAAATATTGAATGGGTAATGGATCCAACATTATTATTGGAAACGGAGCAATGGGAAAAAATAGCTGAACCGAACTCTTATCAAAATGAAAAATATGTATTTTGTTATTTTTTAGGGAATAGTATTAGCGCAAGGAAAAGAATAAAATTATGGGCTCAAAATAATAATTATAAGATTATTACAATACCATATATGTTAGGTCAGTTTAGATGTTGTGATATGAATTTTGGTGATGAAAGACTATTTGATGTTTCGCCAGAACGATGGTTGGCATTGATCAGAGATGCTGATATAGTCTGTACAGATTCCTTTCATGCAGTAGTGTTCTCTTTGATATTTCATAAAAATTTTATTGTGTTTAGAAGAACATCTGATAGAAGTAAAGAGTCTATGAATGAAAGACTATATAGTTTACTAAATATGACAAACTGCGAAAATAGGATTGTAAGTAGAAATAATACTATTGACGAAATCGTGAATAGAAGAATACTTGATTATAATTATATAGACGAGAAAATAAAAAAGGAAAAAATAAAATCGATAAATTATTTAAAAAATATAATAGGGTAAGATAGATGGAAAAGAATTCTAGAATAGATAATTCACTTAAAAATATTAAAATTGCATATATAGCTCAAATTATAAATGTATTATTGTCATTTATTTCTAGAACTATTTTTATCAAATATCTTGGTATGGAATATTTGGGTATAAGTGGGCTGTTTTCTAATGTATTGGGAATACTTTCACTTGCAGAGCTTGGATTCGGTACCGCAATGAATTATACATTGTACAAACCAGTTTCTGAAAATGATTCTTATAAAATAGGGTTATTGCTAGATTTTTATCGAAAAACATATAGGAAAATCGCTATATTGGTATTTATGTTAGGAGTCGGTATAATTCCTATTTTACATTTGATAATTGAAGTGCCTAGTAATGTTGGAAATGTATATATATATTATTTTATATACTTATTAAATACTATTTTGTCCTACTTTGTTTCTTATCAGTTTTGTTTAACAAATGCTGAGCAAAAGGTATATATTAATACATTATTTGATATGGTTTTGTCTATAACTACAAATGTTGTTCAAATAGTGTGTATGATTATATATAAAAATTTTATATTTTATTTATTGATAGGTTTATTTCTACGTATCATACAAAAAATATGCATTCAAAGATATTTTAATGTACACTATCCATTTATTAAAGAAAAAAGAGCTGCTAAAATTCAGAAAGATGATTTAGATAGTATAAAAAAAAATGTGAAGGGGTTGGTATGGCATAAATTGGGAGAAGTGGCCATTCATCAGACTGACAACATAATAATAGCGGGTTTTTTGAGTATTATACAAATAGGTATTGTTGACAATTATAATATGATAATTAATGCTGTTAGTATGTTTGTAACTATTATTTTTAATAATATAACACCAAGTTTGGGGAATAAGGTTGCAGCAGATGGGAGAGAAGAGACACTAAAAATATATAAGGTATATGAATTATTAAATTATTGGATATATGGATTTTGTTCTTTAGCTTTATTATTTTTGTTTCAGCCGTTTATTAAGATTTGGATTGGCGGCGATAAATTAATTGATAGTTTTTCATTAATTTTGATATGTCTGAATTTTTATTTTTCCGGAAGGCGAATTTCATTTTTGAATTACAAAACAGTATATGGAGTATTTTATGATGATAAGTATGTTGTATTATTTTCTGCAACTTTAAATCTTATTATTTCAATTATTGCAGGAAAAATATTGGGATTGCCTGGTATTTATTTAGGAACATTGGTTTCGGGACTGTATCAATCTATTAGGAGACCTATAATTTCATATGAAAGAATTACAGGTGAATCAGTTAAAATATATTTTAGTTGTTTTATTAAAGATTTAGTCCGCTTGGCACCACCAATGATTGTAGTTTTGCTGTTAACAAATGTGTTAATACAAGACATCACATATATTAGATTTGTGATAATGGCAATTATCTATACAATAATGGTAAATATTTGGTTTTATTTGTGCTTGCAGCGTACTGATGAATTTAAATATATAAAGATTATATTAGTTACAAAACTGAAAACTATAAAGTTGGGAAGAGAAAATGGGAAATAATTTAGTTTCAATTTTGACACCTTGTTATAACGGGGCAAATTATGTGAAATATTATTTAGACTCAATATTAGCTCAAACTTATGATTATATTGAATTAATTTTTATTGATGATGCATCAACAGACAATACTTTTGAAATTGTAAAAGAATATGAAAAAAAATTTAATGTCCGTGGATACAAACTGATATATAAAAAACTTGAAAAAAATATGGGGCAAGCCGCTGCTATAAATGTGGCATTACATTGTTTTTCGGGCGATTATATGATGTGGATGGATGCAGACGATATATTTTTGCCAGAAGCTATCGAAAAAAAAGTAAACTATTTATGTGAAAATGAATCAATAGATTTTGTTTTAAATTGGGGCGTTATTGTTGATGAGAATAATAGAGATAAATCCATACGTTTATTAAAAAGAATGGAGAGAAACGACGACAATTTATTTAAAGATTTAATAGATAATAAAAATGTAGTATTTTGCCCTGGAACAATATTTGTAAAAACAAGTTCCTTAAAGAAAGCAATCCCTAACATGAATATCTACGAAAGTAGAGAGGGACAGAATTATCAATTAATGTTACCACTAGCATATAATTGTAAATATGGCTATATCGATGAGGTGCTTTTTAAATATGTATTAAGAAAGTCTAGTCATTCTCACTATCATAGAGATTTTAGTGCTATGAATGATAGAATAGATAACTTTGAAAAAATGATCTGTTTAACAATAGAGAATATTAGTGCAATGCCTCAAGAAGAAAAACAGTATTGGATTCAATATGTAAAAAAACAAACTATTTATAATAGATATGTGAATTCAATTGAATCAAAAAAATATATGAGCTACAGAGAATATAAAAAACAACTCCTGGATAGTGGATTTAAGTTGGGCTTTTTTGAAAAGTATTATACGTGGTATATATTCCGAATACAGCGATATATAAAAAGAAGAATTGGATTATAATTAATGGAAGGAATATAAAATATGTCAGATAAAAAAATAGCTATATTAATAAATACATGTGACGCGTTTGAAGATTGCTGGGATTTATTTTTTGCGGGCATTAGTAATTGTTGGAGTGATTGTAGTCTTCCAATATATTTAAATACACAATCTAGCACTTATTGTAATGAAAAAATCAAAGATTTGAAGGTTTTTACTTCTCCTGAATATAAGGAGAAAGATTGTTGGGGAAAGAGGCTAATAAACACTTTACAAAAAATAGATTCGCCATATGTAATAATGCTATTGGAAGATTTTGTTCTTTCTGCTCCTGTAAATTCGAATATAGATTTAGATGAGTTAGTTGAAGAGATGGAAAATGATAAAAGTATTGGTGTTATATACTTGCATCATCATCCTAGTACAAATGTAAATGAACCATGGAACCAAATATATGGTAAATTACCTCAAAAATGTGATTATAAACTTACCACACAGCCTGGTTTATGGCGAAAAGACTATTTGTTAGAGTGTATTAAAGGAATCGAAAATCCATGGGAATGGGAAGTGTATAGAAGTAAATATGCGTGGCACAGAAAAGAAAAAGAATATGCATTATTGAATAGTGAAAATAATTTTTTCCATTTTGCAGAAGGTGGAGTGATTGGTAAAGGCAAGTGGAGAAGAGAAGTAGTTGAATTAGCAAAAGAATACAATATTAATATCGATTTTCAAAAAAGAGGTTTTTTTGAATCAAAGAATCGAGGCGGAGATGTATATTCAATAAAAAAGAACTTTCCTAAGGATATTTTTAAAGCTGTTTTTTGGAGATTATTCTTTGATAGAATTTATAAAAGTTTGTATTTGAGAGTCTAAGGGTGTAGATATGTTGCTAGCTGAAGAGATAGAAAAATGTATTGGTTGTGGTGCTTGTTATAATATATGTCAAGCGAATTGTATTAAAATGATACAAGATGAAGAGGGATTTTTATACCCGCAAGTAGATGAGAAAAAATGTTTGGGTTGCTTGTTATGTGAGAAAAAATGTCCTGTTTTGAAGGATAACTTTGCGGTAAATGATATTAAGCAAGGTTATGCTGCGTATAATAAAAATAGTGTTATAAGATTGAATAGCTCATCCGGAGGCATATTTTCAGCCTTGGCTGAGTATATTATTTCACAAGGTGGAATAGTTGCTGGGGCAGCATTTTCAAAAGATTATAGAAGTGTTGAACATGTCTTGATTGACTCCAAAGATGAAATAGAAAGACTAATGGGTTCAAAATATATTCAAAGCGATATTAATGAAATATATAAAAAGATAAGTATTGCATTAAAAGAAGGAAAAATGGTTTATTTTTCTGGTACGCCTTGTCAAGTGGCTGGTTTGTATAGTTATTTGGATAAAAAATATGATAATTTATTCACGCAGGATATTATATGCCATGGAGTCCCTTCAAATTTGGTTTGGAATAACTATTTAGAAGATGTTGTGCCTAGTGTGGAAAAAGATATTAACTATATTTCTTTTAGGAATAAAAAATATGGTTGGAAATTTTTTAGTTTGATTATAAAGGGAAAGCTAGGTTTTATATATCAAAAAAAAGCATATAAAGATATATTTATGCGAGGTTATTTTGAAAATTTATTTTTAAGAAAAAGTTGTTATAATTGCAAATTTAAAGGGGAGAAACGACAAGCTGATATAACAGTAGGAGATTTTTGGGGAGTAGAAAATTTCTCACATAAAATGAATGATGATAAAGGAACGTCATTGATTGTAATTTATTCTGAAAAAGGTAAGGAATTATGGGATAGGGTAAGTAATAATTTTGAAAGTGAAGAAGTTGATGTAAGAGAAGCGTATAAATATAATACGGCAGCTTTAAAAAGTGTTTCAGAGAATGAGAAAAGAAAGCTGTTTTTTGATAATTTAGACAAAATGAAGTTCGAGCAAAATATAAAAATCAATACTAGTGGTGTGTTAAAAAAGGATTTAGTTTATATTGTTGAAACAATAAAAAGAATGATATGAAAGAGTAATATTTTTCGAATACGAGGTAAATAATTATGAATTGCGAATTATTTAAAGACAAAACACTTATGATTACAGGTGGTACAGGCTCATTCGGAAGCACTGTACTTAAACATTTCTTAGATTCAGATTTAAAAGAAATCCGAATTTTCTCACGTGATGAGAAGAAGCAGGATGATATGAGACATCAGCTTCAGGCTGAGCATCCAGACCTTGCAGGTAAGGTTAAATTTTACATTGGCGATGTTCGTAACATGCGTTCAGTTCAGGATGCTATGCCAGGCGTAGATTTCATCTTCCACGCAGCAGCACTTAAGCAGGTGCCTTCATGCGAATTCTTCCCAATGGAAGCTGTTCGTACAAA
>NZ_FOQF01000077.1 GCF_900113655.1 Pseudobutyrivibrio sp. OR37 | reverse complement strand
GGTACTGATTACGATGAAAAGCCATCGTCGCTCTATTTAAAACATTTCTGTTTCAAATCATTTTTTATTGACAATCTTTAATAGTTAGTCTTTCTATTTCAAAATTAATTATTTTATTGTAAAGCGCCTTACAGGCTTAATTTTACTCGAAATAACAGACGACTCAATTTGTATATACAATTCACAAAATGGTTAAAATAGCTTGATACAATAACAAATAAGAGTCGTTATAAAAAAGTACATTTTAAATTATTGAAGTACATGAGGTGATTATCTATGAAAAATGAAACAATTTATGATGTTGTATTCAGAACGTACGAGGTAAACTATGCAGATAAAAAAACCAAAGAGAAAATAAGAAAATTTATAAAACGTCAATTGAACAAAGAATACCCTAATAGCGATTGGAACGCTCTCTCAAAATATGAAAAGGATACCTTCATTTATATTACGATAAAACATAAAATGTTAAATGACTATACGGTTGAGACTACTAGAACCAAGCTCGAAAGAAAAATCGATAGCTATGTTAAAAATGAATTCCTTCAATTTGATTCTAATATTAAACAGCATAATACCCTAATAGACCAGCTAAACTGTCAGTATTATAATGAACATGATTCTGATGAAATTAAACTTGAAAAATATAATGAATTATGTAAGGTTATTAAATCTTTTAATAATTATGTGCCTTTACCCGAATTTAATCAATGGATTAAGCATCCATTAACCCCTTTCGATTATGTTATTTCACATGAAAGTAATCCTAAATGTGATAATTCTTTCATTGTGTCTGAAAGTCAAATGGATCACATAATTATTGAGGCAATGCTAAAAAAATTCTGTGAAATGAATCATCTAGCCCTTAACCGTGACAAAATAAAAGAATGCCTAAATTATTTACAGGATGTACCTCCTGATGAATTCGATTATTATCCTGATGAAAAAGATATGAAATTGCTAGATACAGATGAACAATTAGAAATGAAGGAAACATATACATCATTTCTAAAATATGAATATTATAAAAAAATGTTATCAAACTATGATTTCTTTGAAGATAGGAATTAATTATTAAATATAAAATTTTTCAATATTGACTAATCCAATTCACTTGCTATAATAATCTTAGGCAAGAAATGAAATTAGAGTTTCAACAATGAAGCAAAAAAGCTAGGAGCGGCAACTCCTAGCTTTTTCTATGCCGTT
>NZ_FOQF01000078.1 GCF_900113655.1 Pseudobutyrivibrio sp. OR37 | reverse complement strand
AAAAAAGTGAAAGAATTCGAAGGGATGTGAGGCTCGGCAAACAACGCTATGAATCAAAGTATATGGCAATTAAATACTTTTATGAAAACAAAGGCTGGAGTATTAACTGGATGTGTAAGCAGTTATCTGTTTCAAGAGCTGCTTATTATAAATGGTTGCATAGAGAAATACCTATTCAAGAACAGGAAAATATTGAACTAGCAAATCTTATTAAAGAGTATGATGAGCATTTTAATCATATCTTAGGCTATCGAAGAATGGCCTCTTGGATTAATCATTTTAATCACACGAATTATAGTAAAAAACGTGTTCACAGGATAATGAAGAAGTTAAATGTTCATTCTGTTATCAGAAAGAAAAAGAAAAAATATTTATCTTCAACACCACAGGCTGTAGCTGAAAACATTCTTCAAAGAGATTTCTATGCAACTGCACCAAATCAAAAATGGGCAACAGATGTAACCGAGTTTAAAGTTCCAGGAGAAAAGAAGAAGTTGTATCTAAGCGCCATAATTGATCTATATGATCGCTATCCTGTTTCATATGTAATAAGTTGTAGAAATGATAATAGATTAGTATTTAAAACATTTGACAAAGCAATCAAGGCTAATCCAGATGCCAAACCAATATTTCATAGCGATCGAGGATTTCAATATACTAGTAAAGTCTTTCAGGAAAAACTTGCAAATCAAGAGATATCACAATCGATGTCTAGAGTAGGCCATTGTATTGATAACGGACCAACAGAAGGTTTCTGGGGAATAATCAAAACTGAAATGTATGCAATGTACAAAATCGTAGACGAAGAATCTCTAAGACATGCAATTAAAGATTACTTAAGATTCTATGCTGAAGAACGAATTCAAGAACGATATGATTGCAAAACTCCATTTGAGGTAAGAATGGAAGCTTTATCGGCCGTAGTACCAACGGAATATCCAATTCCTGAAAACAAACGAATAAAAAAATATAAAGAAAAATGGTGTGCATAGAAAAATGACCATACTTCATATAAAGTATGGTCATTCACTAAACATTCCATTTAGATATTTAACCTGTCTACTTGACAGGGGGCATATCA
>NZ_FOQF01000025.1 GCF_900113655.1 Pseudobutyrivibrio sp. OR37 | reverse complement strand
GCTTGGGCTAAAGCTGGATAGGTTCCTATATCTTTCTCCAAGTGTTAAAATCATTAAAAAGCTTGGAGGTGATTCTTATTAGTAACAACAATCCTGTAGATGAAATAAGAACTAAATATATCCAAAATCCACCTGAAGGAATGACGGCATCTGACATCAAAGCTATGAGCGATGATGATTTATTAGATATGCACTATTTCCTTGAAGATGATGATTTTGATCCAGAAGATGAAGTAGGTGCAGAAGGTTTTTATATCTTCTAAGTAATACTTCTTGTTTTCATGCCCGCCTCCGCGCGGGCCTTTTTAGTTCAAGATTTCTCCGAAGGAGAAATTTCCTATAAAGTAAAAAAGGCGTTACATTCAAGCGTTTGCTTTCATGTAACACCTATTATAACATCTAAAATGCATTGTGACCGTTTTTCACAAAAAGGTCATAGTTTTTATTAATTCTATTCCTGAAGGGATTCCATGATAGGTGGAATGAGCTGTTTCTTGCGGGAAACAACACCCTCGAGCATATAGCTATCAGTAGCTACTGGCATGCGGAATGCATCTGCGATAATCTTGTCTGCATCAGAACCTACGAATAAAAGCTCTGTTGTCTGGTTAAGAATATCTGTGAGCATTACGAATACTGCATCCAAATTAGCTGATTCAAGAACTGTATCCATGTATGACTTGATATCGTCCTTGATTGTATTAAGCTGGCTGCGTGATACTGAGCTAACCTGAGCTACACCAAACTTTGTCTCGCCACTAGAGAAAATCTTGTAATCCTGGTGGAAGATTTGCTCTGCTGTACGATCCTTGAAATCACTACCTGCTTCAAACATAGATGTTGCAAGCTCTGTAACATCTACACCTGCGATTTCTGCAAGCTCTCTTGCAAGTGATTCATCTGTAGGTGTACATGTAGGTGATCTGAACATCAATGTATCAGAAAGTATAGCTGAGCAAAGGATACCTGCTATGTCCTTAGGGATTTCTACGCCACGTTCCTTATACATAAGTGTAACGATAGTAGCTGTAGAACCTAAAGGCTGATTTCTAAATAAGATAGGAGAAACTGTCTCCAATGAACCTAATCTATGGTGATCAATAATCTCTAATACTTCAGCCTGGTCAATTCCATCAACAGCCTGTGACTTTTCGTTGTGGTCAACAAGGATGATTCTCTTCTTCTCCATATTTAAAAGAAGACGTCTAGAAACCATTCCGATGTAATGTCTGTTTTCATCTAGGATTGGGAAATCTCGATGTCTAACAGATTTCATTACCTCTCTTACTTCATCAACATAATCGTCAAGCTCGAAGCTGATAATATCATCCTTCTGCATGAACTGACGGATAGGCATAGCCTGATGAATAAGTCTTGCAACTGTAAATGTATCAAATTCTGTAGTGATAAGAACTACCTGATTCTTTTCAGCAAGCTCTTCTACTTCCTTTTCTACCTTGCTTGTTCCACAAACTATCAAGCAGCTACAGCCTGCTTCAATACAGATAAGCTGACGAGCTGTAATGTTACCAACAATGGCAAGGTCGTCTCTTTTAATATCATCGATAAGCTCCTCACGGCTGCTTGATGCGATAACTACAGAACCCTTTACGAAATATGCGTGTGGGTTACCTGTAACAAGTCTACCATTAAGAGTTCCAATAATATTAGAATATTGAGTACGTGAACGAGATAAGATGCTGTTATCATATATATCCATGTATGAATAAGCAATATCTCCGTTTACGATAACACCCTCAAGCTTACCAGTCTGTCCTACAACTGGAAGGGTTGCAACGTTTTTATCAAGCATAGTCTCCCATGCCTTCTTAAGAGAGATATGTCCACTAACTCCCTCTAACTGTCTGTATTCAATATCGCTAAGCTGAGCACCTACGTCTGTAACTGTCTCTGGCTCTGGAATATTGAAACGATTTAATACATAACGAGTCTCCTCATTGAGTGAGCCCGCCTTCTTTGGGACATAATTTTCACCAGTACTAAGAGCGTTCTTAAGATAAGAATACCCTATTGCTGCACAAATGCTGTCTGTATCTGGATTTTTGTGACCGATAATATAAACTGACTTCGGCATAATTCCTCCATTTTAATTCTAAATAATACCTAAAGAAAGAATAAATGAAGCAGCTGATAAACCAAGTGAAAGTACCAATAATACTATAACGACAACAGAAAGCTTCTTTAAGGACTTGTAGTGCTCTACTGCCTTAAGTGCCTGCTCTTCGCTGTTGTCATGTTCTTTAAGTAAATCTTGAATCAAACGATATAAATGAACTGATTCTGAGTGAGTCTTTTCTGAAAGCTCGCTCTGGATAGAATCAAGTCCTGAAGAAACACTCTTAAGTGTATCCTGAAGATTTCTACTGTGTTCCTCGTATGATTGCTGGTTACCACTAACCTGACCTTTAATATCTACCTCTAACTGATCCATGTTGTTTTTAACAACCTGCATCATTCTATCTACCTGAGTCTCTACATCGGCAACGAGAGTATCAGCCTCCTGCTGCTTTTTAGAGAGCTCATCCTGTAGCATAACATTTATTTCTTCTTTCTCTTTAACTAATGCTTCTAGCTCTGCAGCCTTTTGTTCCTTTTGAGCTATTAACTGCTGGAGCTGTGTTGCCTTCTCACGGAAGGCATCGATTTGCTCTAAAAGCAAATCTTCCCCGAGTTCAGAAGGCATTGTGTTTTCTAGCTCACGGTAATCTACCGTCTTGCCTTCTAATTTTGATTTCTCCATAGCATGTCTCCTCCAAAGTTTTTCAATTCGTTAAGTTTAAAAAGTAAACTTATCTGCAAAGTAAGCGTCCAAATCAGCAATTGCGATACGCTCCTGTTCCATAGAATCACGGTGGCGAATTGTAACCATATGATCTTCTTCTGAATCGAAATCGTATGTGATACAGAATGGTGTACCGATTTCGTCCTGACGACGATATCTCTTACCGATATTTCCTCTGTCGTCAAATTCACAATTATACTTCTTAGAAAGCTCTGCGAAGATTTTCTCAGCGCCTTCATTAAGCTTCTTAGAAAGTGGAAGCACACCAATCTTAACTGGTGCAAGTGCTGGATGGAAGTGAAGAACTGTACGAACATCACTTCTATTTTCATCACCGATTTCTTCCTCATCATAAGCTGCGCAAAGGAATGCAAGTACTACACGGTCTGCGCCAAGTGATGGCTCGATAACGTATGGTAAATACTTTTCGTTAAGCTCATCATCAAAATATGTAAGATCCTGACCTGAAACATTCTGGTGCTGTGTAAGGTCGTAATCTGTACGGCTAGCGATACCCCAAAGCTCGCCCCAACCAAATGGGAATAAGAACTCGATATCTGTAGTACCTGTTGAGTAGAATGAAAGCTCCTCTGGATCGTGGTCACGAAGACGCATCTCATCCTCTTTCATGCCAAGGCTAACAAGCCAATCACGGCAGAAGCTTCTCCAGTACTGGAACCACTCATCCTGTGTACCAGGCTTGCAGAAGAACTCAAGCTCCATCTGCTCAAACTCACGAGTACGGAATGTAAAGTTACCAGGTGTGATTTCGTTACGGAATGACTTACCAATCTGGCCAATACCAAATGGAACCTTCTTACGTGATGTACGCTGTACATTCTTGAAGTTTACGAAAATACCCTGTGCTGTTTCTGGACGAAGGTAAACTGTATTCTTAGCATCCTCTGTAACACCCTGGAATGTTTTGAACATAAGGTTGAACTCACGGATGTCTGTAAAATTGTGCTTTCCACATGTAGGACATGGAACATTGTTGCTTTCGATGAATTCCTTCATCTCTTCCTTGCTCCAGCCATCTACAGAAGACTTAAGCTCAAAGTTGTTTTCAGCTGCAAAATCCTCAATGATTTTATCAGCTCTGAAACGCTCATGACATTCCTTACAATCCATAAGAGGATCTGAGAATGAACCAAGGTGACCTGATGCAATCCATGTCTGTGGATTCATAAGAATAGCACAGTCAACACCAACATTGTATGGGTTTTCCTGTACAAATTTCTGCCACCATGCTCTCTTAACATTGTTCTTAAGCTCTACACCAAGGTTACCATAGTCCCAAGTGTTCGCAAGACCACCGTAGATTTCTGATCCTGCATATACAAAGCCTCTGGCTTTTGCAAGAGCAATAATTTTGTCCATTGTTTTTTCCATGATATATATTCCCTTCTATTTAGTACTATATATTATATAAACCATATCTGTGGCATCTGAATTTCCATCTGCCTGTGAAATGGTAATTGTATCTGAATCGATAAGTTCTACATCAGCATTTGATACGTATGCAATATCTCCTGGAACTGTAACTGTGATATTTTCATTAACGATAGCTACATTATAATCTGCAAATTCTGTATCTGCATTTATAACACCAGCTTCTAAAAGCTTATCATCTGCTACCTGTGAGAATAACACACCAAAATCGTATCCAGCCTCAACTGCATCTGTGTATGATGCATTATATGTAGTATATGAAGTGAAGGCGCTGTAGCAATCTGCATCCTTGTAGGTAGTCTTAAGATATGCCTTGTCGCCCTTTACCCTAAGCTTATCAAGACTGATTGCCTTAGAGCCGTAGGTATCGTTGAAGCTTTTGATTAAATCGTTTGTGTAGGATTTAAGCTCTGATTTAGAATAGGTATCTGTATCGAAATCTGTTACTTCCTCAAATACAACCTTTCCATCTGCTGCGAAGGTAAGGGTGGATGTATCGGAAGACTTACCTGCGTTTAGAGCCAAGCCTATTAATTTAACAATTATAAATATAAGAAGTAATGCGAATGCCAACAGGCATGTACCAAAGATAATGCGGTTACGCATAACCTCTCTTTGTCTTTTTCTTCTTCTGGCCTCCTGTAGCTCTCTTGATGCTACTCCTGGTCTAGGACGTGCCCCGTTATTTCTAGAGCGCATTCCTGTCGTCCTTGACTTATAGTTTGTCATAAAAATTCCTCGCTCTTATATTTGTGCGACCTATAGTTTAATCTATAAGCGTCCAAAATTCTAGTCAATTCTTCTTCAGTTTCTCCATTCAACACAAAAGTATACAACTTTTCAATGGTAGAGGAAACAATAAATTGCATTGCGTAGAGGGTTGAAGTGGAAATTTTAACACCTGCTTCTAAATTTCCGCAACTTTTGCACAATGTTCCATGGTGCTTTATTGAAAATGTGGATAAATCTTCCTTCTTTCCACAAAGCATACAAGAAAATACATTAGGATACTCGCCATCAATCACCCAGGTCTTTAAATCGTAGATATCCTTTAATAGCCTGTGACTGAATTTGCCCGATTCCAATGCCTTGAGGCTTTGATATAAAAGTGCCAGCCTAAGCTTTTCATCGCCACCTTCTACAGATAAAAAGCTTGCAACCTCCAAAAAATAGGAGCCAAGGCAAACCTTATCATAATCCATCACTAAATCCCTAAAGTAATTGGAAATATTAGCTTTGCTAAGATGGTAGGAATTTCGTCCCTCGAATGCATCAAACACTCCAAAGCAAAATGGAGAACAGGCTGCAATCATTGAATTATTAGGGCGCCTTGCCCCTTTTGCAAAAGCAGTGACTTTGCCTGCTTCCTTAGTAAGGATAACAAGTCTCTTATCGAATTCTCCCACATCGGAGCTAGAAAGCACAAGTCCTGTTAAGGTAACTAGTCCCATCTATTATAAATCCTCTTTTTTGTAACCAAAATTCTTAAGCTCGAAATCGCTGTCTCGCCAATCCTTTTTAACCTTAACAAAAAGCTTAAGATTAACCTTGGCATCAAGAAGTCTTTCGATTTCGTAACGTGAGTTGGTGCCGATTTTTTTAATCATAGCACCGCCCTTTCCTATAATAATGCCCTTATGGGAATTCTTTTCGCAAACGATAGTAGCTTCGATATCCCACATTGGCTTACCACCATTTCTCTCCTTCATGCTATCAATCATGATGGCGATACCGTGTGGTACCTCATCGTTAAGAGCGTGAAGTGATTTTTCTCGGATGATTTCTGCTGTGATTTCTCTAAGAGTCTGATTTGTAACTGTTTCTTCATCGTAGAAGGCTGGGCCTTCTGGAAGATACTTAAATATAGTAGAAAGTAAATCCTCGCAGCCTTCACCATGAAGAGCTGATACAGGAACTACCTCTGCGAAATCGCACAAATCCTTATAGGCAGAAATAGACTCGCCTACCTTGGCACCATCAGCCATATCAATCTTATTAATAACAAGAATAACTGGTGTCTCAACTGTAGCAAGCAATTCTGCGATTTTCTTATCTCCTGCTCCTACCTTTGTATCAGGCTCTACCAGCCATAATACTAAATCCACATCATTTACAGTGCTTTTGGCAGCAGACATCATATATTCACCAAGCTTATTTTTAGCCTGATGCATACCAGGTGTGTCAAGGAATACAATCTGTCCCTTTTCACTATCTGTGTATACTGTCTGGATTCTGTTTCTTGTGGTCTGTGGCTTGTTACTTGTGATGGCAATCTTCTGACCAATGATGTGGTTCATAAGAGTGCTTTTGCCTACGTTTGGGCGGCCCACTATAGTAACGAAACCTGATTTAAAATTCTCACTCATTCTAATACCTCTAGATACACCCTCATCCGTCGCCTGCGGCGACACCTTCCCCCAGAGGGGGAAGGCTTTTTAGGCTTCCCCCTTTGGGGGAAGCTGTCAGCGCAGCTGACTGATGAGGGCACACTTCCTAAATTAATTATATAAACTCTCTATATTATTAAATATGTCTTTATTGCCCTCGATAACTGACTCATTGCCGACAACGCAGATGTAACGCTGTGACATGGCGGCGTCTACTGGTGCGGCCAGGGCACGGATGTCTTCTACGGTGGCATCTAGTACTTCGTCGCGAGTCTTTTGAATAATATCATAGTCGATACCTGACAGGTAGCAATTAAGTCCACGCAAGCCTCGCTGGGATGGAGTGAGTGGAGTGTCCATGCCACTGACAGTACCTATAATATATTTTGTCATATCGTGTTCGTCGGCTTCGAAGTTTCTAAGATAATCGCCTGTCTGTTCAAATACCTTTAAGGTCTCTGAAAGATTTGGATCACGATATGAAACGAATACCATATCTCCCTGGCGGCTGGAATTCATATTGCAGCCATAAGCGCCACCCTGAACTCTTACCTTTATCCAAAAGTAATCGTAGCCTAAGACTGTGTTAAGGATTTTGTAAGCTCCATTATAATTAAATCCTTCCTTAACAAAATCCCCAGCCATGGCAACGTACTGAATCTGTGATGCATCCTTTAAAGCTTCCTTTACTGGATGGATGACAAATGTGTCTTCGCCCTGGAATGAGAGCTTTTCCTGAGTAAGCTGTGGCTTGATATCCTGTACAAGCCTTCTGGATTGGCTAAGTACTTCTGCCTTGCCTGTTGATGAAATAAGTAATCTATCCTTGGCAAAAACGATTTTGCACATATTATTAAGTGTAGATATAATTTCTTCTTTTCGGCTATCAAAGTTTTCTTCGATGTCCTTAAGGAATCGATAGAAGCCAACTCCGCTTCCCATATCAGAAATATTCGCACGTTTTGAATAACCACAGCGAGCTCTTGTAGCTGCCACCAAATTGCCCTTGGTGTTAAGTATATATTCCATGTGAGATTTTTCGGCTGTGATTAATTCCTTTAAACGCTTTTCATCTGAAAAGATTGTATTGCAAATCATTTCTAAGGCTAAATCCTTGGCGGCATCAGCCTCATCATATATAAATTTAGAACGAACCTCAAAGGTTATCTTGTATTTATCATGCTGACCGTATATCTCATGGACTGCAGAATTGGTAGTAATGCCACCTGTGTGTAGATACATTTCATTAGTGAAATCTGTGTAGGTGTAATTCTTTGTATCCATCAATCCAAGGAAACGCTCTAGCAATGATACATAAGGCGCCGCCTGAAGTGGTAAATCTGAAATATCAAATACCATATTAAAGTAATGAATTCCATTGGTGCTTACCTTATGATGCAAAATGGTAGTGCCATCCTCATCATAAACCTCCAAATCGATTGGCCTTGCCTCTCTGGTAAGGTCGAACCTGCTAAGCATAGGGATTTTTGCCAAATCCTCCTTTGAGCTAGGAGTCTGCTGATACTCCTTAAGGTAAGCTGTATGCTCAACAATTTTCTTGATATCTTCCTTTGAAAGAGACGCCTTAATGTCTGCCAGCTTTTTCTTTAATGCCTCGTCATCTGCAGCTGTAAGTCCCTGCTTTGGACGAAGTGTAACGATAGATTTATGATTGTTGGATAAAAGATATACATCTGTGATGTTATCAAAAAATCCATTATTAACTCTTGATTTGATTTTTTCGAGTGTATCTACGGCATGCAAATGTAAGAATGGTGTGTTCTTATCATATAGCCAACTATCAAGAAGCTGCAGACCGATAATAAGTCCCTTTGGTGCGCTACCAAAATCAAGCTCTCTGGCACGGAACTGTTCGCCATTGATAGAGGCGAACAAGGTCTTTTTATCGATGCCCTTTGCAACCTGCTCTTTAAGAGTGGATTCGATTATATTAACAAATTTGTCCTTGTCCTCTTCATTTGCACCACGGGCAACGACAGAGAAATACATCTGTCTTTGAGAGGACTCAAATGAACATTCTACATCCTCGGCTATATCAGCGTCAATCAAGGCCTTGTAAAGAGGTGCACCTGGTGCAGAAACAAGGGCGTAATTCAAAATATCGAAGGCCCTGTACATGTTAGGGTCAAGTACATCGCCGATGCATACATTATAAGAAAGATATGCATTGTTGGCTGTGTCCTGGTCGGCGCCGATTGGGTAATCTACTGTGATTTCTACTGGCTTTTCGAAGGCTGGCTCCATATTAATTTCAGAATCAACCTCCAGGTAATCGTAGTAGCGTAGATATTTGGTGTCTAAATATTCTAAAAGCTCATCGATATCCACATCACCATATACATAAATGTAGGAATTGCTAGGGTGATAATATTTGCTGTGGAATGCCAGGAAATCCTCGTAGGTAAGATTAGGGATTACCTTTGGATCACCGCCTGATTCGATGGCATAGGTTGTATGTGGAAATAGTGAATTAAGAATCTGGCGTGAAAGCACATCATCTGGTGATGAATAAGCACCCTTCATTTCGTTATATACAACGCCATTGATAGTTAAATCGCTATCTTCGTTTTCCATTTCATAGTGCCAACCCTCTTGCTCGAAGATTTCACGATACTTGTAGATGTTTGGATGGAAAACTGCATCCATGTAAACATCGATAAGATTCATGTAATCTGCGTCGTTGGTGCTGGCGATAGGGTAAACTGTCTTGTCTGGGTAGGTCATTGCGTTAAGGAAGGTGTTTAAGCTTCCCTTTACAAGCTCTACAAATGGGTCCTTCACTGGATATTTATCGGAGCCACAAAGAACAGTGTGCTCTACGATGTGGGCTACGCCAGTGGAATCCTTTGGTGGTGTCCTAAAGCCTATATAAAAAACTTTGTTATTATCATCGTTTGATATAAAGCAGATACGTGCTTTTGTTTTCTTATGTTCAAATATAAAGCCAAGGGAATCAAGGCCCTCAAGCTTTTCCTCTTTAAGTAATTCGTACGACTTGTTCAAAATTGTGCCTTTCTATTTTTCCTTTATATGTACATCCAACTGATTAAAGCAGATTTCGATGCCGGATTTGTCGAATCTATTCTTTATTTCCTCTAGTGTGTTCCATTTCTCTTCCCAGAAATGATCAATATCGATTGGGAATCTGAGTCCAATCATAACTGCGCTGTCTGCAAGCTCTGAAACAAACACCTGAACAGGTACATTATCCAGCTTGTGTGGGCAGTTTTCTGCAATATATTTTAAAATCTCTTTAGCTTTTTTAATATCACTGTCATAGCTGATTCCGACAGTTTCGTTGAATAAACGATACTCCTGGGCAGTGCAATTGGTAAGTGATGCCGCAGAAAGTGTACCGTTTGGAATCTGAACCAAGCGGCCATCTAGCATTTTAAGTGTAGTATAAATGATGTTGATTTTTTCTACTGTGCCCTCCTGGCCTGTAGCGTGCTCTATGATGTAGTCTCCCACTCTGAAGGGATGCATGAGAAGTATTAAAATACCACCTGCGAAATTTGATAAAGCTCCCTGCAAAGCAAGACCGATGGTAACACCTAGGCCTGCAACTGCTGCTGAAATAGAGGCTGTAGTAACACCGAATAAGCCTAAAATGATAGTGATAAGAATAATATAGCAAATCCATCTGATAACAGATTCAAGGAAGGTCTCAACGCCTGGGTCGAAATCATGCCTATCCATTGTTTTGTGAAACAGCTTAATGATACCCTTTATTATTTTAGAGCCAATGAAAAATACTATTATGGCTAAAACGACGCTCCAGCCAAAACTCCAAAACTTTGGGATGAGTTTTTCTAGCTGCTGCTGGAAAACACCCTTTTGAATATCGTCCACTAATTCTTCCGCTGTAACTGTCTCCATGGTTTCCATACCGACAATCCTCCCATTTTTACAATCTTAACCATTATAGCACATTATCAATCATGAAAAAAGACGGTGGATTCCCACCGTCTTTAAGGCTTTTTATGCTATTTTACAACTCTAACTTTGATTACTCCGTCAACCTGCTCAATCTCTGAAATAACCTGGTCAGAAAGCTTGCTTCCTAAATCAAGAAGTGTATATGCGAAATCTCCGCGACTCTTGTTGGTCATGTCTTCTACGTTTACATTTTCCTTACTAAGGATAGATGTAAATGCAGCAATCATACCTGCCTTGTTTTTGTGAAGGATAGCCACGCGGCTTTCTGCCTTGCAAACACCCATATCGCAATCAGGATAATTAACAGAATGGGTAACGTTACCATTTTCCATGTAATCCATGATTTCTTTAACAGCCATTATTGCACAGTTATCTTCTGCCTCTTCTGTTGATGCACCAAGATGTGGTGTGCAAATAACCCCTGGCTTGCCAGCAACTGTAGGATTTGCAAAATCTGTAACGTATTTACGAATCTTACCAGAATCAATTCCATTTAAAACAGCCTGCTCATCTACAAGAAGGTCTCTAGCAAAATTAAGAATAACCACACCCTTTTTCATAGCCTGAACAGCTTCTTTATTAATCATTCCCTTTGTTGTATCTGTAAGTGGAACGTGAACTGTAATGAAATCACATTCCTTGTAGATATCTTCAACGTTTGTAACGTGCTTTACATTACGTGAAAGATTCCATGCGGCATTTACTGAAATGTATGGGTCGAAGCCAAGTACTTCCATGCCAAGACGTGTTGCATCATTGGCCACCTTAACACCGATTGCGCCAAGGCCGATTACGCCCAGCTTTTTGCCTGCAATTTCTGTTCCTGCGAAAGCCTTTTTAGCCTTCTCTGCAGTCTTTCCGATGTTCTCATCATCCTTGTTTTCGCTAACCCACTCTATACCACCTACGATGTCACGGCTTGCAAGAAGCATTCCAGCAAAAACCAGCTCCTTAACACCGTTTGCGTTGGCACCTGGTGTGTTGAATACAACGATACCTTCCTCTGCACATTTTACAAGAGGAATATTGTTGACGCCTGCGCCTGCTCTGGCAATACACTTAAGATTCTTGCCAAGCTCCATGTCATGCATTGCTGCAGAGCGTACAAGACATGCATCTGCTTCGCAGATAGTCTCAACCTTTTTATAATCTGTAGAAAAATTAACTAGTCCCTTATCTGAAATCGGATTCAAACAATTATATGTAAACATTAGGCATTCTCCTCCTCAAACTTACGCATAAACTCAACCAACTTTTCTACACCCTCGATAGGCATAGCGTTGTAGATAGATGCACGCATACCACCTACAGTTCTGTGGCCTTTAAGGTTTACGAAGCCTGCTGCTGTAGCTTCCTTTACAAACTTTGCGTCTAACTCTTCGTTGCCTGTAACGAATGGCACGTTCATTAAAGAACGGTCTTCCTTTCTAACAGTGCCCTTGAAAAGCTTTGAAGAATCAAGATAATCATAAAGAATCTTGGCCTTTTTCTCGTTGAGTGCCTTCATTGCTGTAAGGCCGCCATTCTTGAGTAACCACTTAAATACCTTGCCGCAAATATAGATATCGTAGCATGGAGGTGTGTTGTACAAGCTGTCATTGTCTGCCTGTGTCTTGTACTTAAGCATGGTAGGTGTTCCAGGAAGTACATCGTCGCGGATTAAATCCTCACGGATAATTACGATAACCATACCTGCTGGTCCTACGTTCTTCTGTACGCCGCCATAGATGATGCCGTATTTATTAACATCAACTGGCTCAGATAAGAAGCATGAACTAACATCAGCTACCAAATCTTTTCCCTTTGTATTTGGGAGAGTCTTGAATTTAGTACCGTAGATTGTATTGTTTTCACAGATGTAAACATAATCCATATCATCAGTGATAGGAAGGTCGGAACAGTCTGGAATGTAGCTGAAGGTCTTGTCAGCTGATGAAGCAAGCTCTACAGCCTCGCCGTACATCTTTGCTTCTGCAAAAGCCTTCTTTGCCCACTGACCTGTGATGATATAGCCAGCCTTTTTATTTTTCATAAGGTTCATTGGAATTGCTGCAAACTGCTGGCTGGCGCCACCCTGAAGGAACAATACCTTGTAATTATCAGGGATGTTCATAAGTGTACGAATATCAGCCTCTGCCTCTTTGATGATTTCATCAAATACCTTGCTTCGGTGGCTCATCTCCATTACAGACATTCCACATCCTCTGTAATCAAGCATCTCCTCTGCTGCTTCCTTTAATACCTCTTCTGGTAAAACTGCTGGTCCTGCACTAAAATTGTAAACTCTACTCATTACTCTTTTCTCCTTTGTCTAAGGTTAATCTTCATTAAAGAATTCGTTAATAGGTGCTCCCGGTGCTACCATTGGCCATACCTTGTCATCTGAATCGATGATACAGTCAATGAGCACTGGGCTCTCGGAGGACAGTGCCTCCTTAAGTGCCGACTTGAATTCTTCCTGAGTTGTAACTCTGATTCCCTTAGCCCCCATCGCCTCTGCAAGCTTTACATAATCTACCCCGTCGTCTAAAACTGTTGCAGAATAGCGTTTTTCATAAAAGATGGTCTGCCACTGACGAACCATTCCAAGCACGTGGTTATTGATAATGATTTCCACGATTGGAAGCTTCTCTCTAGCAGCTGTTGCCATCTCATTCATATTCATTCTGAAGCAACCATCACCAGCAATATTGATTACTTTCTTATCAGGGTTTCCTGTTGCCGCACCGATAGCAGCACCAAGGCCGTAGCCCATGGTTCCAAGACCGCCTGATGTAAGCAGCTGATGTGGCTTTTTGAATTTATAATATTGAGCAGCCCACATCTGATTCTGGCCAACCTCTGTGGTGATGATTGCATCACCCTTTGTCTGGCGATAGGTTTCAGCTACAATAAACTGACCTGAAAGACCATTTTGGGGAATGGTAAGTGGATTATCATTTGAAAGCTGTTTAACATGTTCCACCCACTTATCATGCTTTTGTTGGTCAAGCTCCTTGTTAATTCTAGATAAAATCTCTTTAACATCGCCTATTACAGCGTGGTCTGTCAAAATATTTTTATTTATTTCTGCTGGATCAACATCGAACTGAAGAATCTTTGCATTGCTGGCAAACTTATCTGGATTGCCAAGAACTCTATCAGAAAATCTTGTTCCAACAGCGATAAGCAAATCGCATTCAGAAACGCTAAGATTTGAAGCCTTGCAGCCATGCATTCCAAGCATTCCTGTGTATTTTTCATCTGTTCCGTTGAATGCGCCCTTTCCCATAAGAGTATCGCAAACTGGTGCATCAACAAGCTCTACAAACTTCTTTAATTCCTTTGCTGCATTTGCAAGAACTGCACCACCACCAACGAAGATCACTGGCTTTTTAGCCTTCTTAATCATGCTGATAGCCTGAGCGATTGCATCTGGAGTAATGTTTTTCTTTACTCTACCTACTGGGATAGGCTTCATTGGCATATATTCACATTTATTAGAAGGAGCTGTAACATCCTTTGGCACATCAATAAGAACTGGACCTGAGCGACCTGACTGTGCAATAGTAAATGCACGGCGGATTGTCTCTGCCAAATCCTTGATATCCTTCACAATAAAATTATGCTTTGTGATAGGCATTGTGATGCCAGTGATATCTATCTCCTGGAAGGAATCCTTTCCAAGCAAAGGCACTGCAACGTTACAGGTAATCGCAACGATTGGAACAGAATCCATGTGGGCCGTAGCTATACCTGTCACCAGATTTGTTGCTCCAGGGCCGCTAGTTGCAAGGCACACACCTACCTTACCTGTTGAACGGGCATAGCCATCTGCTGCGTGAGCTGCGCCCTGCTCGTGGCTGGTAAGCACATGATGAATCTCATCCTGATGCTTATAAAGCTCATCATACAAATTAAGGATTGCACCGCCTGGATACCCAAAAACTGTATCCACTCCCTGCTCCTTTAAACATTCTATAATTATTTCTGAACCGTTTAATAACATATATAATCTCCTAGTCCTCTATAATTCCGGTGTACGAAGGATTGCTCCGCGGTTGCCGCTAGTAACCTGTGCTGCGTATCTTCTTAGGTAGCCTGTTGTAACCTTAGGCTCACGTGGTTGCCATTTTGCTTTGCGGGCAGCTAGTTCTTCGTCACTTACCTTTAGTGTCATGGTGTAATTTGGTATGTCGATGGCGATGATGTCGCCTTCTTCTACTAGGGCGATTGGTCCGCCTACGGCTGCTTCTGGGGAAACATGTCCGATGGAAGCTCCACGGCTGGCTCCTGAGAATCGTCCGTCTGTAATGAGGGCAACTGATGAGCCAAGTCCCATACCAGCAATAGCTGATGTAGGATTAAGCATCTCTCTCATACCTGGGCCACCCTTTGGTCCTTCGTAGCGGATGACTACTACATCTCCCTCTACGATTTTGCCACCCTTTATGGCTGTGATAGCATCTTCCTCTGAGTCAAACACTCTGGCTGGACCTTCGTGTACAAGCATCTCTGGCACTACTGCGCTTCGTTTTACAACAGAACCGTCTGGTGCAAGATTTCCCTTGAGGACTGCAAGTCCACCAGTCTTTGTATATGGATTGTCCACAGGTCTGATTACCTCTGGATTTCTGTTTACTGCATTTTTAATATTTTCTCCAACAGTCTTTCCTGTAACTGTCATGCAATCTGTGTTAAGTAAGCCGATATCTGCAAGCTCCTTCATAACAGCCCACACACCGCCTGCCTCGTTAAGGTCTTCCATGTATGTAGGACCTGCTGGTGCAAGATGGCAAAGGTTTGGAGTCTTTTCAGAAATAGGATTTGCAAATTCGATATCGAAATCAAATCCGATTTCATGAGCGATAGCTGGCAGGTGAAGCATTGAATTGGTAGAGCATCCAAGTGCCATATCTACTGTAAGGGCGTTAAGGATTGCATCCTTTGTCATAATCTGACGAGCTGTGATGCCCTTGTTATACATATCCATAACAGCGTAACCAGCGTGCTTTGCAAGACGAATTCTTTCTGAGTAAACTGCTGGGATTGTACCGTTTCCTCTAAGACCCATTCCAAGTGCCTCTGTAAGGCAGTTCATGGAATTGGCTGTGTACATACCTGAGCAGCTTCCGCAGGTAGGGCAAACATTTTCTACGTAATTTTCAACATCCTCTTCTGTCATTGTGCCAGCTGCATAAGCACCAACTGCCTCAAACATAGAAGAAAGTGAACGCTTCTGACCACCTACATGGCCTGCAAGCATTGGGCCGCCTGATACAAAAACTGTAGGAAGATCAAGGCGGGCTGCTGCCATCAGAAGTCCTGGCACGTTCTTGTCACAGTTTGGAACCATAACAAGTGCATCAAACTGATGTGCAAGTGCCATACACTCTGTTGAATCTGCAATTAAATCACGTGTTACAAGGGAATATTTCATTCCAATGTGTCCCATGGCAATACCATCACATACGGCGATTGCCGGGAAAACTACTGGAACACCGCCTGCTTCGGCTACGCCTAGCTTTACGGCATCCACAATCTTATCAATATTCATATGGCCTGGTACGATTTCGTTGTACGAGGATACGATACCAACCATTGGCTTTTTCATTTCTTCTGGGGTAAATCCCAGTGCATTAAACAAACTTCTCGCTGGCGCCTGCTGCATGCCAGCTCTAGCATTGTCACTTCTCATTTGTTGACTCCTTTCATAGCCTTCCCCCTCTGGGGGAAGGTGGATGCGAAGCAGACGGATGAGGGTCTCATTTATATCCCCCCTCATCAGTCACCTGCGGTGACAGCTTCTCCCCCCAAGGGGCGAAGCCTTTTTATAGTCTTTCTACAATCAAGTCTCCCATCTCCACGGTGCCTACCTGCTTTACGGTGCTGCCGTCGCGGGGCATGATGTCGATGGTGCGGTAGCCGTCCTTAAGCACCTGCTTTACTGCCGCTTCGATGGCATCTGCTTCAGCGTCTAGGTCGAAGCTGTAGCGAAGCATCATGGCTGCGGATAGGATTGTGGCTATCGGATTGGCGATGCCCTTTCCTGCGATGTCAGGGGCGCTGCCGCCTGATGGCTCGTAAAGTCCAAACTTTGTATCATTAAGTGATGCAGATGACAGCATTCCGATGGAACCGGTAACCATGGATGCTTCATCGCTTAAAATATCTCCGAACATGTTCTCTGTAAGAATTACATCGAACTGGCCTGGGTCCTTGACTAGCTGCATTGCGCAGTTATCAACAAGCATGTGCTCATAGGCAACCTCAGGGTAATCTGCTGCTACCTCCTCAACAATCTTTCTCCAAAGACGTGAACTATCTAGCACGTTGGCCTTATCAACAGATGTAACCTTTTTCCTGCGCTTCATGGCAATATCAAAGCCGCGCTTTGCAATACGTCTGATTTCAGTTTCTGAATATGTAAGAGAATCTCTGGCAACAAGCTGACCATTTTCTTCTTTTGTGGAACGCTCTCCAAAATATAGACCACCAGTGAGCTCTCGCATAATCATCATGTCGAAGCCCTCTCCAATGATATCGTCCCTAAGTGGGCACGCTTCCTTTAATTCTTCATATAAATATGCTGGTCTAAGATTTGCGAAAAGATTGAGGCTCTTTCTAAGCTTAAGCAAGCCTGCCTCTGGGCGCTTATCTGCTGGTAGCTTGTACCATGGACTGGTAGATGTGTTGCCACCTATTGAACCCATCAACACTGCATCAGAGGCCTTTGCCGCCGCTATTGCCTCATCTGTAAGAGGCTCACCTGTAGCGTCGATTGAGCAACCTCCCATAAGAATCTCAGTATAATTGAACTGATGACCAAACTTAGTGCCGATGGCATCAAGCACTTTTACCGCCTCGGTTACTATCTCTGGTCCAATTCCGTCTCCTTTGATTACGCCAATGTTGTAAGTCATGATTATCCCTTCCCTTTATAAAAACCATTTTAAATAGTTTATCGCACTAAAGTGTGAAATTCAAGAATTACCACATCTTTTTAATAACTTTGACAAAATAGCATAAATACTTCTAATATATATATGGAGAGTTTAGTAAACTTTACCACTTTAAAGTGCAAAAATAATATTACTAATCACATAAATACTTAGGAGACATAAATGAGTTCAAAGGACAAGGTCTTAGAATTATTGGAGAATAACAAAACAGAATATATCTCTGGGGAAGCTATCGCATCCCAGCTTGGGCTTTCGAGAAATGCCATTTGGAAGGCCATCAATGAGCTTCGCAAGGCTGGATATAAAATAGAAGCAGTTAGCAATAAGGGCTACATGCTTGGAGAAGATAACGATATTATTTCTGCCCAGGGCATTGCTTCCTATATAACATCTGGCAGCCAGGATAATGGATTGATAGATAAATTTCATATATATGATACGGTGGATTCCACCAACAAGCTGGCAAAGGAAATGGCTATCGCTGGGGCCGAGCATGGTACTCTTATTGTAGCCAATACTCAGGGCACTGGCAGGGGGCGTAAGGATCATAGCTTTTACTCTCCTAAAGGCGGCATCTATATGAGCATCATATTATCACCTGAAAAGCTTGATAGCCTTAAGCCAGATGATATTACACTACAGGTTGGAAGCGCTGTTTGCCAATCTATTGAACAGCTTTGCAAGGTCAAGCCTGCTATCAAGCCTATCAATGACCTATTCGTAGATGGCAAAAAAATCTGCGGCATCCTTACTGAAGCCGGCACGGAATTTGATTCGGGACTGGTTCAGTGGATTGTTGTAGGCATCGGAATAAACTTTGATTCTGATTTGTCAGCATTTCCAAAAGAGCTTCAAGATATTGTAGGCTCGCTGTTTAAGCCAGGACAGGCCAGTGTTTCCAAGAATCAGCTGATTGCTGAAATATACAATAGAATCGTTAAATAAAATCAGGCCACAGCTTCTGCTGCGGCCCTTTCATTTTTAGCATATTCTTTACTTTAACAATGTATTTAATATTCCTCTAAACAGCTGGGCGCCTGTGTTGCCGCCAAGTGTCTGACCGAACTTTCCGCCTAGCTGCTTGCCCACCTTCTTGCCAACCTCTCGGCCAACAGTTCCTGCCACAGTAGTTCCTACAGATTTTGCTGCTCGCTTTCTGCGATTAGCTTCCTTTTCTGCTTCTTTGGCAGCTGCTTTTTCAGCGGCGGCCTGTTCCTTTGCGGCAGCCTTTGCAGCTTCTGCATCAGCCTTGGCTTTAGCCTCTGCTTCTGCCTTTTCGACTCCCATTCTGGCAAGCAGCTCGAAAGCCGATTCGGCATCATAGCCATTAGCATATTTAGAATAAAGAAGGCTGGCTTTAATTGCAGCATCTCTTTCTGAATCCGAGATTCCTCCCATCTGTGACTGAGGTGGCAAAATATCAACCTGCTCCACCACTGCTGGTGTGCCATCCTCCTGAAGGAAGGATGCTACTGCCTCGCCTGTTCCAAGGGCTTCTATTACATCAGCTGTTTTGAAGGCAGGATTCTCACGGAATGAATCTGCTGCTGCCTTAACAGCCTTTTGGTCTGAAGGTGTGTAAGCATGAAGGGCATGCTGCACCTTGTTTCCAAGCTGCGCCAAAACCCCATCAGGAATATCCCTAGGATTTTGTGTTACGAAATATATGCCAATTCCCTTTGAGCGAATCAGCTTAACTACCTGCTCTATCTTATCCAAAAGTGGCTTTGGTGTGTCCTTGAAAAGCAGATGGGCCTCGTCAAAGAAGAATACCATCTTTGGCTTGTCCAAATCTCCCACCTCTGGCATGGTTTCAAAAAGCTCTGAAAGCATCCACAGCAGGAAGGTGGAATAAAGTGTGCCATTGTTGATAAGGCTTTGGCTGTCTAAAATGTGAATCATGCCCCTGCCCTGCTCGCCTACCGTGAACCAGTCACGGATATCTATTGCAGGCTCACCGAAGAACTGGTCTCCACCAGCCATTTCAAGTGCCACTACTGCACGCTGTATAACGCCGATGCTTTGCTTGTTAAGAGTTCCGTAATCATCCTCGAAATCTTTATTATTATCTGCCACGTAATTTAACATGGCCTTTAAATCCTTTGTGTCAATCAGGGCAAGATTGCTTTCGTCGGCAATCTTAAAAATAATAGAAAGGATGCTGCTTTGATTTTCGTTCAAATCAAGGATTCTTGAAAGCAGCAATGGCCCCATTTCTGTGATGGTAGTGCGGATTTGGATACCGTTTTTACCAAACACGTCCCACAGGGTAACTGGATATTTGTGATATTCAAACCCCTGGGTGGCCAAGCCGAATTTTGTGATGCGCTTTTGCATATCCTCGCTGTCCTTGCCAGGATTAATCATGCCAGCAATATCGCCCTTAACATCAGCCAGGAAAACTGGTACACCCATATCTGAAAATGACTCCGCCATCACCTTAAGAGTGATAGTCTTTCCTGTGCCGGTAGCGCCAGCTATAAGTCCATGCCTGTTTGCCATCTTAGGCAAGATATACACTGGTTCGCCCTCTTTAGTGTTTGCTAGCCAAACTTTACCATCTCTAATCATAATCACCCTCCAATAAAATATCCCCTGCTATACTTCTTCCACATAGCTTACAAAATCTAAATTGTTAAGTGTTTCTAAAAGCTCCTGATGAGAATGTCTCCCCCCGAAATCAAGCTCTATCATCAGTGCGGTGTCAGTGCCCAACAAGGTCTTATCCTTTGTTTTGTTCATGCTGGAGATTTGATAGCCCATCTCTGCAAATTTCTTTCTAAGCTTTTTCACACCGTTGTTCTCCTCCACCTCAACATATACGCTGACATAACGGCTGTATTCTTCCACCTTCTGACTGACATGTACCAAAATCACATTGGCTGTCATTACCAGTACAAAGCATACTAATCCTACAAACAGATAGCCAGCTCCAAAGGCCATTCCCATGCAGGATGCCACCCAAAGGGAAGCCGCAGTGGTAAGACCTTTAATCTGGTTACGGCCAGTCACAATGATTGTGCCGGCACCAAGAAATCCGATGCCGCTTACAACTCCCGCAGGAATACGGCTAACATCTGCATTTAAATCAGGCAGGTATGATAAATAAATATTCAATACCGTTGCAACTGCAGAGCCTAAACTAACAAGAGAGAATGTGCGGATGCCAGCACTGTGGCGTCTAACCACACGCTCCCATCCAATTAAGCTTCCACAAAAGGTCGCTAAAATCAGACGGATTGCTACTGCTCCATCGCTCATTCCCTCTAAGTAATCAAATATCGTATTTACCATAAACACCCCCCGTAGCATTATGACAATCTTATCTTTTTAGCGAAATCCAATCCGTCCTCTGTTCTTTGAGCTATCAGAAGAGGTCTGTTGCCTTTTATCTGCATAATGTAATCCAGACATTTAGCTCTAAGCTCTTCATCCATTCCTTCAAATGGCTCGTCCAAAACTATGAAATCAGCAGGAACAAAGAATGCTCTGGTAAGCTCCACCAAACGTCTTTCAACAGATGTCAGCTCACCAACCGGAATCTCCAATCTGTCCTCAGGAAGGAAGCGCGACAGCTCCTCTGCTGCTCTTCCCTTGCTGGCCCATCTGTGTGCCTTTTTAACATTCCAGGTAGCGCTTTTCTTAAGATTAAGCTGGCCATCCTGGGAAACGTAGGCGCTGTGAAGTGTAGGATATTTGTAATCTCCCATTCGTGCCACGCTTCCTTCGTCAGGATTTTCTAATCCCATGAAAATCTTTAGAGCGGTGGTTTTGCCTGAACCTTCGTCCCCAACGAAGGCATAGCATCTGCCATCTTCTATTTCCACCTTTAAGTTATCAAGAACCTTTTTGCCGTTGTATGATTTAGTTATGCCATCTAGTATGATTGTCATTTTGTAAAAACCTTCTATTTCTAATAATTATCTAGCCTCAATATTTTCTACGATAAAATCTGTGCATCGATTAAGCTTTAGATTATCGCTTCCGCATTTTGGACAACTTCCTTTAAATTCATGTCTGGTAAATGTAGCACCACAATCCTTGCAAAGCACTGTGGATTCCTTTACCTTAGCGTCTACCTTTACCCCATCAAGTGGTGTCCCCTCGCTCATTACCTGCAAATATTCCTCGATAATCTCTGGTACATAATCGCACTGGTCACCAATAAGTAAATGAATCTTCTCCACCTTCTCTACATCATTGGCCTCAGCCTGCTTTTTTACCAAGTTAAAAACATATTCTGTTACTGCTAATTCGTGCATATCTTCCTCGTTGCTAGTTATTTAATATCGCATTTGCGATATCATGTCTCATATATTTATTTTCGAAATCAATCCATTCGGTAGCTTCATAAGCCTTTGCACGAGCCTCTACTAATGTATCGCCAAGTGCTGTAATGCCAAGCACACGTCCTCCGTTTGTGACAATCTCGCCCTTATCGTTAAAGGCAGTGCCAGCGTGGAAGCAGAAATAATCCTTGTTGTTGAACTTGTCAAAGCCTGTAATAGGAAATCCCTTCTTGTAAGAAACTGGATAACCCTCAGAAGCAAGTACTACGCAAACTGCTGCTTCATCAGAAAACTGTAGATCGATTTCATCAAGCTTACCATCAATGCAAGCTTCCATTACATCGATTATATCATTTTTTAGTCTAGGTAACACTACCTGTGCTTCTGGATCTCCAAATCTTGCATTATATTCAAGAACCTTTGGGCCATCCTCTGTAAGCATCAAACCAAAGAAGATAACTCCCTTGAACTCTCTTCCCTCAGCCTTCATAGCATCTACTGTAGGCTGGAAGATATTCTTCTGGCAGAATTCCTCTACCTCTTTTGTGAAGAATGGAGATGGCGAGAAGTTACCCATACCACCTGTGTTAAGGCCAGTATCCCCATCACCTGCACGCTTATGATCCTGCGCAGATGACATAATCTTTACTGTGTTTCCATCTACAAATGAAAGTACAGAAACCTCGCGACCTGTCATGAACTCTTCGATAACCATTGTGTTGCCAGCGTTTCCAAACTTCTTGTCCTGCATGATTTCTGCAACACCTGCTACCGCCTGCTCATGATTCTCACAGATAAGCACCCCCTTACCAAGTGCAAGGCCATCAGCCTTCAATACGATTGGGTATTTTGCTGTTTCAAGGTACTTTAAGGCAGCCTCTGGGTCTGTGAAATTCTCATAGCCCGCTGTTGGGATATTATATTTCTTCATTAAATCCTTTGAGAATGCTTTTGAACCCTCAAGGATAGCCGCATTCTTTCTAGGGCCAAAGCATCTAAGACCAGCCTTTTCAAATTCATCAACTACGCCACCTACAAGTGGATCATCCATGCCGATGATTGTAAGGTCAATCTCCTTTTCCTTGGCAAAGGCAACAAGCTTGTCGAACTCCATTGCCTTTATATCTACGCATTCTGCAAGCTCCGCAATACCTGCATTTCCTGGTGCGCAGTAAATCTTGTCTACCTTCTGGCTTCTTGAAACCGCAAGTGCAATTGCATGCTCACGTCCGCCGCTACCTACTATTAAAACTTTCATGTATTCTCCTCCAATATTTGCTCCTTTACCACTAGCGCTTCTGTCTGTACCGGGTGGTAGTGGTAATTTTTTGCTGGGTTACCACTAGTATTTCTATTTTTGCTGGGTGCTAGTGGTAATTTTTGCTAGGTTACCACTAGCATTTCTATTTTCGCTGGGTGCTAGTGGTAATCTCTGTTTGGTTTACCTCTAGCAGCTTAGATTTTCAGCTTCACTAGTGGTAATTTGCTTTTTCTTTACCTCTAGCTTTTCCATTTTAACTGGGTGGTAGTGGTAATCTCTCTATTTTTACCACTGGATTTTGCACTAGCTGGGTCACAGTGGTAATTTCTCTCTTACTTTACCACTGTATTTCGCGCTGACTGATTTGCAGTGGTATTTTCCCGCTTGCTTTACCACTATATTTCATGTCTTTCTTCTTACAGTGGTAATCCTACTCTTTTTTTACCACTGCATTTCGTGCCTTTTCTCTTACAGTGGTAATCCTACTCTTTTTTTACCACTGCATTTTCTATCTTTCTTCCTACAGTGGTAATACATTTATTTTGCAGCGATATGTACCTTGCCATCTACCACGCTGACACATCCACGCGCAATTAGGTCTATGGCGCGTGGCATGATAATCCACTCGGCTTGCTCCATGACACGACGCTGGAGGATTTCAGGAGTGTCGCCTTCTAAAACCTCGACAGCCTTCTGCAAGATGATTGGGCCAGTGTCGGTGCCTTCATCCACGAAGTGGCATGTGGCGCCGGTGACTTTTACACCGCGGGAGAGAACCCCCTCGTGTACCTTTAAGCCATAGTAGCCTGTGCCACAGAAGCTTGGTATCAGGGATGGATGGATATTGATGATTCTGTTCCTATACTGGCGAATCATTTCCTCTGGAATCACCACTAAGAATCCTGCCAGCACTACTAAATCTACATTATAAGAATTAAGCTTCTCAAGAAATGCTTTGTTGAATTCATCGCGGGATGCATAATCCTTTGGGCTGATGCACACGCCTTCGATTCCGGCTTTTGCTGCACGCTCTAGGGCGTAGGCATTTTTATTATTTGAGATTACAACTGCAATCTCAGTATTGTGAATCTCACCTGATTCAATTTTATCAATAATTGCCTGGAGGTTTGTGCCACCGCCAGACACACATACAGCAATTTTCATCTATTCTCCAAATCCGGCTACTTCTTACGCTCACAATCATTATATTTCTCCGGTCATCTAACACGATTCCCTTGAGAAATATAATAGATTGTTAGCTAGAAGTTGCCTAAGTTATACTTATATGCAATTAAAGGCGATTATACGAGGTCTACGCCCTTTTCGCCGTCGATGATTTTACCAACTACGTAAGGTGTGTCGCCTGCTGAGCGCATAGCTTCCATTGTCTTATCAACATCTGCTGGGTCAACTGCAACAATCATACCAAGGCCCATGTTGTAGGTGTTGTACATCATCTGTTCTGATACGTTACCCTTAGCAGCCATAAGCTTGAAGATTGCAGGAACTTCGTAAGAATTTTTCTCTACAACGGCGCGCTTTCCTTCTGGAAGCATACGTGGAATATTCTCGTAGAAACCACCGCCTGTGATGTGTGAGCAAGCCTTTACGCGAACGCCTGCATCCTTTACAGCCTTGAGAGCCTTAACGTAAATACGTGTTGGAGCGATAAGTGCTTCGCCAAGTGTGCAACCCAATTCATCATAATATGTGTCAAGACTTTCCTTTGTCATATCGAAAATCTTTCTTACAAGAGAGAAACCATTTGAATGAACACCAGTAGATGCCATACCGATAAGCACATCACCATCCTTAAGATTCTCGCCTGTGATGATGTCCTTCTTATCTACGATACCTACTGCAAAGCCTGCAAGGTCGTACTCTTCCTCTGGCATAAGACCTGGGTGTTCTGCTGTCTCGCCACCTACAAGTGCGCATCCTGACTGCTTACAGCCCTCTGCAACACCGCTAACGATTGTAGCAATCTTCTCAGGGATGTTCTTACCGCATGCAATATAATCTAGGAAGAACAGAGGCTCACCACCTGCGCATGCAACATCATTTACACACATTGCAACTGCATCGATACCGATTGTATCGTGCTTATCCATAAGAAATGCTAGCTTAACCTTTGTGCCACAGCCATCTGTACCCGATAAAAGTACTGGCTCATCCATATTCTTAATAGCGCTTAAGTCGAAGGCTCCTGAAAAACCGCCAAGGCCGCCGAGGACCTCTGGGCGCATAGTGCCCTTCACAAACTTTTTCATGAGCTCCACTGACTCATATCCTGCCTCAATATCCACTCCTGAACTCTTGTAATCCATGTTTCTCTCCTTTTTACATTACTTATAATCCGCTTGTACAATTTTGTCTTTCTAAGCTCCCGCAAGCCATCTCCCATACTGCGCTAGGCAACCTCCCGCTCCGCGGTTCCTTCCTAGCTTGCATGGGGCCCTCTTGCTCGCGCCTTCCAACTTGGTTTAGTACAAGCTCATTAAAAATTTATAAATAAAAGGAAACCCTTTTTTATAAGAGTTTCCTTCTACGTATCTAAGATAAGAAGGCACGATAGCCTTCGCTTTGTAATTTTGCGTCCTTTGATTCTACGGACTCCTTCTGCTCTACGATGAAATCGTGGAGTTTGCCTGCTAGGGTTGAATCTGTCATGGCAAGCATTTTAACTGCAAGAATGCCTGCGTTGGCGCCTCCGTTGATTGCTACTGTAGCTACAGGAACTCCTGTTGGCATCTGAACGATTGAGTAGAGGGAATCCACTCCACCTAAATCGCTAGTCTTCATAGGGATGCCGATAACTGGGCCTTCGAAGATGGCTGCACACATGCCTGGAAGATGTGCAGCTTTGCCTGCACCTGCGATGATGCACTGCACCCCACGGTCCTTTGCAGTCTTTGCGTACTCCACAAAGATGTCTGGTTCGCGGTGAGCTGAGATTATACGAACCTCGTAATCAATCCCAAACTGCTCCAAAACTTCGATAGCCTTTGCCATAATAGGCATGTCGCTATCACTACCCATAACTACACTTACTTTTGCCATAACATATCCTCCTAGTCTATATCCCGCCAGTTACGGCAACAAGCATTAGTGTTTCTACGCTCCGCATAGGAAGCTTCGCTTAAGAAACCTAATAGCTTGTTACCTACTGGCTATTTATACTTGGTCTAACCACCGACTCGCGCCGTCCACGTCTACGACCTGGGCCATTTACGAATCGAGAACCTTATTCAGCTCCTCGGTGCCAGGGATTACGAAGCGGCCCTGGCGAATGACATCGAGAGTGCGGCCATCCGCTGTGTGGACTGTAATGTCACCTAGCTCGTAATAAGGTATTGTTATATCTGTGTGGCAATTGAAATATGCCTTTGAAATATCTTCATTTCTTAGGAGTGAGCATGAATTGTCGCGGGCGATGCATTCCTTGCCGTCTGGATTGTACATTGGTACATCCTCTGCGTGTGAATAGCAGGTATCACCTACTGCGAAGTGAGGGCCTGTCTTTTCAGCGATAAGGATTGGAAGCTTGTCGGCGATGCCATACTTCTGTCCCATGACAAATGCTCTTGTGTTTGTTCCGATGGCGAACTCTCCCATTGGAAGGGTGTCATGCTTGAACAATACGTTATCATATATGTATTTCTTGTTTTCTTCTTCTGAATCAAAATTGCTGCATGTGTATGAAACAATTTTGCCTTCCTCAAACTTAAGCTCAAGGTTACGGTAACCAAGCTCGTTAAGGTAAACCTGAGTAACGTGAAGCACACCGTTTGTACCTTCAAGCTCAGGAGATGTGAACACTTCACCAACAGGGATGTTTACATCAGCTACGCAGTTTTCGAAGTTGGTCTGTTTTGCAGGATTATCAAGATGATGAAGCTTTACAGTGATGTCTGTGTGGTTGTCGCCACGTCCTGTAATGTGAACAGTTTCACCCTGATCAAGTACATCGATGATGTGCTGCTGGATGTTCTTGTAAAGCTCGTAATCCATTGTATTTACTGCAACTGTTTCGTTGAAGATTTCGTTAAAGTCCTTGCCGATTTCTGGTATCGGATATGCGATAATTGTGAAGCTGCGCTCCTCGCCATGGATGTATTCGTTTGTAATCTGTCCATTCTGGCTGGCAAAATAAACGTTAAGCTCGTTCTGCTTATCGCTGTATTTTGCATTAGCATCGTGGTTAACTGGCTCGAATGGCTTCTCACCGAAGGTTTCGATAACAGCTGGGCCACCAAATACTGCTGCAAGCTCCTTGTTCTTTTCGAAGGTATTCTTAAGAACCTCAAGCATTCTGTCTGCCATACCCTTGTCCCAGTAGTATGCTCTGTCATCCTTGTGGTCGTATTCGCACTGCTTGTTAGGAACTGATGAATAAAGGTTGCGTGATGTCATACCACCAAATCTAACTGTAGATGCAAGACCTGCCTCGTCGAAAAGACGGATAGCTTCGCGAGTCATAAGCTCGAAACCAACTGGTGCATGAACACCAACAGTATCCTTAATAGTGATATCCTTGCCTGTAACCTCAAAGCCCTTGATGTATCCTTCTACATAGGTGCGTGCCATAGCAACAACATCCTCGTGAGGAAGACTACGTAAATGAGCTGCAATCTTTCTTTCATTTGGTCCGATGTACATACCATATTTGTACATGTATCTGTCATCAGACAAATCATCCTTCATGATGATGTTTCTATAATAATCGTAGTCTGCATCAATCATGCTGATAATGCTCTCAGACATAAATAACTGAGAGTAATCATGCTTTGCAGAATACATAGCATCAAGGATGCCTTCTTTGCGATATTTGTCCTCTTCCTCCATCTGGCACTCGCCATAAACCTGAAGGAATAATTCTGCGTAGATAGTAAACTTATCAAGACGACCTGCGAAGGCTGCCTCGATGATGTTTGTCATCTCGTAGAAAATAGCAGAAAGTGGGCCACCTAATTCCTGACCAAGCTCTGCCACTGCGTATGTAGGACAAAGGAAGCTGTTTTTGTAGGTATCCTCACCATAGATAGCAAATACAGCATCATTGTCTTTTTCACATTCTGTGATAGTACGATCAAAAAGTGTACCATCAGCTGCCTTATTCATAATAGGAAGAACTGTCATGAAAAAGTCTGCTACCTGATTGAAATAAGCCTGAAGCTTTTCAGGTAAATCATGGTCTTCCTTTATAGTAGAGATGCGCTCTGTTGCAAGCTGGAAACGCTCTAATATATCATCTGTTTGCTGATAAAATGTTTTGCTCATAATTAACCTCTTATAATCCCCACAACAAGTGTGGCCATCCAAACAATCATAACAACGCTGCTAATAGCAAGGCAGGTTGCTCTGTATTTTAACTCTGTTTTCGTTTTCATCTGACGGATATTATAAATCAGTGCACAAAATGCAACTAAAAAGCCTAATGTTCCAAGGCCTCCCAGCCACTTTGGAGTCTCTCCTGAAAGGTAAACAGAACCAACCATAATGGCAACATATAAAACTAATGTGCCCAGTGAAACACCTGCTGCATACATGGCCTCTACTGGAAGTGCCTTCAGCTGATTTCCATAAGAGCTGCGTCTGTGAAAACGTCCTCTACCTATACTCATTATTTAACTCCGTATTCCTCATAATATGCATCAATACGTGACTTCATTTCGTCGTCGATAACGACACGTCCCTGGCACTGTCTGTCCCAAAGATGTTCTACTACCTCGTCCATTGAAACGATGGCAGCTGTCTTAAAACCGTATGTATCAGCAACTTCATCAAGTGCTGTCTTGCTTCTGTCTCCTGAAAGACCGAACTCCTGACGATTAAGAGAAACCATAAGACCAACGATTGTAACATCTCCCTGGGCGCGAACGATTGGAACTGTTTCTTCCATGCTCTTACCAGATGTTGTAACATCCTCTATCATAACTACTCTGTCGCCATCCTGTATCTTGTAACCTAAAATGCCGCCCTTATCAGCGCCGTGGTCCTTTTCTTCCTTACGATTGCTGCAATATTTAACTTCCTTACCGTACAATCTGTGGAATGCCTCTGCTGTGATTACAGCAAGAGGGATGCCCTTATAAGCTGGGCCAAAGAGGACATCGAAATCCTCTCCATAAGCATCGTGAATAGCCTTTGCATAATACTCGCCAAGGCGCATTAGCTGACTACCTGTAACGTATGCTCCTGCATTCATAAAAAAAGGAGACTTACGCCCTGACTTCAATGTAAAATCACCGAACTTTAGGACGTCTGCCTCCACCATAAACTCTATAAATTCTGACTTGTAGCTTTCCATAAACGATTCTCCTTCGTTACAAACAGATTAATTTTCAAAACCTTTCCGATTGTAACATAAGAAGGAGTGCTTTTCAATGATAAAGCACTACATTATTATAAGAAATGGCACTATTCACCTATCTTTAAAAAGCCACAACAATCTGTTTTTCTTTTATTGAAAGAATGTCAGTAAAGAATTAATCAACAAATATGTTGCACATACATTTAAGATTTCTTTAGTTGTTTTTTTACCACAAAAGCATTACTCTAGTGGTCGTGAGGGAATAAAATTATGCCTAAAAATAAGGAGCGTTTGAAAATGAAAAAAAGAATAATCGTATTATCTATGATTTTCTGCATGGGATTAGCTACAATCGCCTGTGGAAAGCAGGATTCTGCACCAGAGACATCTGAGCCTGTAGAATCTGTAGAACAGCCTGTGGAAGATACTGTTTCAGAAGAATCAACAGAGGATGTAGAAGAAGACTCTGAAGACGCAGCGCAGACAGAAGTATGGTGCGGATATCTAGAAGCATCAAATAAGGAGCTCAGCGGTGAGCCTGATGAGTATGGCGTTATACGTGCAATAATTTATGATGCACATTTAGATGGAGACACATTTACACTAGAAGGTACTTTAAACTTCAAGAATGATATGTCTCAGGACCCAATCGGAATGGTTCCTGGTGATGTAAATACATTTAAAGTTGATGAAAACACAAAATACCTGTTATATGGTGGTGAATCTGGTCCCGAGGAAAAGACACGTGAAGAGTTTGAAGAAATATTCAATGGTCTACTAGATTCCGGCCTATTCTTTGAAGTAGAAATCGAAAACGGTGTTGCAAAAACTGTAAATATTCGTTCATAAATAAAAGCACTCAGCAAGGACTAGGCAAAATGCCTAGTCCTTACTTTCGTGTCATATTTCTACACCTTCTATTTCTTTTACTTTTCATGCCTCATAATTTAGCAAGAATCTACGCTATCTTCCAGCTGACAGCCTTCTTACGTCCACTTACAAATTTCTTGTAGATCCCATCCTTCGCCATAAGCTCGTCGTGTTTACCCTGCTGCACGATTTTGCCCTTATCAATTACTACGATTTGGTCGGCATGTCTTACAGTCTTTAATCTGTGGGCAATCATGATGATTGTCTTTTCCTTAGTGAGATTTTCGATTGCCTCTGTAAGATCCTTTTCATTTTCTGGATCCACATTAGCGGTGGCCTCATCCAAAATGATGATTGGCGCATCCTTCATAATGGCTCTTGCAATGGCGATTCTCTGCTTTTCTCCACCTGATAATGTGGCACCGCCCTCCCCCACAACTGTCTCATATCCATTTGGAAGTGACATGATAAAATCGTGGCAGCAGGCCTTCTTTGCTGCAGCAATTACATCCTCCATGGAAGCTTCAGGACGGCCAAATCTGATGTTGTTTGCGATGGTATCTTCAAATAGATAAACTCGCTGGAAAACAAAGCTAAAGTTTTCCATCAATGAATCAAAGCTATAATCCCTTACATCTCTTCCACCTAAGGTGACCTTTCCAGATTTTACATCCCAAAATCTTGCAATCAGGGATGTTATAGTGGTTTTACCACCACCGGATGGGCCAACAATAGCTGTAGTTGTTTTCTCTTTGATATCTAAAGTTACATCATCAATAATGGTTCTATCTTCATAGGCAAAGCTGACATGTTCAAGATGAATGTCACGGTTTGAAGGATGAATTTCCTCACCATTAATATCCATCTGCTCAACTTCCATAATCTCATTTACCATATCAACGCCTTTTCCAATGATTCTGATAAGAGCTGTGTAAGTTCCTGCCAAATCAAGGGATTCAAAGATAATGAATGCACAAAGCATCATTGTGATGCAGTATGTGAGCTTCATGGTGCCATTCAGATAAAAAGCAATTGATGCGCCTGCAATTACTACTCCCGCAAGCTTACAGATGAGCATCTGCACGCCTACCAAAGGAATGGCTGCAATCTCCGCTTTGATATCAGCCTTTGTTTTTCTTTCGATTGCTTTATTGAGTCTTGCGTTGTTCATGGAGATTATGTTGTAGTTTCTGATTTCTGCAATGCCCTGGATGAACTCAAGAATTACGCCAACCATGTCCTTATCTGCCTCAATTTTCTCAGGAGCAACCTTCTCTACGCTCTTGTTTGTAAACTGATTGAAGATAAAGAAAATCAGGATAACAGCAACACATATCAAGCCGATTCGCACATCGAAAATAAACATGCCAAGGCTAACGATAGCTGTTGTAATTGTGCCCTGCATTACTAATATTATTGCGCGGGTTGCTATATCTCCGGTCTGCTCCAAAATATTGGTGGTAACAGATGTGATATGCCCAAGGCTTGTATCATTAAAATATCCCATTGGCAAATATCTGAGATGCTCGCCAATTTCGATTCGCTTGCCAGCGCAGGTCCTATAGCCTCCTTCTGTTAGAAGCATCTGATAGAACCTATTTATAACCATCAATTGCAAAATAAGCTGCAGGAATTTTCATGCCTGTAAATATTGCATCAAGAACACCGAATGCAATTGATATATAAAACTTTTTTCTGTTTTCTTCGTTGCAAAATTTGAAAAATTTCATCAGAATTTTAAGCATGAGCGGCCTCCCTTCTAGCTTCAGAACCCATGACTGAATCCACTCCGTCATCATCCTTCGACATGGTGTGTGCCTCCCACATATTTCTGTAGAGAGGACAATCAGCTAGGAGCTGAGCATGGGTGCCTTTTGCCTCCACATTTCCCTCATTTATAACGAAAATCTTATCCACATCCATGATGGTTGAAAGTCTATGAGCAATAACGATAAGTGTCTTGCCCGCAACAAGCTTTGCCACACTTTCCTGTACCAGCGCTTCGTTTTCTGGATCCGTATATGCGGTAGCCTCATCCATAATTACAACCGGTGCATCTTTAAGCATTGCTCGTGCTATACAGATTCTCTGTCGCTCTCCCCCTGATAGATGTCCGCCTGAGCCACCAACTATGGTATCGTAGCCATTTTCAAGGCCAAGGATGAATTCATGGCATCCAGTAGCTTTCGCTGCGGCGATAACCTCTTCATCTGTTGCACCTGCCTTGCCCAATCTGATATTTTCCATTACAGACATATCAAACAGATAGTTGTCCTGGGCAACATAAGCAATCTGACTTGTGTAATAATCAAGCGGAAGTTCCTTAATATCCACTCCGCCAAAAGTGATGGTGCCTTCATTCACATCCCACAGTGAATCAATGAGACGGGCAATGGTGCTCTTTCCTGAACCGGAAGGTCCCACAAATGCGTTAACCTCACCTTGCTTGATATCCATATTCAGTCCATGCAAAATCTCCTGATCCTTGTAAGAAAAATGCACATTTCTGAGAGAAATATCAGCGCCAACTGGCTGCTTTGTAAGAGTACCAGGTCTCACCATATCTTCTCTTTCAATGATTTCTGTGACTTCCCCAAAGATTGCCTGCATTTTCATAATGTCGTCCATGTATGAAAAGGCAATCATCAAAGGTCCCATGAGACCTGCTGAGAGAATAACTGATGTGATGAAATCTTCTGGAGTCATGCTACCATTTTTCACTAAAAGCAAACCAACTGGAAGTATTCCAAGGAATGTAGCAGGTGTAAAGGCAAAGCATCCTGCCTGGAACCAGATACATTTTCTCATCCAATTGATGAAGCAATCTGCCCCTTCTTTTGCAGCAAGTACGAATTTCTCATAGGAGCTTCCTGTCTTACCAAAGGCTTTGATAACCTCAATACCATTGATATATTCAACAGCTGTATCATTTAAATATTTAGTTTTTTGTATCGTATATTCGAATTCACCCTGACTTCGGGTCATCATACCAGCTACAAAACATAAACCGATTGCAACTGAAATGAGATTTGCTAAGCCCATGCGCCAATCCAAAACAAGAATGTAAATGAACATGACTATAGGCAACAAGATATTTGCTGTAAACTCAGGCACAATATGAGCCAAAGTTGTTTCCATAGAATCAACGCGCTCTACAATAATATTTTTGTAGGCACCACTGTTGTCGTCCAAAACCGAACCAAGGGGAATGGTTGAAAGCTTCTTGCAAAGCTGAGTTCTAATCCCGCCTAATACGTTGAATGTGGCAATGTGGGACAATGTTGTAGATGTTGAGTGAAGCGCAACTCTAAGAATCCAACATAACGCCATCATCAAAATCAGTGGCATGTAATGGCTGAAATCCATATCCTTTGATAAAAGCATTCCAACGATCTTTGCAATTATCAAATATGGAATAAATGACATGGCAACACCTATAATAGCAAGTAGCACACTACCGATGTAATAACTCTTCTTTCTCCCTGCAAATTGAATTACCCAGGAGAATGTACTTCTTTTTTTCATATAGTCCTCCTTCTTGGAACTCATTAAACCACGAGATTTATTTATCTCGGTTATATATTACTACTTCGCGTTAGCTATGTCTAACTCTTTTTTATAAAAATAGAGCCTCCACAAAGGAGACTCTATTATTACTTCTTCGAATATAAATATGCTGCAATCGCCGAAACACAAGGCACTGTGCCGATGATTCCGATGGAACCTGCGATGGCTCTAATCATTTCAATAGCAACAAAATCGGTATTTACCAACTGGATGAATGAAACACCATAGGAATATATAAGCACCATCATATTAAGTGCCCCACCCACATAAGCAAGCACAAGTGTGTTTGCCATGGTTCCCATTGCATCACGGCCAATGTTCATGCCTGCCGCAAAAAGCTCCTTAAAGCCAAGCTTTGAATTGGCTTCGTGGATTTCTCCTATTGCAGATGATATAGACATGGCAATATCCATTACTGCACCGATGGCTGCTATAAGAATACTGCTTATAAACAAGCCCCTAAGCTGAATTGGGTAGCTTGATTTAACAAGAAGCAGTGCCTCTGCCTCATCCATCTGGAAGGTGGTTACACCGCCTATGTGTGCTGCTGTGGCTCCAAGAAGTGCCGCAATAAGTACTCCTGCTAGACTACCAAGGGCTGCTGCAATAGTCTTCTTTTGAAGACCGCCGATAAGCAAATAGCACACTGCCGAGGTAACAAATACGATTGCTATGGTAAGTGGTATTGGCGCTACTCCCTTAAGTGTAAGAGGAAGAAGCACAAACACAATCACAAGCACTGTGTACACAAGACCTAAAAATGCCTTCAAGCCCTGCTTGCCACCAAGTGCAATAAGAACTATCGCAAATACGATAACAAGTCCAATCATCAGTGGCACTCTATCGTAATTATAGATGCTGACTGTGTACTCATGTTTTCCCGTAGTATCGATTCGTACGCTTACCCTGTCTCCCTTTGACACATCCACATTGTAAAGGGCACTGTAGTAATTGGTAACATGGCACACATCACCCTTGTAGCGGCCAGTCAAAAGCTCTACCTCAAGGTCGGTGTCTCCCTTTTTTACATTTTCTGTTTCTTCATCAACTGTCGTATTATCCTCTAATACAGAAAGAACTCTAGCGGTTTCGAATTCAACGCCAGAGTCCTCTGTAATAGTGTATGTAGGCTTGTCAGCATTAGCGTATAAAATTACGCCAATGCTTAAACCTACAAATAATACGACTGATACAATTTTAATAATCAGTTCGTTTTTCATTTCTTACTTTCCAAACAACTTTCCTAGTAGTCCAAACTTTCCTGCAAGTGTTGCTCCAACTCCTGCTACGATTATAACAGATGCTGCTGCAACTGGCACTACTGGGAATGATGTTTTTTCCTTGCCAGCTTCTGGTACCTGCTCATCTTCGATTGTCTCAGATGGCTGTGGATCTACAGAAACTTCCTCATCTGCCGGCTCTTCTTCTGGCTGCTCTTCTGCTTCATCCTCTACTACTGCTTCAGTAGTATCCTCTGATACAGTTGCATCACCGTTTCCGAAGAATCTGTCTCTTACAGTTCTAATTCTGTCAACTACATTTCTTACTACACGACCAACTGGTGTGTTTTCGATTGGAGCGATAATAGCATCTACTGCCTTATCAATAGCCTTGTTGATGTTGCTGATAATATTTGCAATAGGATTGCTGTTTCCGCCATTTCCACCGTTACCACCTGGAGTAACTGATGGAGCTGCCTTGATAAGCTTAATGTCATCGCAGTTTCTTACTCTGAATACTGGTACTGATACATCAGAAGCTCCTTCTGGATGCTTGTAAAGTACACCAATTGCAGAAACTGTAGCGCCAACCTTTACAAAATCAGTAAGAGTGTTCTTACCTGTTGTAGCTGATTTGATGTAACCATCGATGAAGATAGCTGCCTCAACACCTGACTTATCCTTAAGCCAGAACTCTTCAATGGCACCATCAGCACCAATTGCTACTCTTGTAACCTTACCTTCTGTCTCAAGTAATGAACCGCCCAGCTTGTCGTAATCCATTGCTGTCTTTGTATCAACCTTCTTAGGCTCCCAAATGTGTGGCTCATCATTAAGAATCTTGTAAGAAATAACCTTTAATTCCTTATCTCCCTGGTACTGTGAAACATATCCAACGATACGCATCTTTGTACCAATTGCAAGACCTGGTGTTGCGTATGGGAAGATATCGATACCAGCTGTCTCATCCTGGAGATAGATTGTATCGAAGAATGTTGTGTTTTCGTTGTCTGTACCAGATGTTACATATCCTTCTACGGCAAACACTTCATTCATTTCACCGGCTCTTGCTTCAGCGATTGTTGATACTGGAAGCTCAACCTGTGAACCATCTAAAATGTTGTTTACGATTGTGTGGTTTACATAAGGAAGAGAATCGTTGTTGTCCATCTCTGCCTTTACTTCGAAGTCTGAAAGGAATACGCCACCGGCTACGATAATCTGTCCACCTGCTTTTGTCTTCTGACGAGCAAGGAAGGTTACGTTGCCTTCGTTGTCAAGCTTCTTACCCTTTACTCCATTTTCAAGGGTGCCTTCGATTGCCTTACCATTATCATCCTTGCAATCTACAGAGTATGTTGTGTTATATCCCTTTACAAGCCATTCTGCTGCATCTACAACATCGTTTGCTGTAGCATTTGAAATATCAACTGAGCAGCCTGAATACTGGCTGTACTTCTGGCCCTCTCTGAAGCCTGCAAGAAGCTCAGAATCAAGATTTACATTTGTAGGATACATTCTGTAAACCTGACCGCCATTATTCTTGTCATCGCAAACCTCATCAGAACCCATGCGGATTGTTGCGCCGATTGCTGAAAGAAGCTTGTTCTGCTCTGTGCCTGTCTGACCTTCTGCTGTATCTGAGTAATCAGCCAAACCGCAAACTGCAACTGAACCACCGTTTGCAACGTAGTCCTTAACAGTAGCAATGAATTCATCTTCGAAATGGCTTACCTTGTAATCTCCTGCGTTTGCAGTACCAGACTTCTTTGCTGGAGCTGAAACTACAAGAAGCTTAGCATTCTTAAGTGTGTCAGCTGTAATCTTGTCTCTTACAACTGTTGCACGGATATTCTTTGCTGCGCAAAGCTTGATAAACGCATTTACGTTTCCACCGTAGTAGCCTGTTACATAATCATTTCCATGTGTACCATCGATAACGATGTCTGCAATCATAGATGGAAGTGCGTAGCTTACCTGCAGCTTATCTGTGTAAACCTTTGGAACACCGTTAAGTGTTGCTCTAACTGTGATTTCGTAGGTTACCTGACCTGCTTCGTTGTAAACAAAATCTGTTTTGAATGTAGCTGTATCATTTGAAGCAACTGAAGCAACCCCTGCTTCCTCGCCTGTAAGTGATGCAACCGGTGTTTCCTTACCATCAACGTCCTTAAGTACAACGTCGATGAAGTTAATATCAAGAGCACTTGCTTCGTTGTTGTATAAATCAACATTTACGTCAAGGCTTTCTCCCTTAACTGGAAGAACTGTGTTTGTATAAGTCTTGTTGATACCACAAGCTTCAACCTCGCCTACCCATACAGGAGCTGTAACAGCGATATCGCCATCATCCTCTGTAATCTTTAAGTAGTAGTATGAATAGCTTGAAGGTACTTCAAATTTAACCGTTGTATCATTACCTGATACGTTCTGCATAGCGATTGACTGTCCACCGTTTACAATAACTTCAACTCTGCCAATCTTTGAATCTGTAGGATCCTTAATGTCTGCCTTAAGCTCTACTGTGTCGCCAACTGCATCCTTCTCAAGGATTGTACCCATGATGTAATTATCAAGTGTGTAGTAAATTGAAAGATCGTTATCCTCTGTTGCGTAAATACGATAGTTTCTCATTGCATCGTAGATAGCGTTCTCATCATTTACATCAGCAAGCATTACTGTTCGTGCTGTATTGGCATCGCCCCACTTACCCTTGTGGTTATCCTGGTTGTTTGTAGGAGCTACGTGCCAGCCCTTATCAAGTGCACGTGTGTAGTACTCGTATGATGGGAAGTAACCTGAAGAACCGATTGTTCCTTCACCGTTACCAACCTCGATCATTGTGATAAGGTTATCATTCTCTTCTGAGTAATATGCGAAATCACTGAAATCACCGAATGTAGTACCTGGGTGGTTGAACTGGCTGATTGAATCAGGAACAGTTCTAAGTGCTGCATAGTAGTTCTGAAGAGCTGTTGAATATGTTGAATATTCTGTCTGTGTACGGCTCTGGAAACCTGGTGTGTTGAAGGTGTTCATGTGACCAAGTCCGTTTGACCATGTCATTTCATAACCGTAAGCACATGTAAATTTGTCTGTTGAGTACTGCTTTACAAGATTGTGAGCGTATGTCCACTCATCATCTGCAGACTTATCAACGTTTTCAGTAATCTTTGATTCCTTCTCATTATCAATTGAGTTACTGTGATCTGTGATTACAATGTAATCTAAGTTATCTACCTTTGTTGCATGCTTTAAGGCATCCTCAAGTGAACCAGCACCATCGGAAATGTTTGTATGAGCATGAACCTGTCCGAAGTAGATATTGTATTTGTCATTAAGTCTCTTTGTGAACTTAATTGTTGATACTGCGCTATCCTTATAGCCTTCTTTAACAGCCTTTACCTGAAGCTGACATGGAAGAGCCTTAAGCTCGAATGAACCTGTGTAGGTAATCCAGTCTTCGTGCTCTACTTCCTTTTCTGTTGCAGGCTCTGTAGGCTCAGTAGCTTCTTCGCCCTCTGCCTTTTCTTCAGTCTTTGTAGCCTTTGCATCAGCTGCCGCAATCTCTTCTTCAGTCATGTATCTGTAGAGGATTGTTGCATCTTCTGTCTTTGTCTTAAGTGATACCTTCTGATTTTCGATAACGGCACCACCGTTTGGTGCAGCCTTTACTGCCTGAACCTGAGCCTGAGTATATGAGTAGCTAACTGTGATACTCTTTTCCATACCCTCTTTTGTAGCGTATGCCTGAACTGTTGCAGGAAGCTCAGTGATTGTAAGCTTTTCGTTTTCATCATACTTAACGAATTCGCCACCATTTACTGAATAGTAAATATCTGCGCCTTCTGTAAGTGATGAAAGATCAATCTTCTGTCCAATAGCAACCTCTGAGCTGCTTGGATTTGCAACTACAAATCTTGCTCTGGTAGGGTCGATAACTGGGTTTCCTGATAATGCAACACTATCCATACGGATAACGCCGCCATTAGATGGCTCCTTGTCACCCTTAGCATTTAAATTGCCTGGAACAAATCTGATATAAAGCTTCTCAGCATTTGCTGCTGCATTTGGAACATTAAATTTAAAGCTCACATAATATGTAGGAGCATAAGATGTCTTTGCAATACCGTCTGCAATATCGCCAGAACCACTTACCTCATACTGCTCCATGATTTCCTTACCATTTTCATCCTGCTTACCAGATTTCTTGTATGCAGAATATTTGTATGAGTAAGTACCTGTCTTGAAGTTTTTGAAGTTCTCTCCATCTGTTGAATACTGTAACTGGAATGAACCAGCTGCTGTATTTGAAGCTCTCATTCTAAAGCCAAGCTCAAGGTTTCCATAGCCAACTGTTGAAAGAGCAAGCTGCATGTAATCTGTTGCAGCATTTGCAACACCAGTTGAACCCATGTAAAAGCTTGTTGAGCCTGTTGTTGAGCTCTTTGCAGATGTCCATGGCTGTGTTTCTACACCACCAACGACTGATGTGAACTTTGCTGACTTATCAAGCATATCGTTTGTAGCGTATTTATCACCATAGATTGCTTTAGCACAATCTTCAAACTCGTTGTAATGAGCATTACCTGCCCACTGTGCAACAGCAAGTCTTTCGTCCTCGTACTCAAGCTTAACTGTCTTCTCGCCTTCTTCTAAAGCGAAGAAATTAAATACGTAAGCTGGATCTTCCTTGAAGCCATAAGCCTTGAAATCACCGCCGTAGTACTCGAAGGCCTGAACGCTAGAGCCAACCTTTACAGTTGCACTCTTTAGATAGAAGTTACCAGCATTCTTGTCATCTGCTGCTGCAAGAGTCCATGTACTTTCATCTGTTGCGTTATCTGCAAGAATAAGATTGATTGTTGTCTTTGTCTTGCCATCCTTTTCTGTCTCTAACTTTTCGATTGTAAGATACTTACCATCTTCTGTCTTGAACAGATAGTTTCCGTTTTCATCAATTACTACTGTAAGAACAACTGCTTCAGTATCCTTGATATCAATTGTTTCATCTTCAGCTGGCTTAAGGTCGATTCCCTGAAGACCACCCTTTTCAGCAACCGATGTCATAACCTTGCCTGAGCCTGGATGATATGCAACTACCTGGTCACCATCATAAAGCTCTCTTGTAAGCAGCTTGCCTACAGTATTTTTAGTAGGAACGTCTTCCTTTACCTGAAGGGAAGGAACTGTGTATGCATTAAGCTTGAATGCATCGATTTTATCTGTTCCTGCAACATAGCTGTAAGCTGTGAAGGTATTGAAAAACTCGATGTACTGTGGCTTATCAATGTTCTTCTTTGCATCGTGATAAATAGCCTTTGTATTTTTGATTAATAAGCTACCATCTTCCTGTGTCTCTACTGACCATGTGCTGTAATCTGTCTTTTCAGTAACAAAAGAAAGAGCACTGCCTGTAGCTGTAGTTGTTAAATAATGCTTTGTTAATACATTTTCAATAAAGATGTTTGTTGTGATGTAATACTCACCATCTGCCTCAGCCTTCTCTAATGAAAGCTTTGCGATAGGTGCTTCTGCCTCTGAGTAAACAAGGTGCTTGTCAGAATCAAGCTCTGCCTTAAGAGCTTCAAGCTTTGTATTACCCTTCTTATCTGGTGCTGTAGCAGTTGTTGTCATGATGTTTGCATCGTTAAATGCAAGAACAAACTCCTGCTCAGAATCAAGCTTTGTTACATCAGTGATTTTGCTTCCTGCTGCAAGTGTATAATTGAAAGAAACGATTTCGCTCTTCTTATCATCCTTTGTAGCATAAGCGTAGATTGTAGTGTCCTTTGTGATTACAACTGCTTCCTTGTATGGGGAATAGTTATCCTCACTACCGTTTACGTTGTAATAAATCTTTGCGTCTTCATCAGCACATGAAAGAGTTACCTCTGTGCCAAATTCAACAGCTTTTCCGCTTTCGATTGAAGCTGTAGGTGCTGCAACCTTGGCATCACCTGCGTTTTTGGTGGTGAGCTTGTAGAAAGCCACTGACTGGTCAGCAATATTTCCACCATTTGAAGTGTAAGCTCTGAAATCCTTCTTATTATAGATTCCTAAATAACGAGCTACCCCCTTAGAATCCTTGGCTGATAGATAGCCGTTATCAGCTAATTCCCATCTAGCGCCTACTTCATCCTTTGGCATACTGTTAACTCTTACACCATTGTTTGCTGCAGTAGTATATAGATAGTTAGTACCAGAAGCGAAGGTGTAGTATGTTTTTGTAACAGTCTCTTCCTTCTTATCTTCTTCCTGTTCTTCCTCTGCTGAAGCATCTTCCTTTAATTCTTCTGAAGCTTCCTTATTATCTGAAAGCTGCTCCTTAGCATCTTCCTCAACAGCAGCCTTTGAAGAATCATCTGTATTTACTACAGTTTCTTCAGCTGTTTTCTCTGAAGTTAATTCTTCGGATTTATCCTCTGAATCTGAAAGATTCTTTTCTACTAAAGAATCCTCCTCAGCCTCAGCATTGTTTTCGCTATTAGCAACAACAGTTTCTTCTACTGTTTTTGTGCTAACGCTCCAAGCATAATCGCTGTCCTTACCCTCTGAAACGGTAAGCTCGCTTCCACTAACTGTTGCTAGAACTGCACTAGGTCCAGATTTAGTAGAGGATACGCTTGGCATAACATAGGTTTCGCCATCAGATGTTGTAACTGCGATGGCAATAGAGTCATTAGAAGTGATTTCGTTAAGACTTACTTTAGTCCATACATGATTAGCTTCTTCTGCAAGGGATACAAAGGACATATCAGAATATGCAGTAGTTGCAACCATGAAAAAAGCCAGAACCAAAGAAAGCCCTCTTCGAGCCAATTTTTTCATTCCTATACTCTCCTCCTTAAAATTTTTTGACAAAACGCGTCAAAAAAAGCGACCCTACCTAATCATCCCAATATAGCCCCAAATGATTCGGTATATAAATCGCCTTCCCTAAATCGTTATGTCGTGTAATGTTAGAGTATCATTTCTGAAAATTCTTTTCAATATAAAATTCACACTCTAGACACATTTCATCACATTATACAAAAAATTAAAAATGTTCTGTGCTTTTTACTAATTGAATGTATTATTCAAAAGTCATCCCCTATGTAAAGTATCTGTGTTATTATTATCACATGAGAAAAAAAGAATTAGCACTAATAGTAATTGAAAGATTAAAAAAGGAATATCCATACAGCGATTGCACATTGGATTATGACGATGCCTGGAAATTGTTAGTAAGTGTCAGGCTAGCAGCCCAGTGCACTGATGCCAGGGTAAATGAAATCGTTCCACATCTGTATGCCAAATTTCCTACCATCAGCGCAATTGCCGATGCTGATGTAAGTGAGGTTGAGGAAATTGTACGACCTTGTGGACTTGGCAAATCTAAAGCCAGGGATATTGTGGCATGCATGAAAATGCTTAGGGATGTGTACGATTGCAAGGTTCCTGATACTATGGAGGAATTGTTGGCGCTTCCTGGTGTAGGCCGCAAATCTGCCAATCTTATACTAGGAGATGTTTTTGGCAAGCCTGCCATCGTCACCGACACCCACGCTATCCGTCTGTCAAATAGAATCGGCCTTGTAGACAATATAAAAGAGCCATCCAAAGTTGAGATGGCTCTTAGGAAAATCGTTCCTCCTGAAGAAGGCAACAACCTTTGCCACAGACTGGTTGACCACGGTCGTGCTGTCTGCACTGCCCGCACCGCGCCTTACTGCGACAAATGCTGCCTTTCAGATGTATGTTTAAAACGTATATAGTTTTATTCGTAACGCAAAGCGTCGATTGGGTTAAGCTTGGCAGCTTTATTAGCTGGGTAGTATCCGAAGAAGATACCGATTGCCATAGAAAATCCTACCGCAATTACGATACTCTGTAGGGAAACCGCAGCATCATAGCCCATTATCTTTACAGCAACTGTTCCAAGAACAATTCCAAGAACAATTCCGATAATTCCACCAATCAGGCAGATAACCACTGATTCGGTGATGAACTGCAATCTGATGGAACCATTTGTAGCACCAAGTGCTTTTCTGGTTCCGATTTCCTTGGTACGCTCGGTGATGGACACCAGCATAATGTTCATAACGCCGATACCACCTACCACAAGGGATATGCCTGCGATAACTGACAGCGCCAGCTGAATGGCACCAATCATGGTATTCATCTGATTCATCATGGATGTCATGGAAACAACCATAACCTCGTAGGCATCATTTCTTGAATAGTAATTAATATTGAAGTAATCTCTTACCTTTGTGGCGAACTCATCATTATTGGTATTTACAGAGGTTACCAAGGTGAAATAATAATCGCCCTTATTCTGATTATGATTGGCTACCCTTGCTGTTTCGTAAGGGATGATAAGCTCTGTTGTAGGATTGTCAGAAACACCGAAGGAGAATTGCTCCTGCACGTATTCGTACACACCTACAATGTAGTAGCTATAGTAGGTGCCACCCACATTGATTTCAATCTGCCGGCCCAAAGCCTTTTCATTGTCGCCATTATAGATTCTTTCTACCAGCTTATCGGTAACGATACAAACCTTTTTAGCCTCTTCATAATCACGATTCAAAAATCCACGTCCAGCAAGGATTTTCTTATCCTTAAAATCAAAATTATCCTTATTATAACCAATGATTTGAACGTTAGCGTTTTTACTGCCTTCTGTCACCTTGCCCTTATCCCCAACATTCTCATACTTAAGCACGTATTTAACGTCATCCGGGAATTCTGCCCTGAAGGCCTTTAGCATGTCTTCTGTAATCAAATCCTGATCAGTCATTTCACGGACATAGCCACTGCCGTAATTTTCACCTGAATCTGAGGCTTTGTTGTCCCTGGATTTTTGCATAACGCCCATTTCCAGGTTGTTGGCACCTAAATCCTGCATGGTGCTGTTGACGATTGAGGTAATAGAATTACCAACTGTCATGATAGCAATAACCGATGCGATACCGATGATGATTCCAAGCATGGTGAGCAAGGAACGCATTATGTTGGCTTTAAGTCCTGCTAAAGCAACCAGGATGTTTTCAGTAAATAGCATTTACTCCACCTCCTTTGTTGCTCTGTTCCAATTGCCTGCTGATTCACCAATAATGTTGCCATCCTTCAAGGTGATTATGCGTTCAGTCTCCTGAGAAAGCTCTGGAGAGTGAGTGATTAGAACGATGGTCTTGCCCTGCTCCTCATGAAGCTTATGGAAGATATCCATAATCATTCTACCTGTTGCAGAATCCAGGGCACCTGTTGGCTCATCGGCAAGGATGATTGCTGGGTCGTTTGCCATAGCTCTGGCAATTGCCACACGCTGCTTCTGTCCACCTGAAAGCTCGTCCGGGTTATGATGCATTCTATCAGTCATATTTACCTCTTCAAGAAGCATCTTTGCTCGTTCCATACGCTCGGCTCTGCCCATTCCCGCATACATCATAGGAAGCTCAACGTTTTTAAGAGCATTGGTTCTGGCAATCAGATTGTAGGTTTGGAACACAAATCCGATTTTCTTATTTCTTAAAGCTGAAAGCTCATGATCCTTCGCTTTTTCAATATCAATTCCATCCAGGGTGTACTCCCCTGCTGTAGGCCTGTCCAGTGCGCCGATGATATTCATCAGAGTAGATTTACCTGAACCAGACTGACCAACTATGGAAACAAACTCGCCCTTTTTCACCGTGAAATTAAGTCCGTGTAAAACCTCAAACTCGTTAGGGGTTCCGATGAAAAAGCTTTTATGAATATTGCGAAGGTCAAGCATTACATTATCTTCCAATTTAATTTCCTCCGCTATTCTTCTGTTGAAATCTCCATGTAATCCATAATGTCTGTACTTGGAGCATCCTTAACAATCGCCTCTACTGTCATGCCTTCCTTAAGGCCGTCGCCCTTGATTTCTACATAGTAGTCACTTTCAAGTCCAACTGTTACGTATACATTTTTCTTGTTTCCATCCTTGTCGATAACGGCAACAAAATCTTTGCCTTTATCATCCTGCTGAATGCAATCGTATGGAACAGCAAGCACGTTATCTACAGAATCCAATACTACGCTGGCCTTTGCTGTCATGCCTACGCGAAGTCGGTCATCATTATTTTTAAGCTGAATTTTGATTTTGTAGTTAGCCACTCCTGCGCTGGTACCTGCTGCAGCAGCCTGTGCCTGTGGGTTCGACTCTGAAATAGAGCCTTCAGATGCCACTGACACGAAGGTTACCTCCCCATCAAATTCCTCATCACCTGTTGCTTCAAATTTAATCTTTGCTGGAAGACCAGTTGCAATATTGGCTACATCGTATTCATTAACAGTTGCTGCAACCACAAAGCCGCTGGTATCTGCTATGGTAAATACGGTATTACCCTGAGTATAGTTGTTACCCTCTTCTACATTCATTGTGATGATGTAACCAGAAATTGGTGCTGATACGTGGGTCTTCTCCATGCTCTCGTACACATCATCCTTGGCATCTACCTGAGTATAGGTCTGTGCAAAGTTCTGCTTAAGCTGAGCGATTTCAATGGACTGCTGAGTATTTGTAATGGTGTCCTGAAGTGTCTTTGCCTTGTCCTTTAAGGTCTTTAGCTCGTCCTGCTTTGCCTCGTAGCTATCGATAGTGAATCCATATCTTTCCTGAACTATTGCGCTCTGCTCGAGATATCTTTCTGTTTCATCTGAATAAGGATCTTTCTGACCATTTTCAAAAGCATCCTTTATATCTCTATAATACTTTTCGTTTTTATCAAGCCACTCCTGCTTCTTTACAATATCTGCCTGAGTGTTTTCCAAATCCTTTTGTGCATCAAGAATCTTCTGCTGTAAATCTGCAATGTCCTTCAAGCTTACTTTATTATCAATGTTATTTTGAGCATTAAGCTCCGCAAGCTTTCTCTCGTAATCATCGCCGTCAAACTCAACTACAACAGTGCCTGCTTCAACATAATCGCCTTCCTTGTAGTTTACCTTTGAAACCTTTACACCAGTGATACCTGTGCCACCGATTGTGGAAGTAACTGTTGCCTTATCGTTTGCAGTAAGGGAACCTGTCACTGCCACGCTCTTCTGCAAATCCATCTTTTTGATTTCAGAGGTAACAGGCTCGTTTGCCGCTTCCTCCATTGCCTTTTTAGCTGAGTTCGCATTGTGAACTATTAGTCCAACTATTGCCAATATAACTGCCAATATAATTACCAGTTTAAGGTGCTTCTTTAAAAAGCCCCCTATTTTCTTTAAAACCTTCACGTTTCATCCTCCTTGAATTGCCTTAGGGCACATAATGATTAACACACATTTGCTAATTAGTGTAATTTCATTATTCTTTTATGTAAATAGATATCACAAATAATTTATACAAATTTTATAATTTTAATAAATTCTTAAACAGATAGCTTGTTATCCATAATCCATGCAGCAGCAAAGTAAACAATTATCGCAAATACGATATCAAAAACTAATCCAAGCACTGTCTTTCCAGTGGAAAATCCGAAAGTATCAAATCCAACTAGCTCCAGGATAATTCCATGAATCTTCTGCACTACCCCGTTGATAATCAGGAAGATGATGAAGCTGATAACACCGCTGAACTTTCTTCCACTTAATATGCTTGCTGAAATGATGACTGCAAGATATCCAACAACAATAGTAAATATCCATATAACAATAAGGTTTAGGCTGACCATTACAAAGCCATAGGTATCCACTGAATAATGTGCCCCCAGTATCTGATTTAAAAATTCAATTCCTTCTCTTATTTCACCATTTGCCGCCATGAGGAAAGTGAAATCAACGATGGCTAAAAGTACGTAAAATAAACCGGCAACTAAAATAGAGCCTGCATTTTCAATCAGCTTCGCCCCAAGAATCTTATAGCTACTGTTTGGTGTCATGAAAAGCATGTAGCTTTGTTTTGTAGTTAAATCCTTATGCAATCTGAATATTCCGTACACTCCAATAATGAAAAGTGCACAGATTGTTGTAAGGGACAAGAAGGCTATTCCCATGCCTAAAAAATCTTCGTTGTTAAAAATAGTGCCACCAATAAACATCAATTCAAATACAGCAGTGAACACTAAAATGATTGCTTTGATAATCCAACTTTTTCTGAACTCATATTTAATAAGATTTAACATTACTGAATTCCTCCCATTTCCACATCAGAAAACACCTGACGATATTTATCTGCCAAGGATGTATTTTCTTCTGTTCTAAGTGCCTCTACATCATACATTCCAGCGAACTGGGCTCTCTTAATGAAGATTGCCTTATCCACAACTGATTCTAATTCCTCTACCAAGTGGCTGGAAACCAATAAGGTTTTGGTTTCGTCTGCTGCCATCAAAATCATGTTCATCACTGAATCTCTTGCCAGCAAATCGATGCCGTTAAGAGGCTCATCAAGCATATAAACCTTTGCATCTCTCGCCATGGTAGCTGCTACCTTAAGCTTTGCCATCATACCTGATGAAAGGGATTTAACCTTTAGCTTCTTGTCCAAATCCATTTTTTCAAGCATGTAGTCATATCTTTCCATGGAGAAGTCCTGGAAAAAATCTGCGTAGTATTTTCCAACATCCCCAACAGTCATCCAATCATAGAAATATGGCTCTGTTGACATGTATGCAATTTCATTTCTGGTAGCTATGGAAATAGGCTGATTGTTATATCTAATCTGTCCCGAGGTAGGCTTTATAAGGCCTGCTGCCATTTTCATCCATGTGGTCTTACCACTTCCGTTTGGCCCAAGCAATGCATATATGTGCCCTGGTTCAAGCTGCATAGTGATTCCATCCACAGCTGTCTTGCCCACAAATTTTTTGGTTACATCAATACTTTCTAGCATAGTTATTCCTCCCTTTGCTTTAGAAGCTCTACCGCTTCATCAATAGATATCCCTAATTCGCTCATAGATTTTAAAAATACATCTAATGCTTCCTCTGCCATCTGCTCTCTTAGCATTGTAATCACTCCTTCATCCTCTGTTACAAAAGTGCCCATACCTCGCTTGGTATAGCACACACCCTCACGCTCCAGTTCCTGATAAACACGGGCTGCGGTGTTAGGATTAATCGTATATGTTACTGCCAGCTCGCGGCTGGATGGTAGCTTCTGTCCGCACTTTATTTGCCCGCTAATAATGTCGGTTTTGAGGAATTTAATCACCTGCAAATAAATGGGTATTTTTGAATCATACTGCATATCCACACTCCTCCTGTTCGTTTGTACTAGTGTACTATCTGTATAGTACACTATGATACTATAGCCGTCAAGATTTTTTACACATTTCTTTTGAAAGAAGTATTATAATTAAACTTAGGTTGGGCTGGGCTGCTGATTATGCTTAGTTGGCTGGGCGGTCTGAATCGATACTTTTAATGAATTGGGAGAAATCAAATGAATAAACTTTTAAAAGAAATTCCTATTACAGATATTGGCAATGTGAAAATTGGTCAAGTTGAGGAGGCTTACGCTGGCACAGGTGTTACCGTTATCATCGCACCTGAAAGTGCGCCTTGCGGTTTAGATATTAGAGGTGGCGGCCCTGCCAGTCGCGAATCAGGTCTTATGGACCCACTTGCTGCCGCAGAGGTAATTCACGCTGTAGTTTTAGGCGGCGGATCAGCCTTTGGTCTAGATGCTGCTGGCGGTGTTATGAAATATTTAGCTGAACATGGCATTGGATTTCCTGTTGGAGATGTGGTTGTTCCACTTGTTTGCCAATCAGATATTTTTGATTTAGGCTATGGCAGAAATGATGTTTACCCGGATAAGGAAATGGGTTACAAGGCTGCTTCCCTTGCTTTTGAGGGCGCTGCCGGTAATTTCCAATCAGGTTGCTTTGGTGCTGGTTGTGGCGCCACAGTAGGAAAATTACTTGGCCCTGATAGATGTACAAAATCAGGTATCGCAAGCTACGCTGTTGCTTTAGGAGATTTGAAGGTGGGCGCAATTGTATGCACAAACGCTGTTGGAGATGTTTATGATTATGTAGACAACAAGCGCATCGCCGGTGTATTGTCTGCTGATGGCTCTTCACTTAACGATGTTTCCTGCGAGGAGCTTATGTATGACATGGTAGCAAATCCACCTGCCGGGGTAACTACTAACACTACTATCGGTATCGTATTTACGAATGCAAAGTTCAACAAGACTCAGCTTTGCAAGCTTGCTGGCATGACACATGATGCCTATGCCCGTTGCATTCGCCCTGTCCACACATCTATGGACGGTGACAGCATCTACGCCATATCCTTAGGTTCAGTGGAAGCTTCACTGGATGTGGTTGGTACTTTGGCTAACCAGGTTATGTGCGAAGCTATCAAGCGCAGCGTTAATGTATAGACATTTTTTTCATTATAATAACAAAAATCCGGAGATTTCTTTTATTAGAAAATCTCCGGTTCTTTGTTATTCATTAATAATCTCTTCTGCCATTGAATAAAAGTCATCCTCTGAAAGGGTTGTATTCTGTCCATATATCAAATAATAGACATCATCTTTCACAAAATTAATACTAGTGAATGTTGAATGCTCTTCTTCATCTGAACCATAACTAATAATGTAATGTTCATCATTTTCAGCCCTCTTTTTTATTTCTTCTGGCACATTGTTTTCCATATTACCTGGCAAAAATACATACTCATCCTCGTTATATTTAACAATGATTCCATTTATGTCTCTTGATGAGGATGGAGTCCTATCGTCTTCAGTCTCTCCTGTATTTATACTTTCGTCCAATGCAAGGCCTATTTCATCTCCTTGAGCATTCTCATACTTTACATCAATTTCATTCCAAGATTTAACATTGTTTAAATTTTTATCCTGCCCATTAACTTTTAAAACTGCAGCTTTATCAAAGGAATATCCATTTGAGAATTCCTCTATAATATATCCTTCAAATCCTGCCTTATCATATATCTTATCAAGCTTTTCATAGGTGTATTTATAATCGAATATCGATGAACCTACTGAAGTGCTTGAAATCGTACCTGCTGCATAAGCTACTCCACCAGTCAAAGCTATAACTGTTACTGCAATTACTGCTACCTTTGGCAGCTTCCATTTCTTCATATTTTTGCCCTCTCTTTCAATTGGTGTAATCTTAGCTTGTGTAAGATTAGCCACAATCCTTTTCTTATCTGAAGGTGAAAAACAAATTGCATCCATAGATTCTATTATCTCTTCTCGTAAATCTTTATCCATGATTAACTCCTTTCAAGTGAACTACACTGCAAATCATAAGCATCTTTCAATAACGGTCTTAATTTCTTTCTTCCCCTAGATAAATATGCAGATATGGTATTTGCAGGTTTATTTAGCATTGTCCCGATTTCATTTACTGAATATCCTTCGTAATAATGCAGATAAATACTGGTTCTATAGTTCTTAGGTAATGTCATGATGATTTCTAGCATCTCTGAATCTTGTTGCATTGTTGCATGAATTCCATAGGCTTCATCTAATACGGTCGCTCTTTTCCAGAAACTTGTTCGCATATGATCTCTGCATGCATTTATAGTTGTGCGGATAATCCAAGCTTTTTCATGCGCTTCACTTTCGAACTGAAAATCCCCAGTTAAAAGTTTCATAAATACATCTTGGCAAATATCTTCTGCATCATCAGTACTTTTCAGCTGCATAAAACTAATCCTTAGAATCATATCAGAATATCGATTTACAAGCTGTTGCACGTTATGGCTATTCATATATGGCATCTTTTTCACCTCGTATGTTTTTTGAAAGGCCTTCACTTATAATACGACTAATGATGACAAAATATGACAGTAAAATTATTAATTTCGTAAATATTTTTCAATTATTATTTTTAAATCTTTTATACTTAATCCATCTCCACCAGTCTCGAATGTAAACAACAGCTTCTGCCCATACTCGTATCCTAGCTCGCGATACTTAGCAATCTTTCTTATTGCTGCTGTGGCATACTCTGGCTTATCCATCATCCCAAAATGCTCATAGAAATATGTCTCTCTAGTTGTTATGTTGAGTACAGCGAAATCTGGGTGAAGTCCTTTCTTATTCAAATCACAGGCTGGCTCATATACATAAGGAACACCTGCTTTGGAAAGCTTGTCTGCTATTATCATTTCAGACTTTGATCTGACATGTTCGCCTTTTTCGGTGTAATATTGGGTTTCGATGGGGTACTTACTTATGTATTCATCATCTTTGTTTGCATATAACTCTTGCCACTGCTTTATATAATTCTCATCATCTAAATAAGTACTTTCTATCAATGCTCTTCTTTCAGGGGATAACTTTGAATATAAATCACTTATTCTATTATTGCTATAATAGCTTAGCAAAGAATCTAATCTATTGAATCTGGTATTGATATCTGCATAAAGCTTCCTATCGAATTCAGACTGAGCAAGCTGCTTTGCGATATCTAAATCACTTTTTCTAATAAAAGTTTTGGCTGAAGCCATGCTATTTCCCTTTTTGCTACACTTATAATACTGGACATACTTTCCCTTGTTCTTCTTAATTTCCAAATAACTACCATCATCTGGGACAATTACTTTCTCTAATCTTTCTTTTTCCATGATAAGTTGATTTCTTTCCTTGTTTAAAACATCAATTATAGCTTTACTCATAATACTCCTTTTCTTTTTTGGCTTTTCTGACTTCTGCTTTACCACTGTGGTTCCCTGCATCAACTTCCACAGTGGTAATTTCCGGCTTCCTTTACCACTGTGGCTTCCCTGCATCGGCTCCGCAGTGGTAATTTCCGGCTTACTTTACCACTGCGGCTTCCTGCATCAGCTTTCGCAGTGGTAATTTCTGGCTTACTTTACCACTGCGGCTTCCTGCATCGGCTTCCGCAGTGGTAATCTCTGGCTTGCTTTACCACTGTGGTTCCCTGCATCGGCTTCACAGTGGTAATTTCCGGCTTACTTTACCACTGTGGCTTCCTGCATCAGCTCCGCAGTGGTAATTTCCGGCTTCCTTTACCACTGTGGCTTCCCGCATCGGCTCCGCAGTGGTAATTTCCGGCTTCCTTTACCACTGCGTTTCCATTCATCAGCTTCACAGTGGTAATCTCCGGCTTCCTTTACCACTGTGGCTTCCCTGCATCGGCTTCACAGTGGTAATTTCCGGCTTCCTTTACCACTGTGGCTTCCCTGCATCGGCTTCACAGTGGTAATTTCCGGCTTACTTTACCACTATGGCTTCCCACATCAGCTTCCGCAGTGGTAATCTCCGTGCAGGTTCAAGTCCTGTCACCCGCACAAAACAAAATAGTTACTTATTTCCGTGTAAAGTATTCCTCTGTCACCCTGCCTTCGCAAAAAAAGAGTGCAAAAAGGTACAGAAAATAAACCATATCCTGCTTGCTGCGCATGGATACGAAAAATCCAACTTACCATGAAATATGCTATCGAAATGATAGCCAAAAGAATTCTAGCCTCACTAGAAAAGTGAAGGCGTATATTGAATAGGTTCCCCAACCTAAAGCTAATAAAAAAATCTCACATACAACTGTATGTGAGATTACAGAGTGTAGACAAAGAGGATGCTGCAAAACTAAGTTTTGCAGCATCCTTTCCATTTTTCTAAGATTATATTTTGATTTTTATGTAAAAAGGCCTTCCTTTAGGCCATTTCTAAATCCCATTCTTGCTGTATCTTTGCCAGCTTCTTTAAATTCATACACGCAAAGGTAAGCGCAACCTTCATTACCATGCGCGCCTTCCCATACATCTGCGTATATCTAAAACCATGATTCTCTTTGGCTGTTCCGAAGATTCTTTCTATGGTTTCTTTTCTGTGAGAGTATAAATCTTTCATACCTAAGGTCTG
>NZ_FOQF01000053.1 GCF_900113655.1 Pseudobutyrivibrio sp. OR37 | reverse complement strand
TTGTGCAATATTCCCCACTGCTGCCTCCCGTAGGAGTTTGGGCCGTGTCTCAGTCCCAATGTGGCCGGTCACCCTCTCAGGTCGGCTACTGATCGTCGCCTTGGTGGGCCGTTACCTCACCAACTAGCTAATCAGACGCGGGTCCATCTTGTACCGAAATATCTTTTCACACTTCTTCATGCGAAGCTGTGCGCTTATGCGGTATTAGCAGTCGTTTCCAACTGTTGTCCCCCTGTACAAGGCAGGTTACCCACGCGTTACTCACCCGTCCGCCACTCAGTCAATAACTCGTCACCCCGAAGGGATCGTAATAAGTTGCTTCGTTCGACTTGCATGTGTTAAGCACGCCGCCAGCGTTCATCCTGAGCCAGGATCAAACTCTCATGTTTAATATGTAAGTAACCGAAGTTACTTGAGTTCAATTCCGAGTCAAAATAAATCTGACTTGTTTACTATAAAGGTTTCGTTTCATTAAGAAACTAAATGAATTTCAAGGATACATGTTTTAAAAACTTGTATTAATTCAAGGTTTGTTTCACTGTTCAGTTATCAATCTTCGCTTTTCTTTTGCACTGTGTGACTTGCTGTCCCTCAGTGCTCGATTATAATATCACCTAAATCCCCTGTTGTAAACCCCTTTTCGAGGATTTTCTCAAAGTAAATCTATTTGCCGAAAATCCTCTTTTTGTTTGAATTGTCCCAAAATTATAAACAATAGGCCTAAAATCGCCCGCTGCTCATCTCCTAATACCACTTTGCATTAAATCTACACAACTCCGATATAATTTCTACATTTTTTATTGCTAGAATACAATAAAGAATGTGGTTTTATAGAAGGAGTGTGCATTATGGAAATGGTGAAACGTAAATGCCCTGGTTGTGGAAAAATATTCTATATTTCTACTGTAGACATGGATAAACGATTTCAACATGGATATTTTCCAATTTTCTGCAATATTAAATGTCAATTACGATTTTGTGAGCAACGTTAGCATTTATATTTTTTCATAAGTTTAACTTACAGAGGAGAAAGTCACTATGAGTAAATTTATTGTAGCCGGAATCACTCAACTAGAAACAATTGTAAAGGTTAAGGAAATCCCTATTAAATACGAGCCTTATACCGGGGAGAGGGATACTATATATATTGCTGCAGGTGGAGATGCTTTCAACGAGTCACTTGCTCTAAAGTGGTTAGGTGATGAGGTAGAATTTATGACCGTCGTAGGAAAAAACGAGGATTTGAATATTCTCAATCCTTCAACAAGAGCGGTAACTCTATCGACAGAGTACGTTCTTCCAATCATCAAGGAAACTCCTATGGAAGTTCTACTTTACGACTCAAGGCGAAAGGCACAGCGTTTTGAGGATCTAAAAGATATTCGAAATGCTATGTACGATATGATGCTTGTAGACCCATTAGTTCCTAGTTGCGATATGATGGTTCTTTCAAACGTAAACTTCTGCCGTCCATTTATTTCACGAGCAGTAGATTTCAATAAAAAGCTGGCTGTAAAAATCCACAGCTTTAAGCGTGAAAAGGAAATTTATAACGAAGATTTCTTAAAGAATGCAAACATCCTTTATTTCAACGATAATTCTATTGATGAAGAACCTTATGAATTTGTAAAGGAAATGTCGGATAAATATGATCCTGAAATAATAGTTTTAGGCCAAGGTGAGCAGGGCGTTCTAATCTATGACAAATACAAGGATTTCACAGCTCATTATAATGCCGTTAATTCAAAGCAGATTGTTAGTACAGCTGGTGCCGGAAATGCTTTATTTGCCTGCTTCTTACATTATTTCTTAAAGACAAGCGATTCTAAGATAGCTATTCATAAAGCTTTACTATTTGCCTCTAACTATATCGGATATATGGGCACATCAAATGGTTTTATGACAGAAGATGAGTTAGAGCATTGGGATAATCTGATTTGGAATCCTAGGAATGCAATGTAAATTAAAAGGACACCTCGAATTTGAGGTGTCCTATGTTATTTAAAGTTCTATTAATTCATATTCAAGACTTCCAACTCCGAGCTTTGCTGCTGTTTCAGGAGTATGCTCTCCATTTCTGGTGGTAACTCTCTCAAGGAAATGTTCTCTTCCCACATCTTTAGAGGCATATACCAAATCAAGACAAGCTCTGTCAATGGCAACTGGATCAAGACTGGCAAGAATACCGATGTCCTTAAGGCAAGGATCCTCTGCTACTGCGCAGCAATCACAATCTACAGACATATTTGCCATTACATTGATAAATGCTATGTTTTTTCCAAAGTGGTCCACAACTGCTGAGGCAGCCTCAGCCATACTCTCTAGAAATGCGTCCTGTTCAGGCAAATCGTTCCATACTATATCCTGTTCACTAGCCTTATCGTATTTGCCAGCAGAATGTATACGAACCTTACCAGCGCATGAAGCACAACCAATAGAAAGCTGCTTTAAGGCTCCACCGTATCCTCCCATAGGATGACCTTTAAAATGAGATAAAACAAGCATAGAATCATAATTCAAAAAATTCTTGCCCATAATATCACTCTTAAGGTGTGTGCCATTTTTGATAGGGATTTCGATGTCTGGCCCTTCGGCATCCATAAGATCTACATCAAAATATTCATTCCAACCATGTCTTTTTAATAATTTAATATGCTTATCAGTGTAATTTCTTTCGCCCTCATAGGCGGTATTGCACTCCACGATGGTGCCATTAACATGCTCTACCATAGGTTTCCAAAATTCTGGTTTGAGATAATTTTGATTTCCCTCTTCTCCAGAATGAACCTTTACAGCAACCTTGCCTGGCAATGTGATACCAAGCTTATCGTACATCTTTACTACCGCTTCTGCTGTAACATCCTTGATAAAATATACTTTCGATGCCATAAATACCCTCCTAATTTGGAATACATTACTATGATTTTATTTTAAATTAATATACCCCCTAAAATCAATTTAAAATATTCTTTCCGGCATATTCTTAGACTGATATTGCATATCGCTGACCTTATATACAGTAACAAAAGCTTTTGGGTCTACTTTGTCGATAAAAGCCATGAGCTTTTGGAACTCGCCCTTATCCACAATTGTGATGATTTCGTCATGCTCTTCCATACGGTAGGCTCCAGTAACCTTGTACACACTGGCACCACTATGTAGTTCATTTAAAATGTAATCTCTGATTTGTGATTCAAATGGAGAGACAATACATACTCTCCTTTTAAGCTTCTGATCAAATATAAAATGGTCAAGAACCATACCATTTAGATAGGTTCCAAGAACACTTAAGATAACAGTTTTGGAATCGTATGCAAGGGCTGATGAAAGTGCTATACACATACCTGAAATCGACATAGCCTTACCAAGGTCAATTCTCAGATATTTATTAAGAATTTTGGCAACAATATCAAGTCCACCTGAAGAAGCATTTCTATTAAATAGGATTGCACTACCAATACTTACTACAAAGATGTAGCATACTACATCAAGAGTAGCATCTCCTGTAAGGGATGTGTAATCTGGTAATAGCTTCTCGAAAAAACCTATTGTAAGTGGAAGTAGGATTGATGTGTAAACTGTTTTATATCCAAATTCAGTACCACATGTAATGAAACCGATTATAAGTAAAATAACATTCAAAACCATGGTGATTTCTGACACTGAAAATGGCAAGAAGTTGTTTAACACAATTGCGAAGCCTGAGATACTGCTTACTGCAGCATGACTTGGCATTAGAAAAAAGAATACTCCAGCGCCAATAATAATGATAGCAACTGTGAGTATTAACATCTCTTTAATAATAGATTTAGCGTTCATTTTTTTACCTGTCCCATATTAAAAATTTGCTTTTAATCTTAAGCAACGTCTACTAGATTACGGCTTAGAATCTGAAATGTCAAGAAACCTCAGCTGCAAAATGTCTCTTAGTTAATTATGGATATACAATTTCTCATAGATAGAATAAAATTAACATTTCCTACTGTATTGGGTGCAGTTTTTGCCAAATCAGTCGTCTTGTTTGACTAAACTAACTTCCTGTGTTAGATTAGTCATCACCGTTAGGAATTACTAACTAAAGATTTAATCGGCAAACACGGAGGATTCTATTTATTATGAAAAAAAGATTATTTTCATTATTAGTCACTGCATCAATTGTAGCTACTAGCATGATTGGTTGCGGTGCCACATCTGAAAAAAATAATACTGAAGCATCTGTAGCTGTATCTACGACATACACTAAAGCTGATGCAGAATTTCCTATAACAATAAAGCACGCTTTTGGTGAAACTACTATTGAAAGTAAGCCAGAACGTATTGTTAATCTTGGATGGGCTAATCAGGATACAACTCTTGCACTTGGCGTAGTTCCAGTAGGAGTTTCTGCAGCAAACTATGGAAAGATGTCAGAAAACAAGCTACACCTTTGGACAGATGAAGCCTTTACTGATTTGAGTGTAGAAAACCCAAATGTATTTAATGACGAAACTGGTTGGGATTATGAAGCGATTGCTGCTTGCGAGCCTGACATTATTATCGCATCATACTCTGGATTCACTGAGGAAGAATATAATCTTCTTTCTGAGATTGCACCAGTAATCCCTTACCTTGAAACTGCATGGAAGACAAACTGGCGTGAGCAGACAATCACTAATGCTACTGCAATGGGTATGAAGGCAGAAGGCGAAAAACTTGTAGAAGATACAGATGCTCTTATTGCTGAAAAGCTTGCAGACTATCCTGAGCTTAATGGCAAAACCGCAGGATATTTTTGGATTTCCCAGGATGATATGAGCACTTTCTACGCTTATCTCCCAAATGATCCAAGAGCATCATACCTTAATGATTTGGGATTAAAGACACCTGAGAGCATTCTTTCCCTTGCAAGCTCTACAGAGGATTTTTCTGTAACAATCTCTAGAGAAAATACAGAAACATTAAATGACGTTGATATTATGGTAGTTTACGGTGATAAGGGACTTCTTGAGGCTATGCAGGCTGACCCACTTATGAGCCAGATTCCAGCTGTTAAAAATGGTGCTGTTGTTCTTATTGATTCGACCACAGCCCTAGCTGCAGCAACTACACCATCAATCCTTTCCATCCCTTATGCAATCGATGACTATTTATCTTTACTAAGTGAGGCAGCAAATAAAATTGAAACAGAATAAAATAACAATCGTATTTACTATAGGAATAATTGTCCTAATGCTATCTGTTATTGTATCAATTACCTACGGTGCAAAAGCCGTAGGTTTGTCTGATATTATAGATGGTATTTGTGGACGAAATACTGATAGCTTCAACGCAAATGTTGTAGCCGCTAGAATACCAAGAACCATCTTTGGTCTGATTGCAGGAATGTCCTTAAGTATTGCCGGTGTACTGATGCAGTCCATAACAAGAAATCCTATTGCAGACCCAAGCATCTTAGGTGTTAACACTGGTGCGTCACTTTTCATTGTTATTGGAATTGCATTCTTCAATATTCAGTCAAAGGTCGCTTACATTACCATCGCCTTTATTGGTGCGCTTCTTACTGCACTGTTTGTATATAATCTTGCATCACTTGGAAATGGTGGTGCAACCCCAATCAAGCTTGCAATATCAGGTGCCGCTGTAAGCACTGCTTTAACAAGCATTATAAGTATTTTGGTAATGCCAGATTCAAGTGTTATGACCGCTTTTCGCTTTTGGCAAATTGGAAGTATCGGTGGAACTACAACCACAGATATATTGCTACTACTTCCATTTACTATGGCATCCATTGTTATAAGCTTAATAATTTCTAATAATCTAGATGCTATGCTTCTATCAGAGGAGACAGCCAAATCACTTGGCTTAAACGTTGGTCTTACCAGAGGAATCGCTGCCATCTGCGGTGTTATTTTATGTTCTACCACTACTGCTCTTGCAGGTCCCATTAGCTTTATTGGACTAATGATTCCACATCTTATTAGAGCAATTGTTGGTAGCAATCACAAGGTACTTATCCTATGTAGTGGCATTTATGGTGGGGCTATCCTTATTATCTCTGATGTACTTGGACGAATCCTTGGAAGACCAGGTGAACTAGAATCTGGTATTATGACAGCTCTCATTGGAGCACCAGTATTTATTTATATAATTAGAAAGGCAAAGCTACAGTCCTTATGATAGATAATTCAAAAATATTCTACGGTCTAAAATCCCACCGAGTTAAATACAAAAACACACTGATTATTATGGCAATTATCCTACTTATACTGGTTTGCCTTAATATGACGATTGGCGAAAAAAACTATTCTCTTATGGAGGTAATCCATACAATCCTATCAAATGAGAACAATTATATCATTATGAAGCTAAGACTTCCACGAACATTAGCTGGTATCTTCTGCGGTATCGCATTTGCGATAGCTGGAAATACCTTCCAAACACTTCTTGGCAATCCTCTCGCAAGTCCAGATATTATTGGCGTTTCATCAGGCTCTACAGTAGCTGCTGTATTTTGCATACTTTTTCTAAACCTGAATAGAGGATTGGTATCCGTCATAGCTGTTATAGCAGGTGCAGCCTCTGCACTATTAATTTACAAGTTAGCCAATAAAGATGGTTATTCCACTAACAGACTAATTCTCACTGGCATCGGGGCCCAAGCCTTCTTTTTAGCCCTTATAAACTGGATGATAATGAAGGCCTCTGAATATGATGTTCCTACTGCTATGCGCTGGATGTCAGGGAACCTAAACGGAATCACCACAGATACTCTTCCATTACTGATTGTTATTGTGCTATTAGCTCTAATTACAATGACTTATCTCGGTAACAGCTTGCAAGCCATGGAGCTTGGAGAAAAATATGCCTCTATCCTTGGTGTAAACGTCGATATGACTCGTTCCCTGCTAATATTTATTTCAGTAGTGTTAATTGCCTTTGCAACTGCTATTTCCGGTCCTATATCTTCTATAGCATTTCTATCAGGCCCTATAGCTAGCAGGCTATGTAGTAGGAATCAGATTAACACAATTCCTGCCGCACTCACCGGTGCAATACTTGTTCTTGCTGGAGATTTCATAGGACAAAATCTATTGCCTACCAGATATCCAGTAGGAATTATTACAGGAATTCTAGGTGCACCTTATTTGGTATATCTTCTTATTAAGCAAAACAGTGGAGGTTCTATTTAAATGAAAGATAATATTCTAAAAGCTAATGACATAGTAGTTGGATATGGAAATAGCACAATTATAGATGGAATCAACCTTAAGATTCCTGCCCATAAAATAAGCGTAATATTGGGTTCAAATGGAAGTGGAAAATCTACTATGCTAAAAACCTTCTGTAGACTGCTTACGCCTCAATCTGGCTCTATAGTTTTAAATGATAAATCATTACAGGAAATGAAAAATAAGGATATTGCAAAATCAATAGGCCTACTTCCTCAAAATTCTATCGCACCTGAGGGTATAACAGTAGCTGAGCTTGTTACAAGAGGTCGTTTTCCATATAGAAAATTTATGTGTTCACTTACTTCAGCAGATTACGCTGCTGTAAAGGACGCAATGGAAGCAATGAAAATCTGTGACCTTGCAGATAGAAGTATTGATGAGCTCTCTGGCGGTCAGCGCCAACGTGTATTCATTGCATTAGCCTTGGCACAACAGACAGATATTTTATTTTTAGATGAGCCTACTACCTTCTTAGATATTGCATATCAAATTGAAATTTTAGATTTGTTAAAAGATCTAAATACGAAAAAGAAAACTACCATTGTCATGGTGTTACACGACATTAATCTTGCCAGTAAATATGCAGATTATATATTCGCCATGAAAAATGGAAAACTAATAACAGAAGGCCGACCACAGGATATTATCACTTCTACCGTCATCGAAAATATTTACGGTTTAAAAAGTGTTGTTATTACAGATCCTGTGTCCTGCTCTCCTATGATTATACCAATCAGTTCTCATGATGATTTGACAAATATCTCTTAAAATCACCTGGTGTTAAGCCACACCATTTCTTAAAAGCATTGTAGAAAGCAGTTTGGCTGTGATAGCCAACTGCTTTTGATATTTCTTCAAAATTCATTTCATCTTCCTTTATCAAAAATGCTGCTCTACTCATTCTGATATTGTTCTGAAAGTCCCAAACTGTCTGTTTAAAATAATCCTGAAAACCATATTTTAATTTTTGCTCACTAATTCCTACTTCTTTTGCCAACATAGGTATAGTTTTAAAATCATAAGCAGAGCTAACTATTATATCCCGGACTTTATTTAACTTATTAATATCTTCCGAACTTATTTTTATATCCCTGTTTCCAGCCCTTACCACTCTAATATATCGGTCTTTACTGGTAACAAAAAGCATTCTTGAAGAAGGCGCTAGTAAAAGCTCCACAAGCTCAATAGCGCAGGCCTGCATCAGTGCATTAGTAAATATGCGTTTTTTAATATAACCTTCTATCTTAGATAAAACATCTATTATCTCCTGGCTTAACATGGTATAGCGTGTGTTTACCTTGATAAAATCAAAATCTGCTTCCTGTCTATTAATTAATGGAAATATTGTATCTATAAGGTAATCATAATTAATAGAAAACTCTACACCCTTAAAATGTTGGCCCGCCCGCCACACACCTACACCCTTGTCCATTTTTTCTAATGCCATAAAGGATGATGGAATGGACTGTGCTATAAGCTCACCATTTTTCAATGAGTAAGTTATTCCTTCATATATAATTCCAAAATGCAAAAACCTGGTTCCGTAGTTATATTCAATGGAAAAATCGCTATCAACCACATAATCACCAACACCACATTGAATGGTTTCAGGTTGGCCATAGCTTACTATAGAGCCCGCCTTCTTATTTTCATATAAGACAAATCCATCCTGATTACTCACATCTGTAATCTTGGCAAAATCATGAAATAATTTCTGATATTCAATTGCAGAATTTGCTATTCCCTTTTTCATAAATTTATAGTGATGCCTCCAACTATTCCACGCTCTTAAGAGCTTATGTCATTGAAACAATTTTTATTTTTCTAATATCAATGAATAGTACCAAATATAGATAATAATTACAATTTCTTTAAAGAAAAAAGCTCTGCCTATAGTAATAGGCAAAGCTTTTCTACTAGGTTTTATATACGTTTACGCCATAAGCATACGGAACATTTCGATTACCTGCTCCTTTGTAGCCTCACGTGGGTTACCTGGATAGCATGCATCGTTAAGAGCATCTGTAGCAAGCTGATCTAAGTCTTCTTCCTTAATCTTATCAAGAGTTGTTGGGATTCCAACATCCTCAGAAAGCTTCTTTACAGCTGCAATAGCTGCATCACGATATTCATCCTGAGTCATGTTATCAACTCCTTCAACTCCCATAGCTCTAGCTACCTCACGGAGTCTCTCACCTGTGTACTCACGGTTAAATTCCATAGAGATTGGAAGGAACATAGCGCATGCAACACCGTGTGGTGTATCATAATGTGCTGAAAGTGTGTGAGCCATTGCGTGGTCAATACCAAGACCTACATTTGAAAATCCCATACCAGCAATGTACTGACCAAGAGCCATTCCCTCACGGCCCTCTTTCTTGTTTTCTACTGCATCACGAAGATTCTTAGAGATAAGACGGATAGCTTCAAGATGGAACATATCTGTCATTTCCCATGCAGCCTTTGTTGTATATCCTTCGATTGCGTGTGTAAGGGCATCCATACCTGTAGCTGCTGTAAGGCCCTTTGGCATTGAAGACATCATCTCTGGGTCAACAACTGCAACGATAGGCATATCATGTGTATCAACACATACAAACTTTCTTTCCTTTTCTACATCAGTGATTACATAATT